>NZ_JCAFWP010000010.1:0-102964 GCF_059295135.1 Stenotrophomonas sp. INTA L402-1
AGATGTGTATAAGAGACAGGCCGAGCATGGCTCGGCTCTACAGAAAGCGGCGCCGGCTCAGTGCGCCGGGGCGCCGTTGCCGTCGATCTTGCTCAGCTGGTACAGCTCCAGGCCGATGCGCTTGATCAGGCCCAGCTGCTGCTCCAGCCACCAGGCGTGGTCTTCCTCGGTGTCCTTCAGCTGCGCCAGCAGCATGTCGCGGCTCACGTAGTCGCCCTTCTCCTCGCACAGCTTCATACCGGCGGCGAGATTGTTCCGAACCGCGTATTCAGTGTCGAGATCCTTCTGCAGCATCTCTTCCACGGTCTTGCCCGGCTCGGTAGCATGCGGGCGCATGTCCGGGTCGCCGCCGAGGAACAGGATGCGGCGCAGCAGCGCGTCGGCGTGCTGGGTTTCCTCTTCCATCTCGTGGTTCAAGCGTTCGTACAGCGCGAACAGGCCCTGGTCCTCGTAGCGGCGGGAATGGATGAAGTACTGGTCGCGGGCAGCAAGCTCGCCGCGCAGCAGTTCCTTCAGGCAGGCGATGACGTCCGGGTTGCCTTTCATGGGGGGCTCCTGTGAATCGATGTTGCATAGGGTGCCGCATTTCAAAATACGGTGATCTAATCGGAATCAGTCGCAGTTGCGCCTGCGGCTACAATCGGCCCACGAGTTCGGAAAGGACGTGCGATGCGACGTACATGGCGTTGGGTGCTGGGTGTGTTGGTCGCCATCGTGCTGGTCACCGCACTGGCCCTGTGGCTGCTGCTGCGCGGCAGCCTGGCCGACCTGGACGGCGAGCATGCGCTGCCGGGCCTGGCCAAGCCGGTCACCATCGAGCGCGATGCGCTGGGGGTGGTCACCATCACTGCCGGCAGTCAGGCCGACGCGATGCGCGCACTCGGCCATGTGCATGCGCAGGAACGCTATTTCGAGATGGACCTGATGCGCCGCAGTGCCGCCGGCGAGCTGTCGGCATTGTTCGGGCCGAAGGCCATTGAAGCTGACAAGCGCATGCGCGTGCACCGCCTGCGCGCCCGCACCGAGGCGCATCTGGATACCGCGCTGGGCGACAACGGCGCGGTCGTGCGCGCCTATGTAGATGGCGTCAACGAAGGCCTTACCGATCTCTCCGTGCGGCCATGGGCCTACCTGCTGCTGCGGCAGTCACCGCAACCGTGGCAGGCCAGCGACAGCGTGCTGGCCGGGCTGGCCATGTACGCCGACCTGCAGGACCCGAACAACCAGACCGAGCTTGCCCTCAGCCGCATCCGTGCGGTGGTGCCGCCGGCGCTGTACGCGCTGATTGCCCACGACGGCACCGAATGGGATGCACCGCTGTTTGGCGAAGCCACCGGCAATGCGATTCTGCCCGATGCCAGCCAGCTCGATCTGCGCACATTGAAGGGAAAGACGGGCACCGAGCAGGAGGAGGCGGACGTCATCGGCAGCAACAACTTCGCGGTGGCCGGCGCACTCACCGCGGACGGCCGCGCCATCGTCGCCGACGACATGCACCTGGGCCTGCGCGCGCCTGGCCTGTGGTTCCGGGTGCGCCTGCGTTACCCCGACCCGCAGGCTGCCGGCGGCCAGGTCGACGTCACTGGCTTCTCGCTCCCTGGCCTGCCGGCGGTGATCGTCGGCAGCAATGGCCACGTCGCCTGGGGCTTCACCAACAGCTACATCGACACGGCGGACTACCGCACGGAACCGGCCAACGCCACGGTGACCGTGCACGAAGAACGCATTGCGGTGGCCGGCCAGGCCGACGTGCTGTTCCCGGTACGCGAAACCGCCTGGGGGCCGATCCTGCACACCCATGCCGATGGCAGTGGCGATGCCCTGCGCTGGGTCGCACACCTGCCCGGCGCCGTACGCCTGGATTTCGCTGATCTGGCCCGCGCCGGTGACCTGGACGGTGCACTGCACTTCGCCGACCGCGCCGGCATTCCCGCGCAGAACCTGGTGGTCGGCGACCGCAGCGGCCGCATTGCCTGGCGCTTGATCGGTGCCCGTCCGGACCGTGGCCCTGGCTGCGCGCCGGCCGGCTTCACTGCCGCCAGCAACCAGGACTGCGCACCGTGGCCGATCCGCAGCGATGCCTCGCCGGCATTGATCGATCCCCCCAACCATCGCCTGTGGACCGCCAACGGACGCGTCCTCTACGGCGAGGCACTGGCCAGCGTCGGCAACGGTGGCTATGACCTCGGCGCGCGTGCGCAGCAGATCCGCGACCTGCTCGCCATCCAGGACCGCTTCGACGAACACGACCTGCTGGCGATCCAGCTCGATGATCGCGCCGTGTTTCTGCAGCGCTGGTGGGCGTTGCTGCATGACGTCATCGAACGCAGTGACGACCCTGCACTGAAGCGCTTGAAGGCGGTCAGCCATCAATGGGGCGGCCGGGCCTCGGCTGGCTCGGTCAGCTACCGGGTGGTGCGCGCGTTCCGCACGCAGGTGATGGATACCCTGTCCGAAGCACTGCTGGCACCGGCCAACGCGCAGCTGGGCGATGACTATCTGGACCCGCGCCTGGCACAACTGGAAGGCGTGGCCTGGCCGATGCTGCAGCAGCGCCCCGCCAACCTGCTGCCACCGGCCTACGACAGCTGGGACGCGCTGCTGCTTGATGCCGCACGCCGCACCGAGAGCGAGCTGGCCAAGCAGGGCCCACTGGCCCAGCGCACCTGGGGAGAGCGCAACACCGCGGCGCTCTGCCATCCCATCGCGCGTGCATTGCCGGACATCGCCAAGCGCTGGCTGTGCATGCGCGCCGACCCGCTGCCCGGCGACCGTGACATGCCGCGCGTGCAGACGCCGAACTTCGGCGCCTCCGAACGCATGGTGGTTTCGCCCGGACATGAGGCCGACGGCATCGTGCATATGCCCGGCGGCCAGAGCGGCCATCCGCTGTCGCCGTACTGGGGCGCCGGCCACGAGGACTGGGTGCATGGGCGGCCGACACCGTTCCTGCCCGGCAAGGCGCAGCACAGGATGACGCTGGTACCGGCGCGGTAGCGGTAGTGCCGGCCGCTGGCCGGCATCCATGCAGGTGTGTCCAGCATCATGAGGATGCCGGCCAGCGGCCGGCACGACCGTCCAGCGCTCAGCCCCGGCGCCGCTCGATCAGGTTCAGCAGCGGCCCGGTCATCGCCGTGGTCACCAACGCCATGATCACCAGCACCGCGAACAGGCGGTCGCCGAGCAGGCCCAGCTCGTAACCCAGGTTGAGCACGATCAGCTCCATCAGGCCACGGGTGTTCATCAATGCGCCCAGCCGCCATGCCTCGCGCGTGGGCATGCCGGCACTGCGCGCGGCACTGAAGGTGCCCAGCAGCTTGCCCGTCGTGGCCACCGCGATCACCACCACGCACAACACGATATCGCTGGCCTGCAGCGCATCGGCGCGCATGCGCAGGCCGGTCATGGCGAAGAACAACGGCAGCAGCAGGGTCACCGCGAACGGTTCGACGCGGGCCATCAACAGGTCGCGCAGCTGCGCGTTGGACGATACCGCGACGCCCGCAGCGAATGCACCGAACAACGCGTGGATGCCCAGCATCTCGGTGACCAGCGCACTCGCCAGTGACAGCAGCAGGATACCCAGCAACCAACGTCCCTCACGGCCCGGCGCGATCTGCTGGCGGGCAAACCACGGCTTCACCAGCCCCAGCATCAGCGCCACGAACACGACCACGCACAGCAGGTTGAGGCTGGCCGGCAACCAGCCGCTGGCCTGGGCGGCGGCGACGATCAAGGCCAGCAGGCACCAGGCGGTGGCATCGCCCAATGCCGCGCAGGCGATCGCGGTCTGGCCCAATGGCGTCTGTGTGATCCCACGATCGGCAAGGATGCGCAGCAACACGGGGAACGCGGTGATGCTCATGGAGATGCCGACGAACAATGCGAATGCAGTAAAGCCCACACCCTGCGGACCGTGCTGCGGATACAGCCAGATCGCCAGCGCCACGCCGAGCACGAACGGCACCGCGATGCCGGCATGACTGACCGTGAAGGCGAAGCGCCGGCGGCCACGCAGCGCAGCCAGGTCCAGCTCGGCACCGGCCACCAGCAGGAACATCAGCACGCCCAGCTGGCTGAGCATGCCCAGCGGACCCAGCGAGCTGGCCGGGAACAACGCACCATGCAGCTGCGGCAGCAGGCTGCCGAGCACCAGCGGCCCCATCATCAGGCCAGCGGCCATCTCACCGATCACCGCCGGTTGTCCAAAGTGCTTGAGCAGCGCACCCGCGCCCTTGGCCACCAGCAGCAGCACCAGCAGCTGCAGCAGGAACAAGCCCAGCGGTGAGGCAAGGTGCTGCGCCCAGCTGCCTTCGGCGGCGGTGGCGCGGGCAACCGCCTCGGGCGCCGCCGGCCCGGCATACCGCGCCAGCAGTACGCCAGCCAGCAACGGCACCCCGGCCCAGGCCAGATAACGCCATCCCCATTTCGTGGGCGGCACGTCGCCGCCTGCCTGTACGTCCATGAACATTCCCCAATGCGCAGGGGGCGATCATACAAAAAGGGGACGGAGGGGATTAAGTCGTTAGTGGCACAAACGACTTAATCCCCTCCGTCCCCTTTTTGGGGGCTTAGGCCAGTGCCTGCTCGTGCACGCCGGCGATCGCGCGGCCCGAGGGGTCCGCCGCCGCGGCGAAGCTGGCGTCCCAGGCAATGGCCGCCGGCGACGAACAGGCAATCGACTTGCCGCCCGGCACGGTCTCCGCCGCAGCACGGCTGGGGAAGAACTGCTCGAACAGGTGGCGGTAGTAGTACGCCTCCTTGGTCTGCGGCGGGTTGTGCGGGAAGCGCTTGTCGGCCGCCGCCAGTACACGGTCGCTCACCTGTGCTTCGGCATGCGCCTTCAGCCCATCGATCCAGCCGTAGCCAACGCCATCGCTGAACTGTTCCTTCTGCCGCCACAGGATGCTGTCCGGCAGGTAGCCGTCGAACGCCTCGCGCAGCACCGCCTTTTCGATGCGACGCCCGCCAAAGCCGGCGCCGACCATCTTGTGCGCGGCATCGAAGCGCATCGCCACATCAAGGAACTCACGATCGAGGAACGGCACGCGCGGCTCCACGCCCCAGGCCATCATCGACTTGTTGGCGCGCAGGCAGTCGTAGTTGTGCAGCGCGTCCAGCTTGCGCACCAGCTCGTCGTGGAATTCACGTGCATCCGGCGCCTTGTGGAAGTACAGGTAGCCACCGAAGATCTCGTCGCTGCCCTCGCCGGAGAGCACCATCTTCACCCCCATCGCCTTGATCCGCCGCGCCAGCAGGAACATCGGCGTCGAGGCGCGGATGGTGGTGACGTCGTAGGTCTCGATGTGGCGGATCACTTCCGGCAGCGCATCGAGGCCTTCCTCGAAGGTGTACTCGAAACCGTGATGCACGGTGCCCAGCGCTTCGGCGGCGATCGCAGCGGCGGCCAGATCGGGCGAGCCCTTCAAGCCGATCGCAAACGAGTGCAGGCGCGGCCACCAGGCTTCGGTCTGCCCCCCATCCTCGATGCGGCGACGTGCATAGCGTGCGGCCACCGCCGCCACCAGTGACGAGTCCAGGCCACCGGACAACAGCACGCCGTACGGCACATCGCTCATCAGCTGGCGTTCCACCGCATGCTCGAAGGCCTGGCGCAGCTCGGCCAGATCCGCCTGGCGGCCCTGCACGTCGGCGTAGTCGCGCCACGGCTGCTGGTAATAGCGCACCAGCTCACCGCTGGCACTGTCGAAGTAGTGACCCGGCGGGAACTGTGCGACGTCGGCACAGGTATCGACCAGCGCCTTCATTTCCGAGGCCACCCGCAGGCGCCCCTGGGCATCGTGGCCCCAGTACAGCGGCACCACGCCCACCGGGTCACGCGCCACCAGCACGCGCCCGCTGTCGCGGTCCCACAGCGCGAAGGCGAAGATGCCGTTGAGCTGTTCCAGCCACTGCGCCGGCGAACTGCCCTGGCGATACAGCGCGTTGATCACCTCGCAGTCCGAGCCGGTCTGGAAGTCGTAGGCGGCGGTCAGCGCCGCCTTCAAAGCCTGGTGGTTGTAGATCTCGCCGTTCACCGCCAGCGCCAGCTGGCCATCGGCCGACAGCAGCGGCTGCGAACCACCGGCCGGGTCGACGATGGCCAGCCGCTCATGGACCAGCAGCGCACCTTCGTCGAGGTACACGCCGCTCCAGTCGGGGCCACGGTGGCGCTGGCGCTGCGACAGTTCCAGCGCATGGCGGCGCAGGGCGGGAAGATCGTCACCGGCCTGCAGGCCGAAGATTCCGAAGATCGAACACATGGGAGAGCTCCTGTTGGGGGATTTTCACGGGTGGGAGGGTGTTCGACCGGCCATCCAGGCCCGGGTGGGGCTGCGCCCGGGCACAAAAAAACCCGCATCGGCTGATGCGGGTTTTCTGGTGTCCGGGCGTGTGTTGCTGTCTATCTACCCAGGGCGCAGTCCCGCATCGGCCGCGCACGATTATTCGCGCGCAGATTATTGCGGTTGTTGTTATTGACGGCGGTGGCCAGGCGGATCGACATGGCATCGACCCTACCGCGGTTTCCGGCACGGCGCAACCGTTGCGTTGGCAACCACTCCCGAAGCGCATAATGGCCCGCCCTGGAACGTGTAATGGAAATGCAACACCGCACTGGACGCAACGCGGCGCTGGCCGCCCTGCTCTGCCTGGGCCTGGCCGCCTGCCAGACCTTGCCTCCGCCCTCCACGTTGCCGCTGGCGCAGCAGCAGGCACTGGAGCAACGCGGCACCGACGGCAGCTTCGACGGAGCCTGGGACACTGCGCAGACCTTCGAACGTTTCAACGATCCGCGCGCCGTTACCTACTACGAGCGTGCTGCCGCGATCACGCCCTGGACCTTCCGCAACACCAAAGCGGAAGAAGCACTGGGACGGATCTGGACCTCCGGTACGCTGCAGCATGCCGACAGCCCCCACATCAACCCGGCACCTGTCCTGCGCGCGTCCTGGCGACGTGGCGAACGCGCGTATCTGGCGGCTGCCAACCACGGCAATCCCTATGCGTTCTACGGGCTTGCCAAGGCCTACCGCCAGCGAGGCGACGCGCAGCAGGCGCTGCGCTGGGACCTGCGCGGAATGATCTACAAGCGCTACCCGAGTTCATCGTCGCGACTGCCGAATGCGGTGGCCGCACAGGGTGACACCGTGCATCCGCTGGTGGCGCAGATCCAGCGTCGTGCCGAGCACGGCGACGCCGAAGCGCAGGTCGACCTGGGCGCGCTGCTGGAGAAAGGCATGGGACTGCCGCGCGATCCGGCGCGTGCGCTGCAGCTGTACCAGCGCGCCGGTGAGAAGGGCAATGTGTTCGGCCAGTACTTCGCCGGTCTGCTGCTGGGCCGCAGTGCGCCGGGTGTGGAGAAAGACACCGACGCGGCGGCGCGCTGGTTCGCCAGAGCCGAGGCGCAACACTTCTACATGGCCGCGCCAAGCTACTGGAAGAAAGCGGTCGAGCCGCCGTTCTTCATTTTTTCAGAGTAGTGCCGCCGGGCCATGCCCGGCGGGAGGCGTGCCGACCAACGGTCGGCACCCACCAACCTCACGCCAGCAGCCGTTCCACCAGGCGCTGGTACAGCCCCGGCAACGCTTCCAGATCGTCCACGCGTACGTTCTCATCCACCTGGTGGATGCTGGCGTTGACCGGCCCCACTTCGATGCACTGCGCACCCAGTGGCGCGATGAAGCGTGCATCTGACGTGCCGCCGCCGGTGCTTTCTTCCGGCGCACGGCCGATGTGCTCGGCCAGCACCGCACGCGCGGTGGCGCGCAGCGTGCCTTCCGGGGTGTAGAACGGCTCGCCGCTGCGGTGCCACTTCAGCGTGTACTGCAGGCCATGGCGGCCCAGCAATGCGGTGATCTCCGCCTCCAGCTTCGGTGCATCCCAGTGCGGGTTGTAGCGGATGTTGAAATCCACCTCCAGCTCGCCGGGAATCACGTTGTTGGCACCGGTGCCGGCATGGATGTTGGAGACCTGCAGGCTGGTCGGCGGGAAACTCTCGTAGCCGTCATCCCAGCGCCGCGCGCTCAGTTCGGCCAGGGCCGGAGCGGCCTGGTGAATCGGGTTGCGCGCTTTCTCCGGATACGCCACATGCCCCTGCACGCCCTGCACGCGCAGCTTGGCCGACAGGCTGCCACGACGCCCCACGCGCAGCAGGTCACCCAGGATCGCGGTCGACGACGGTTCACCGGTGATGCACCAGTCGATGCGCTGGCCACGCTCGGCGAACAATCGTGCGACGTGGCGCACGCCGTCGATGGCGTCGCCTTCCTCGTCGCTGGTCAGCAGTACCGCCAGCGTGCCAGGGTGATCGGGATGTGCGGCGACGAACTGCTCGGCGGCGACCACGAACGCCGCCACGCTGCCCTTCATGTCGGCGGTGCCACGGCCGTACAGCACGCCGTCACGGATCTGCGGCGTGAACGGGTCGCTGGCCCAGGCCTCGCGCGGGCCCGTCGGCACTACGTCAGTGTGGCCCAGCAGCACCAGCACCGGCGCGCCCTGGCCGTGGGTCGCCCACAGGTTGTCGACCTCGCCCAGGCGCAGGTGATCGCACTGGAATCCGGCCTGCTTCAGGCGTGCCGCCAGCAGTGCCTGGCAGCCGGCATCGTCCGGTGTCACCGAAGGCCGTGCGATCAGTTCGCAGGTCAGGTCGAGGACCGCACTCATGCGTCACCCACGCCGAAGCGGGCCTTGAAACCGTTGTCACTGAAGCCCTGGCTGACCGTGCCATCGGCAGTAACCACCAGCGGGCGCTTGATCAGCTGCGGGTATTCACGCAGCAGCAGCTTCCATTCGGCCTCGGAGTCGGCGGCCTTGCGGTTGTCCGGCAGCTGCCGCCAGGTGGTGGACGACTTGTTCACCATCGCGGCCAGGCCCCCCAGCTGCCCAGCCCACGCCAGCAGTGTTTCCGGGCTCGGCTTGTTCTCGCGGTAATCGACGAAGGTGTACGGCACGCCGAAGCGGTCCAGCCACTTGGTCGCCTTCTTGCAGGTATCGCAGTTCTTCAAACCGTAGACAGTGGTGCTCATGGCCATCTGTGATGCTGGAAAACAGAGGGCCAGAATCTCACAACAGGCGCTCGGACACGACCCGGAACGGTACCCTTGGCAGCCGGAAGGCCAGCCCCTCGTGCAGCGCCACGCCCATCGCCTGCAGGCGCGGGCACTGCTGTTCGCCTTCCAGCTGCAACGGTTGCAGCTGCGCGATGTCCACCGGCAGCGCGATGCGTGTGCTGGCCCAGCGGCCGTCGCAGGTACGGGCGATGGCCTCGTCCTGGCAGGTGAGGAAACGCAGCAGGGCCTGGTGGCCGCCGAAGGCCGCCGACCACGCCGCCACATCCTCCCAGCCTGCAGCGGCCTGCCACTGCAGGTGCAACCTCGGCGCACTGCCCTGCCCACCTTCGATCAGGGTGTGCCCATCGCCATCGGTGCGCACCACATGCTCGAAGCCGGTGGACAGATGCGGCTGCATGGCATCGCTGAAAGCGCGCGCGCCGGCGATGAAGGCCAGCTGGTCCATCACGTTGCGATCGAACAGCACCACCGGCGCCCCGTCCGGAGCGTCGTCGCGACGCAGGTACCAGCGCCAGTTGCTCTGCCTGGGAGACGGCGTCAGCGAGCGCAGCGGCCCGGCCAGCGCCGGCCCGAAGTGGCCATGACGGTAGCTGAGGATGGTGTAAGGCGTGCGTCCGGCATGGACCACGTAATGATGGCCTGGTGGTGGCATTGGCGCGTGGCGCACGTCGACCCACCAGCTCACGTAGACCACGTCGCGCACATCGCTGACCAGCGCCGGCATCGGCCAGCGCCGCGACAGCGCGCGGCGCAGCCGGGTCCAGCGCGGGGCATGCAGCAGGCGCGGCAGCATCCGCCCGAACAGGGTGTCGGACGGATGCTGGTAGATCGCGGACTGCGCCAGATCCTCCGGCGCCGTCATCCTCAGTCGGCCAGGCCGCGCAGCAGGTCGTTGACGCTGGTCTTGCTGCGGGTCTTGGCATCAACCTGCTTGACGATCACCGCGCAGTACAGCGAATGGGTACCGTCCTTGCTCGGCAGCGAGCCGGACACCACCACGCTGTACGGCGGGATGTAGCCGTAGGTGATCTCGCCGGTGGCACGGTTGTAGATGCGGGTGCTCTGGCTGAGGAACACGCCCATGCCGATCACGCTGTGGTGACCGACCACCACGCCTTCCACCACTTCCGAACGCGCACCAATGAAGCAGTGGTCCTCGATGATGGTCGGGCTGGCCTGCAGCGGTTCCAGCACGCCGCCGATGCCGGCGCCGCCGGACAGGTGGCAGTGCTGGCCGATCTGCGCACAGGAACCGACGGTGGCCCAGGTATCGACCATGGTGCCTTCGCCGACGTAGGCGCCGATGTTGGTGAAGCTCGGCATCAGCACCACGTCCTTGCCGAAGTAGGTACCGCGGCGGGCGATCGCGCCCGGCACCACGCGCACGCCGCCACGGCGGAACTTCGCTTCGTCATAGCCGGCGAAGCGCGATTCGACCTTGTCCCAGAACGGCGCCGGACGGGCGTCGACCACGGCCATGTCATTGACACGGAAGTACAACAGCACGGCCTTCTTCAGCCACTCGTTGACCTTCCAGCCACCCTGACCGTCCGGCTCGGCAACACGGAACTCACCGCTCTCCAGGCCGTCAATCACGCGGTTGACCAGCGGCTTGGTCGAGCCTTCCAGCTCGTGCATGGTCAAGGTAGCGCGGCGCTCGAAGGCACTCTCGATGCCGAACTTCAGCTCTTCCACGCCCGGGGCCGACGGCTTGCGCAGCGACTTGCGGGCGATGGTTTCGGCGCGGACCGCTTCGGCACTCTTGGCCGGCGCCGGCTTCTTCACAGCACGCTTCACCGCAGCCGCTTTCTTCGCCGGGGCCGTCACCGCAGCGGCCTTCTTCGGCGCTGGGGTCTTCTTCGCGGCCGGTGCGGCAGCAGCAGGTTTCCGGGCCGCTGCGCTCTTGGGGGTCGCGGCGGTCTTCTTGGCGGGCTTGGTGGCCATCAGGCGGGGTCTCCGGCGTTTCGATCAGGGTCCAGGCAGGCCAGCATCGCGTCATGCAGCTGCTGCCGGGCAGGTTCAGTCAGGGGGAGGTCGTGCTCGTCACTGATCACGAAGGTGTCTTCGGCGCGTTCGCCGAACGTGGCAATGCGCGCATCATGCACGCGCAGGCCCTGATTGCGCAGCACGAACGCCACATCGGCCAGCAGGCCGGGGCGGTCGGGGGCGACCAGGGCGAAACGGGTTGCGCCCGGCTCATCGCGGAATTCGATGCGCGGGGCGAAGCGGAAGTGCCGCAGCTGCCGTGGCACCACCCGGCGTGACGGCCGCAGGCGCGACAGGTCACCACTGAGTGCCTCGCGCAGCGCCGCTTCCAGGTTGGCACTGCTGCCATCGGCGAAGGTATCGGCCGGGTTCACTTCGAAGGTATCGAAGATGGTATCGGCCGGACCGTCCAGCACGCGTGCGCGGTGGATGCCGTAGCCCTTGCGGTCCAGCGTCATCACGATCGCGGCGAACAGCCCGTCGCGGTCCGGCGAATGCACGAAGACTTCCAGCGCGGGATCGTCGACACTGATCCGGCGTACCTTCACCAGCGCCTGGCCCTGCTTCACCGGCACCAGCGCGGCAGCCTGCCAGGCCAGCTGCTCCGGGCGCAGGCGGATGAAGCCTTCGTCGGGCATCACCGCGAACTGGCGATCGATGGTGGCATCGTCGTAACCCCGCTCGCGCACCAGCGCGCGCACGCTGTCACGCGCTTCGGCCACGCGCTCGGCCGCCGGCACCGGGTGTTCCAGCCCCTCGCGCAGCGCGCGCCGGGTGGCGAAGTACAGGTCGGCCAGCAGGCGGTCCTTCCATGCATTCCACAGCTTGGGGCTGGTGCCGGCGATGTCGGCGCAGGTCAGCAGGTACAGGTAATCCAGGCGGTCGCGGCTGCCGACCAGGGTGGCGAAGCGATGGATCACCTCCGGATCGGCGATGTCCTGCTTCTGCGCGGTCACCGACATGCGCAGGTGCTGTTCGACCAGCCACGCCACCAGTTCGGTGTCGGACGTGCTCAGCGCATGCGCCTGGCAGAACGCGCGCGCGTCCACCGCGCCCAGCTCCGAATGGTCGCCGCCACGGCCCTTGGCGATGTCATGGAACAGGCCGGCCAGCAGCAGCAGCTCGGGCTTGCGCAGGCGCGGCCACACTTCGTGCGCGATCGAGAAGCGCTCGTCGGCACGACTGCTGGCGAACAGGCCGATGTTGCGCAGGACCATCAGCGTGTGCTGATCGACGGTGTAGACATGGAACAGGTCGAACTGCATGCGCCCGCTGACCTGGGCGAACGCGGGAATCCACTGGCCAAGCACGCCCAGCCGCGCCATGCGCGAGAGCGTATCGACCGGGCGCTGGCCGCGCAGCAGCGCCAGGAACTGCTCGCGTGCATCGGCATCAGCCTGGTCGTAGGCCGGCAGCAGTGGCAGCGCTTCGGCCAGCGCACGCGCGGTCAGCGAATGCAGGCCGCGCACCTGCGGATTGTTGGCCCAGCTGGCGAACAGCGCGAACACCTGGCCGATGTCGCCGCGCGGCCAGTCGGCTTCGTTGGCCGCCAGGTAACCACGGCGCAGGGAAAAACCCACGGTCAGCGGCTCCGGCTGCGCCTCGCCATCGAACTGTTCCTCGAAGCGCTGCAGCAGGCGGTCGCTGATCCGGCGCACGACCAGCGCGGCGCGGTAGAAGCCCTGCATCATCTTCTCGACACCGAGGTTCTCGGCATCGTCTTCAAAGCCCAGGCGTGCCGCCAAGGTCTTCTGGTAGTCGAAACGCAGGCGCTCTTCCGGGCGACGCGCGACCAGATGCAGGCCAAAGCGCAGCCGCGCCAGCACCGCACGTTCGCGCTTCAGCGCTGCGGCTTCGTCAGCGCCCAGATGGCCGAGCCCGACCAGCGCCTCCAGGTCACGCACGCCGAACGCACGCAGTGCCATCCAGCCCAGCGTGTTGAGATCGCGCAGCCCACCGGGGCCATCCTTCAGATCCGGCTCCAGGTTGTCGGCGGTGTCGCCGAAGCGCTGGTGTCGGTTGCGCAGCTCTTCCAGCTTGGCCAGGAAGAAGGTGCGCGCCGGCCACAGTTCACGATCGTCGACGGCCTCGCGCAGCGCGCGGCGCGCCACATCATCGGCCAGGATCGGGCGCGCCTCGATCAGCGCGGTCAGCACGGTCTGGTCCGCTGCCGCCTCGCGGCACTGCGATGCAGAACGCACCGCATGGCTGACGGCCAATCCGCAGTCCCACAGCAGCGCGAACAGGCGCGCCAGCGCCGCCTCATGGGCCAGCTGTGCCGGCGGATCGCCGAACACCAGCAGGTCGATGTCCGAACGCGGAAACAGTTCACCGCGGCCATAGCCGCCGACCGCGAACAGCGACAGCCCGCTGTCGGCCGGCAGGCAGCGCTGCCAGGCCAGGCGGATCAGATGGTCGGCAGCGCGCGCCCGCAGCGCCAGCAGGCGCTCGATGTTGTCGCCCTGGTCGAAGCGGCGGTACAGACGCGCGTCGGCCTGCTGCAGCGCCTGGCGCGCGGCAGCAGCCCAGTCCGGGTCGTTGAGCGACGCGGCCGGCGTGTCCAGCAGCGAACTCGCCGGCAGCATCCTCAGGAGACCTGCGACTCGCCCGGCGACAGGGTCAGCACGTCCACGCCGGTCTCGGTGACCGCGATCATGTGCTCCCACTGTGCCGACAGCTTGCGGTCCTTGGTCACCACGGTCCAGCCATCCGGCAGCACCTTGTTGTAGCGGGTGCCCTCGTTGATCATCGGCTCGATGGTGAAGGTCATGCCAGGCTGCAGCACCAGGCCCTGGCCCGGGCGGCCGTAATGCACCACCTGCGGCTCATCGTGGTAGACCTTGCCGATGCCGTGGCCGCAGTACTCGCGCACCACGCTGAAACGCTCGCCTTCGGCATAGCTCTGGATGGCATGGCCAATGTCGCCCAGGGTCGCGCCCGGACGCACCGCGCGGATGCCGCGCCACATGGCTTCGTAGGTGGTTTCCACCAGGCGGCGGGCCATCACCGACGGGGTGCCGACGAAGTACATGCGGCTGGTGTCGCCGTGCCAGCCATCCTTGATGACGGTGACGTCGATGTTGATGATGTCGCCATCCTTGAGCACCTTCCCTTCGCTGGGGATGCCATGGCAGATGACGTTGTTGACCGAGGTGCACACGGTCTTCGGGAAGCCGCGGTAGCCGACGTTGGCCGGAACGGCGCCCTGCACGTTCACGATGTGGTCGTGGCAGATGCGGTCCAGTTCCTCGGTGGTGACACCGGGCTTGACGTGGGGGGTGACGATGTCGAGCACTTCGCTGGCCATGCGGCCGGCGATTCGCATCATCTCGATTTCCTGCGGGGTTTTCAGATTCACGCTCATGGCCCCCATTATCGCCGATCCGGCCACAATCTGAACGAACGCCACCCAACTGGCGATCCGGGCCATGCACGGTTCCGGCAAGGAAAGTGAAAGCGTGATCGCCGCCCCCCTTTCGCCTCCCTGTTTATCACGGAATACAGACACTTACGCCTCCTAAGCTGGGGTCACCGTCGCCGAAGCGGTGCCGAACGTGCCGCCTTCGCCTTGTTCAACGGACCTTCGGGTCAGGGAGGTTGTCCATGCGATCCGCGCTTCGTTCCCCGCTTGCCTGGGCCCTGGCCGGGGTCCTGCTGTCCGGCCCGGCCCTGGCCGCAGACACCACCACCTTCAATGTCACCCTGGTGGTGACCAAGGCCTGCACGATCACGGCTGCTGCCGCCACCAACGTTGACTTCGGCACGGCGGCCTCGACCACCGCGACCCCCACCCTGGGTCAGGGCACGGTGACCGCGCAGTGCTCGGCACTGACCCCGTACACGATTTCACTGAATGCGGGTGCCAATGCCAGCACCGCCAATGACGTCACCACTCGCCGGATGAAGAACACCAACGCCGCGGTGACCGCCAACAACTACGTCGGCTACCAGCTCTACCAGGACGCCGCGCACACCCTGGTCTGGGGTGCCACCTCCGGCACCAACACCCAGGCTGGCATCGGCACCGGCCTGGCCGTGCCCTACATCGTCTACGGCCAGATCCTGAACCTGAGCACCAACAACCCGGCGACCGGCAACTACCTGGATACGGTTACCGCCACGATCACCTATTGATGGAGCACGCCCGCATGGCCGGACCCCGCCCGTGGCGCGCCACCGGCGTGGCGCTGCTCGTCCTGAGCCTGGTATTCGCCGCCCCGGTCGAAGCCACCAGCCTGCAGGTCGCCCCGACCAGCCTGCAGCTGGAAGCGCGCCAGCGTGCCGGCGAGCTTTGGCTGACCAACAGTGGCACCTCGCCGGTGAAGCTGCAGGTTCGGGTGTTCCGCTGGGTGCAGCAGGACGGCCAGGAGCAACTGTTGCCCACCGATGAACTGGTGGTCACCCCGCCGATGCAGGAACTGGCTGCCGGGCAGCAGCAGCTGGTCCGGGTGATGCGTCCGGACAGGACGCCACCGCCGGCACAGCAGTACTACAGGCTGATTGTCGACGAGGTGCCCGACCTGGCCACCCGCGCCGACGGCATGCAGTTCGTGCTGCGCTATTCGATACCGGTGTTCGTGCAGCCCGCCGCCGGCAAGCTTGCGCCGCAGCTGCAGGCCCGCCTGGTGCAGTTGCCCGATGGCCGCAACGGCGTCGAGGTGGCCAACGCAGGCAACAGCTATGCGCAGATCGCCGATCTTGCGCTGGGCAGCCCCACGCGCCCACGCATCGTGCATCCCGGACTGCTGGGTTACGTGCTGCCCGGGCAGGTGATGCGCTGGCCGATCGAGCGCACGGCGATCGACCGCGACAACGACCAGATCACGGCCAAGCTCAATGGCGAGTCGGAACAGACGCCGCTGTCGCCCCCATCGGCTCGCTGAGGCGTTGATGGGCGCGCTGCTTGCTGCCCTGGCTCCTGCGGCGACCCAAGCCGCCGATGTGTCCGGTGCAGCGGCTACCGCCACCGCCGATGTATCAGGCATCTCCGCCGATGCGATGCTGCCACCGCCCACACCGTTGACCGCCAACCAGACGCTGTACCTGGACGTTTCGCTCAACAGCACCCCACGCGGACTGCTGCCTTTCATCGAGAACCGTGGCCGCCTGCAGGCCAGCCCCGACGTACTGCGCCAGCTCGGCTTCAACGCCCACGGCGATGCACCGGTGTACCTGGACCAGATCAGCGGCGCGGTGGTGCGCTATGACGCACGCCTGCAGACCCTGGCGCTGGACGTGCCACTGGACCAGCTGACCCTGCCAACCACCGTGCTCAGCCGCCCGCAGACACGCGCGCCCGCAGGCAGTGCCTCAACCGGACTGCTGCTCAACTACGACGTGTATGGCAGCCGGGTGGATACGCTGGGCAACCTCAGCCTGAGCTCCGAACTGCGCCTGTTCGGCGTCGGCAACGGCACCTTCGAGAACACCGCGGTCAGCCGGCGCTACCAGCAGCCTGGCGACCGTCGCTGGCGAGGGGAGAGCGTGCGCCTGGATACGCGCTGGAGCCTGGATTTCCCCGACCAGGCGATGACGCTGGAGGTCGGCGATTTCTACAGCGGCTTCGTCGACTGGACCCGTCCGGTGCGCCTGGGTGGCCTGCAGATCGGTCGCAACTACGGCCTGCAGCCCTATCGCGTGCTGCCCCCCACGCCCAGTTTCCTCGGCCAGGCGGTGGTGCCGTCCACGGTCGAGCTGTACGTCGATGGCCTGCGCCAGTACAGCGGCCAGGTCCCGGTCGGCCCGTTCCAGCTGGCCGCACAGCCGGGGATCAGCGGCACCGGCAGCGCACAGGTGGTGGTCACCGACGCATTCGGCCGCATGCAGACACTGGATTTCAGTTTCTATGGCACCCAGCAACTGCTGGCCAAGGGCCTGTCGGACTGGTCGGTCGGTGTTGGCCAACTGCGCGAGGACTTCGGCCAGCGCTCCTTCGCCTACGACGACCGCACCGTGGCCAGTGCCAGCTGGCGCGGCGGCATCAGCGATACCTTCACCGGTGAAGCGCATGCCGAAGGCGGCGGTGGCCTGGCCCAGGCCGGCATCGGCGGCGGGTGGCTGCTCGGCGGCGCGGGCGTGTTCAACGCCGCCTATGCGCACAGCAACTACCAGGGCCTGCAGGGTGGCCAGTGGGCGCTGGGTTACAGCTGGAACAACCGCCGACTCAACGTCAATCTGCGCACCGTGCGCAGCCATGGTGATTACCGCGACCTGGGCGCACTGCAGGGCAACCTGCCACCCAGCATCAGCGAACAGGCCACGGTCGGCGCCGACCTGCTGCGGCTGGGCACGCTCAGCGCCAGCTACCTGCGCCTGCGCTACCCCGATGGCGAAGACAACCGCTACGCCAGCCTGTTCTGGTCGCGGACCTGGAGCCAGCGCTGGTCAGCCTACCTCTCGGTGAACCAGAACCTGGACCAGAGTGATGACCGCAGCATCTATCTGTCGGTGACCGCCAGCCTGGGCAACAACCGCCAGGCCAGCCTGTCCAGCCAGCGCAATGGCGACAGCCAGACCTGGGTGGCCGATGTCACCCAGCCGGTGCCCGGCGATGGCAGTGCAGGCGGCATCGGTTGGCGCGCGCAGGTGCGCCACGGCGAGGACGGCAGTGGCGGCCTGGCCGAAGTCGGCATCCTCAATGACGTCGGCCGCTACTCCTTCGGCGCCTCGCGCCAGAGCGGGCTCAACTATGCCTACGGCAGCGCCAGTGGCAGCCTGGTCTGGATGGGCGGGCACGCGTTCGCCACCCGCGAGGTCTCCGATGCATTCGCGGTGATCAGCACCAATGGTGTCGGTGGCGTGCCGGTGCGGCTGGAGAACCGCCTGATCGGCGTCACCGATGATCGTGGCCTGTTGCTGGTCAGCCCGCTGCTGTCCTGGCAGCGCAACCGGGTCTCGATCGACACCCTGGACCTGCCCGAGGACATGCGTGCCGACCGCATCGAGGACTGGGTGACGCCGCGCCAGCGCGCTGGGACCCACGTGACATTCCAGTTGCGCTCGCGGCCCTCTCTGAGCCTGACGCTTCAGAGCATGGACGGGCAGCCGCTGGAAGTGGGCAGCGAAGTGCAGTTGCCCGGCGGACGCCAGGCCACGGTGGGCTATGACGGCCTGCTGTATCTGGAAGACGTCGCTGCCGGCAGCGTGCTGTACATCACCACCAGCCGCGGCCAGTGCCGGGTGAAGGTACCCGAGCAGCCCAAGGTAGTGGCGTCCGGCGCCCGGCCGAAGCCGGCACCGCTGCCGTGCATCCCGGAGGTGGCGCCATGAGAGTGCTGCTGCTCGGCATGCTGCTGTTCGCCGGCCTGCTCGCGGCACTACCGGCCCAGGCGACAGCGGTCTGCACGGCAACCGCGAACCCGACCCTGCCGTTCGGCAACATCAACAGCAACGCTCCCGGCCCTACGGCGGCGACGCTGAACATCACGGTGACCTGCACCACCGCCGCACTGAGCCTGCTGGCCACCACCGGCGTCCGCGTCTGCGTGGGTATCGGCGCAGGCAGTGGCGGCGGCAGCAGCTCCACCTTCCGCACGATGTCCACTTCCACCAGCGACACCATGAATTTCCAGCTCTACAACAACGCCAGCTACGGCCAGGTCACCGGCCTGGTGCCACGCGGCACGCCGCCGGCGCAGGAACTGACCATGAGCTACAACGTGCCGCTGCTGACCGGCGGCAGCGGTGCGCAGTCCGTGCAGCTGTTCGCGCAGATCCCCGCCAACCAGATCCTCGCTTCGGGTGCTTACAGCAGCACCTTCAGTGGCGCCAACGTGGTGCTCACCTGGGCCTGGAACGAAGTCCTGCTCGGCAACGCCACCGTGCCGGCCGCCTGCAACGGCGGCGCAACCGGCACCAACAGCGCCAGTGCGGCCTTCAGCTTCACTGCCACTGCCAACGTGCTGCCGCAATGCGGCAGCTACGTCACCACCAACATGGACTTCGGCAACGTCACCGGCAGCATTTCCGCCAACATCGACCGGACCGCCACGCTCACGCTGACCTGCCTGAAGAACACCGCCTACCAGATCAGCCTCAACAACGGCCAGAACAACCCCGCCGCCTCCACCACCCGGCGCATGGCCACCACCATTGGCAGCGGCACCTACTACCTCCCCTATGAGCTGTACCGCGACGCCGCGCGCAGCCTGCGCTGGGGCAATACCCTCAATGTCGATACCGTTGGCGGCACCGGAAGTGGCAGCGCGCAGCAGCTGACCATCCATGGCCGGGTGCCGCCGGTCACCGGCCAACCCCCGGCCGGTACCTACAACGATCGGGTGCAGGTGACGATCACTTACTGACCTGTGTGCCGACCAACGGTCGGCATCCACCGGGATGGATTGGAATGGTCGGCATCCACCGGGATGGATTGGAATGGTCGGCACCCACCGGGGTGGGTTTGGAATGGTCGGCACCCACCGGGGTGGGTTTCGGTAGATCCACGCCGTGCGTGGATGCGCGCATCCCTCCTGCGGCAGGACCAGTCGACTGGCAGTCGACCCTACAGATTCGGCCGATCCGGCCGATACCGCGCAACGGGTCCTACAGTACGGTGGATGGCAGGTGGTTCGCGCACTTCTGATCGGGGCGATGCTGGTCGCCAGTATGCCCGCGTGGGCCGATCCCGGCAGCACCTCCCTGCAGATCCGGCTGACCGTGGTCGAGGGCTGCAGCAGTGATGCCGGCAACACCCGATGCGCGGCACCGCACCGGAGCAGCGACGCGCCCGAGCTTCCGCAACAGATCCGCGACCTCGCGCCGCCGGCCGACAGCGACGACGCGGCGCCTGCCGTGACCCTCATCTACTGATGCGCATCCTGCTGAGCCTGCTGGCACTGCTGCTGGCACTGCCCGCTGCGGCGCTGGACCTGGTGCCCACCACCCTGCAGCTGCCCGCCGAAGGGGGGCACGGCGAGCTGTGGCTGTACAACCCCGGGCCCGGCCGCTGGCAGGGCGAGGTTCGGATCCTGGCCTGGGAACAGCAGGTCGATGCGGAAAAGCTGCGGCCCAGCGACCAGATCCTGGCCAGCCCCGCCCGGCTCGACCTCCCACCCGGCACCCGTCAACGCATCTGGCTGCTGCCTCGGGAGACGTCGCCCGTTGCCGTCGAGCAGGCCTACCGGGTGATCCTGAGCCCCAGCGGACCGGGCCTGCCACGCTACTCGCTGCCCTTGTTCCGGGGGCATGCGACGCCCCTGGCGCGGCCGGACCTGCATGCCGGGATCGAGCCCGGCACGTCGCAGCCTCTTCTGCGACTGCGCAACGCAGGTTCCGTTCACGCCCGCCTGCACGATCTTGCGTTCGTCGCCGGCGATGGACGCCGCACCCTGCTGCTGCCGGGACTGGCCGGCTACCTGCTGGCGGGCCGGGAACGCCGCTGGGCCCTCCCCGTCCATGCCGACGGCTATGCCGGTGGCCATTTCCAGGCCCGGCTGCGGGACGGCCGCGTGGTCGATCTGACCGCGCCGGACCCGGCAATTGCAGCGAGCGCTCCCAGCGGGCTATAATCGACCGGATTCCTGCCGCCTGCGTGCGCGGGAGACCGTCCACACCGGACGTCACCGGTGAATCCACACCTGCTGCCCCCATCCGTGCCGGGGTGCTCCGCAAGGAGTTCGGCCACGGAGGCAACAGGGAAGCCCAACCCCGGAACCATCCGCGCTTCCACGCGTCCCGCATACCTATCCCGCGGGCGGAATCGCCGGTTCCATATCAGGAGTATTGCAATGCCCCAGGTCACCATGCGTCAGATGCTGGAAGCCGGCGTCCACTTCGGCCACCAGACCCGCTACTGGAACCCGAAGATGGCTCCGTACATCTTCGGCGCCCGCGGCAAGATCCACATCATCAACCTGGAAAAGACCGTCCCGCTGTTCAACGATGCGATGAACTTCATCTCGTCGGTTGCCCAGAAGCGCGGCACCGTCCTGTTCCTGGGCACCAAGCGCAGCGCCCGCGAAACCATCAAGGAAGAAGCCGAGCGTTGCGGCATGCCGTTCATGAACCAGCGTTGGCTGGGCGGCACCCTGACCAACTTCCGTACCGTCAAGCAGTCGGTTGCCCGCCTGAAGGAACTGGAAGCCGGTGAAACCGACGGCACCTTCGAGAAGCTGGTCAAGCACGAAGTGCTGGGCCTGCGTCGCGAGCGCGACAAGCTGGAAGCCTCGCTGGGCGGCATCAAGGACATGAACCGTCTGCCGGACGCCATCTTCGTGATCGACATCGGCCACGAAGACATCGCGATCAAGGAAGCCAAGAAGCTGGGCATCCCGGTCATCGCCGTGGTCGACACCAACTACAACCCGGAACTGGTGGACTACGCCATCCCGGGCAACGACGACGCCATCCGCGCTGTGCAGCTGTACGCCCGCGCCGCTGCCGACGCCGTGCTGGAAGGCAAGGCTGCTGCTCCGCACGCTGCTTCGGTGCGTGAGGAAGAGTTCGCCGAAGCCGCTGCTGAAGGCGAAGAGAAGCCGGCCCGCCGCGCTCCGGCCAAGAAGGCTGCCAAGAAGGGCGACGACGCCCAGGCCTGATCCAGGCCCCGGGGTGGACGCCCGGCGTCCACCCTCCCTGCGCGCAGCCTTTGGCGCGTGACAGGACCGTGTCACACGGGCCGGCCACCATGCCGGCCCAACCCCTTTCTTTCGTGAGGTAATCCCGTGGAAATCACTGCTTCCCTGGTCAAGGAACTGCGCGAGCGCACCGGCGCCGGCATGATGGAATGCAAGAAGGCTCTCACCGAAGCCAACGGCGACATCAACGCTGCTGCTGAAGCCATGCGCAAGTCCGGCGCTGCCAAGGCCGACAAGAAGGCTGACCGCGTGGCCGCCGAAGGCCGTCTGGGCCTGGCCCAGGATGGCGGCAAGGCCGTGCTGGTCGAAGTCAACTCGGAAACCGACTTCGTCGCCAACGATGACAACTTCAAGTCCTTCGTCAATGCCGTCGCCGCTGCCGCCCTGGCATCGGGCGCCAACGACGTCGAAGCCGTGAAGGCTGCCAAGCTGGCCGATGGCCGCACCGTTGAAGAAGCCCGCGCCACCGCCGTGCAGACCCTGGGTGAAAACATCCAGATCCGTCGCATGGTGAAGGTTGATGGCAACAACACCATCGGCGCCTACGTCCACACCAACGGCAAGGTTGGCGTGCTGGTCGACCTGGTCGGCGGCGACGTCGAGCTGGCCCGTGGCCTGGCCATGCACGTGGCAGCCCTGAAGCCGCCGCACAACAAGGCTGCGGACGTCCCGGCCGAGTTCGTCGAGAAGGAAAAGGAAATCGAGCTGGCCAAGATGTCCGAAAAGGACAAGGCCAAGCCGGCCGAGATCCTGGAAAAGATCATCAGCGGCAAGATCAACAAGATCGTCAGCGACGTGACCCTGTACGGCCAGACCTACGTGCTGGGCGACACCACCGTCGAGCAGGTGGTCAAGGCCGCTGGCGCCGACGTGGCGGGCTTCAAGCTGCTGATCGTCGGCGAAGGCATCGAGAAGGTGGTGGAAGACTACGCCGCTGAAGTTGCCAAGGCGATGCAGGTCTGATTCCAGCCTTCCGGCTGTGAAGCGACCAGAAGGAGCCGCGGGAAACCGCGGCTCCTTTTTTACGTATGGGCCAAGGGATGAACCCATGCCCCATCGGTGGGTGCACACCGTTGGTGCGCACTCCGGCACCTTTGCGTTGCGCGCGAATCAAGCCGATACTCGGCGCAGGGAATCCACAGTCACATAGCAGGAACGAAAATCGCGGACTGTGATGCATTCCTAGGTATTCTTGTCCCAATGGAATTGAACGACCCGACATGCCTCCCGAGCTGACAGCTGCCCTGGCGCTCTGCCGCAACCTGCCCTCGCCACCCGGTATTGCCCTGCGCATCATCGAGCTGGCCCAGGACCCGGAAGCGGACATCGCCACCGCCGCCAACATCATCGCCATCGACATGGCGCTGAGCGCTCGCATGCTGCGCATCGCCAATTCGCCGCTGTACGCCAGCCGCCGCCGCATCGAGAACCTCGGCCAGGCGCTGACCATGCTCGGCCTGAATGCCACGATCAGCCTCGCCCTCGGCTTCACCGTCACCCAGGGCCTGACCGGTGGCGGCGGTGCCGACCACGACCTGCGCCAGCGCGCGTGGAAGCGCAGCATTCTCAGCGCCCTGGCCGCCAGCCAGCTGGGCCAGGCGCGCGGCCTGCGCCGGCTGGAGGAACTGATGCTGGCCGGGCTGCTGCAGGACCTGGGCGTGCTGTGCCTGGCCCAGGCCGAATCGGAGCGCTACCTGCCACTGCTGCGCGAAGCCCGTGACAATACCGATCTGGTCGCACGCGAGCGCGAGGAACTGGGCTGCAGCCACGCCGATGTCGGCGCCTGGGTGGCCGAACAGTGGGGCCTGCCGCGCTACCTGGTGGAGAGCATCAGCCACAGCGAGGACGACGACGCTGCCGCCTCGCCGTTCCAGGCCTGCGTACAGCTGTCCGGCGCTGTCGCCGACATCTGGCTGGACGAAGACGCCGATGCCGCCCGCGAACGCGCCCTGCACCAGGTGCATGACCGGCTGGAACTCGACAGCGCCCGTTTCGACCAGGTGCTGACCCGCATCAGCGATGCCCTGCCGGATATCGCCAGCCTGTTCGAGGCCGGCTTGAACTCGCCCTCGCGGGTCCGTGAGCTGATCGACCACGCACAGGAGCTGGCCACCCTGCGCAACCTGCGCGAGCTGCAGGATGCCGATCAGGCACGCCGCCGCGCCGACGAATTCGAGGCGCGGGCCAAGCGCCTGGCCGACCAGGCCCACCGCGACGCCCTGACCGGCGTGCTCAACCGCCGCCAGCTGGAGGCGGTGCTGGAACAGGAGTTCCTGCGCGCCGGGCGCCAGGGCTGGCCGCTGTCGGTGGCCTTCATCGACCTGGACGACTTCAAGAAGATCAACGATGCCCACGGCCACCTGACCGGCGACGAGGTGCTGCGCGCCTTTGCCGGCAAGCTGCAGGGCCAGCTGCGCAACAGCGACACCGTGGCCCGCTTCGGTGGCGAGGAATTCGTCGCGCTGCTGCCCAACACCAGTGAATCGGTGGCGCTGGACGTGATCCGGCGTGTGCTGGCCAACATCGTCGCCACGCCGATGGCCGAGCTGGAGGGAGGCCCGCTGTTCGTCACCTTCTCCGCCGGCGTGGCCACCCAGGGCGGCTACGAACGCTTTGCCGACGTGCAGGACCTGCTGCGCGCAGCCGACGATGTGCTGTACCGCTCGAAGAACCTGGGCCGCAACCGGGTGATCGCCCGCTCCCCCGGCGCCCTCGGCCACGACGAGCTTTCAGCCACCGCCGGCGCCGAGCTGGGCTGAACGGGACGCCCCGCGTGAGCGGGGCGGACGGCAGGATTTCGCGCCGCAGTGCACAAAACACTTTGGCCCAACGCCGCATGCGCGTAGAATCGCCCGCGATTTCCACGCACCCGAGGTCCCTATGTCCAAGCTCGCCTATCGCCGCATCCTTCTGAAACTGTCCGGGGAGGCGCTGATGGGAGATGAGGACTACGGCATCGACCCGAAGATCATCAATCGCCTGGCCCGTGAGGTCATCGAAGCCCAGCAGGCCGGTGCCGAAGTGGCGCTGGTGATCGGCGGCGGCAACATCTTCCGCGGCGCCGGCCTGGCCGCTGGCGGCATGGACCGGGTCACCGGCGACCAGATGGGCATGCTGGCCACGGTCATCAACGCCCTGGCCATGCAGGACGCCCTGGAAAAGCTGGGCGCCAAGGCCCGCGTGATGAGCGCGATCAAGATCAACGACGTGTGCGAGGACTACATCCGCCGCCGCGCCATCCGCCACCTGGAAAAGGGCCGCCTGGTGATTTTCGCCGCCGGCGTCGGCAGCCCGTTCTTTACCACCGACTCCGGCGCCGCGCTGCGTGCGATCGAGATCGGTGCCGACCTGCTGCTGAAGGCCACCAAGGTCGATGGCGTGTACGACAAGGACCCGAACAAGCACAGCGACGCGGTCCGTTTCGACAGCCTGAGCTACGACGAAGTGATCCGCCGCGGCCTGGAAGTGATGGATACCGCGGCCTTCGCACTGGCCCGCGACAGCGACCTGCCGATGCGCGTGTTCGACATGGGCCAGCCGGGCGAGCTGCTGAAGATCCTCAGCGGCGAGAACATCGGCACCCTGGTCCAGGGCCGCGACCCGGCCTGAGCCTGAGCGCCAGGCGAGCTCCGGGCCGATTCTGGCCCGGCAGCGTCCCGTATTCGCCTATAATCGCCCGATTCCAGTTACACCCAGGACCGGGCGATGCTCAACGACATCAAGAACAACGCGCAGACGCGCATGGCCAAGAGCATCGACGCTCTGAAGCACACCCTCACCTCGATCCGCACCGGCCGCGCCACCCCGGCCCTGCTGGACCGCGTCACGGTCAGCGCCTATGGCAACGCCAGCACCCCGCTGAACCAGGTCGCATCGATCTCCAACGCCGATGCCCACTCGCTGCTGGTCACGCCGTTCGACAAGAGCATGATCAAGGAGATCGAAAAGGGCCTCTACAACGCCGAGTTCACCCCGAACACCCTGGGCACCGCGATCCGCATCAACATGCCGCCGCCGACCGAAGAGCGCCGCAAGGAGCTGGCCAAGCAGGTGCAGAAGGAAGGCGAAGGCGCCAAGATCGCGATCCGCAACATCCGTCAGGACGCAAACAAGGAAATCGCCAAGCTGGTCAAGGACAAGGCGATCAGCGAAGACGAGAAGAAGCGCGGTGAGGACGACATCCAGAAGTTGACCGACACCAACATCAAGGACGTCGACAAGGTCGTTGCCGACAAGGAAAAAGAACTGCTGTCGGTCTGAAGTCGATGCCTTCAGTCCCGCCTCCGTTGCCGGCCGCCCTGCCCCGCCACATTGCCATCATCATGGATGGCAATGGACGCTGGGCACAGCAGCGCCGTCGTCCGCGCGTGATCGGCCACCGCGCCGGCGCGCGTGCGGTCAACCGCACCATCGAGCGCTGCCTTGAGCTGGGCATTCCGGCGCTGACCCTGTTCGCGTTTTCCAGCGAGAACTGGGGCCGGCCGCAGGAAGAAGTCGATGCGTTGATGAAGCTGTTCCTCGGCGCGCTCGACCGCGAAGTGGACGAGCTGCATCGGCGCGGCGTGCGCGTGCGCTTCATCGGCGAGCGCGAACGCTTCGGTGCCGGGCTGGTCAGCCGCATGCAGCTGGCAGAGCAGCGCACCGCAGACAACACCACCCTGACCCTGTCGATCGCCGCCAGCTACGGTGGCCGCCAGGACATCGCCCGTGCCGCGCGCGCGCTGGCCGCTGAAGTCGCCGCCGGCCGCCTGCTGCCCGAACAGATCGACGAATCGCTGCTGGGCAGCCAGGTCGCCCTGGCCGACCTGCCGCCACCGGACCTGTTCATCCGCACCGGTGGCGACACCCGCATCAGCAACTTCCTGCTGTGGCAGCTGGCGTACACCGAGCTGTGGTTCACCGAGGCGCTGTGGCCAGACTTCGATCCCGCCCTGCTGCAGCAGGCGCTGGACGCCTACGGCAGCCGTGAGCGTCGTTTCGGCCTGACCAGCGCCCAGATCGCCGCACTGGCCACCGAGACTTCCAGCCCATGACCAAGACCCGAGTCCTTGCCGCGCTGATCATGGCGCCGGTCGCCATTGCCGCGATCCTGCTGCTGCCGACCCAATGGCTGGCAGCGGCGGCCGCTGCGGTGCTGCTGATCGGCCTGTGGGAGTGGCTGAAGCTGGCCGGCATCGAAGACACCCTGGCGCGCACCGTGCTGCTGGTACTGAACCTGCTGCTGATGGTGCTGCTGGTGTGGGCCGATGGCAGCACGCTGGTGCTGTTCCAGATCACCACATTGGCCGGTGTTGCCTGGTGGCTGGCGGCGCTGGTCTGGCTGCGCTTCTTCAATTTCGGCGCGCAACCGTCGGCACCCTCGCGCATCGTGAAGATGCTGGCCGGAACGCTGGCCATCGTTCCGGCCTGGGCCGCGCTCGTGCTGATCCATGCGGGCGGCGATCCGCCGGGCAAGCAGGGCCACCTGTGGCTGCTGGCTGCGCTGGCACTGGTCTGGGCGGCCGATTCGGGCGCCTATTTCGCCGGCCGTCACTTCGGCAAGCACAAGCTGGCCCCGCGCATCAGCCCCAACAAGACCTGGGAAGGCCTGTTCGGCGGCCTGCTGGCCGGTGTCGCCGTGGCCGTCGGCCTGGGCTGGCTGGCCGGCATCGATACCGCACACCTGCCGGGCCTGCTGATCACTTCGGTGGTGGCCGTATTCGCCTCGGTGCTGGGTGATCTGTTCGAAAGCCTGATCAAGCGCCACGCGGGCGCCAAGGACTCGGGCCACCTGATTCCGGGCCATGGTGGCGTACTCGACCGTGTCGACGGCGTCCTGGCTGCAGTGCCGGTGTTCGCACTCGGCAAGGAAATCTTCGGGTTCTGACCATGAATGCTGTCGCAGACCTGCGCCGGGTCGCCGTATTCGGCGCCACCGGCTCGATCGGTGCCTCCACGCTGGACGTGATCGCCCGCCACCCGCAGCGCTACCAGGCCACCGTGCTGGCCGCCGGTCGTCAGGTGCAGGCGTTGCTGGCACTGTGCCGCCAGCACCGGCCCGCGCACGCGGTGATCGCCGACGAATCGCTGTTCGCTGAGCTGCGCGATGGCCTGCGCGATGCCGGACTGGCCACCGAGGCGCATGCCGGCCATGCCGCGCTGGACCAGCTGGCCGCCAGCGATGCCTGCGACACCGTGGTCGCCGCCATCGTCGGTGCGGCCGGGCTGTCTTCCACCCTGGCCGCCGCCGCCGCGGGCAAGCGCATCCTGCTGGCCAACAAGGAATCGCTGGTGCTGGCCGGTGAGCTGCTGACCCGCACCGCAGAACGCGCCGGCGCCGAGATCATCCCGATCGACAGCGAACACAGCGCGATCTTCCAGTGCCTGCGCTCGCGCGATGCCAGCGTGGATGGCGCCGGCGTGCGCCGCATCCTGCTGACCGCCTCCGGCGGCCCGTTCCGTGGCCGCAGCCGCGCCGAACTGGCCCAGGTCACCCCGGCCCAGGCCGTTGCCCACCCGAAGTGGTCGATGGGGCCGAAGATCTCGGTCGATTCGGCGACGTTGATGAACAAGGGCCTGGAAGTGATCGAGGCCCACCACCTGTTCGGCATCCCCGGTGAGCGCATCGAAGTGCTGGTGCACCCGCAGAGCCTGGTCCACTCGCTGGTCGAGTTCGTGGACGGCTCGACTCTGGCGCAGATGGGCCTGCCGGACATGCGCACCACACTGGCCGTTGGCCTGGGCTGGCCACAACGCATTGAATCGGGCGTATCCGGGCTGGATCTGCTGGCCCAGGGCCGGCTCGATTTCGAGGCCCCGGACACCGACGCCTTCCCCTGCCTGGCCCTGGCCTGGCAGGCGATGCAGGCCGGCGGCACCGCCCCGGCGGTGCTGAACGCTGCCAATGAAGAGGCGGTTTCAGCGTTTCTTCAGGGCCGGATCGGTTT
Organism: Stenotrophomonas sp. INTA L402-1; assembly: GCF_059295135.1. Classification (NCBI taxonomy): domain Bacteria; kingdom Pseudomonadati; phylum Pseudomonadota; class Gammaproteobacteria; order Lysobacterales; family Lysobacteraceae; genus Stenotrophomonas; species Stenotrophomonas sp. INTA L402-1. Next base: position 28,561 of record NZ_JCAFWP010000010.1, read on the forward strand.
CCTGACCATCCCGGAGCTGGTTGCTAACGCTCTTTCAACACTGCCGACCCAGCCAGCCGATACACTGGAGGTCCTGTTGTCCGCCGACCAGCGGGCACGCCAGCTGACCCTGAACGCCATCGACGCCGCCTGAACGACCGCCTCGCCCAGCATGACGACGCCGCCCCTGCCCGCCACTGTGAGCCTGCATGACTGACTTCATCGGATCGGTCTGGTGGATGATTGTCAGCCTCGGGCTGCTGGTCACGTTCCACGAGTTCGGGCATTACTGGGTCGGGCGCCTGTGCGGGGTCAAGATCCTGCGCTTCTCGGTCGGCTTCGGCCGGCCGCTGTGGTCGCGCCGGGACAGGCACGGCACCGAGTTCGCCATCGCCGCCATCCCGCTGGGCGGTTATGTGAAGTTCCTGGACGAGCGCGAGGTCGAAGTGCACCCGCACGAGCGCGGCCAGGCCTTCAACCACAAGACCGTCTGGCAGCGCATCGCCATCGTCGCCGCCGGACCGATCGCCAACCTGCTGCTGTGCATCCTGCTGCTGTGGGCGATGTTCGTGATCGGCAAGCAGGATTATTCGCCGACCATCGGCCGTGTCAGCGGCATCGCCGCCAGCGCCGGCCTGACCAGCGGCGACCGCGTGCTGCGCGTGGACGAGCGCCCGGTGGTCACCCTCGGCGAGGCCAGCATGGCGCTGACCGCCGCCGCGATGGACCGCCGCGACGTGAAGCTGGAAGTGCTGGACCCGGCCGACCAGGTGCGCGTGCGCAGCCTGCCGCTGTCGCAGCTGCCCCCCGGCTTCGATGAACGGCGCGTGCCGATCCTGGCTGGCCTGTACTGGCAGTCGTGGCTGCAACCGGCGCTGGTCGAGTCGCTCACCGCGGACTCCGTGGTGGCCGGGCAGCTGCAGCCGGGCGATCTGATCGTAGCGATCGACGGCCAGCGCATCGACGGCGCCGACCAGGTCATCGGCGAGATCCAGACGCTGGGCCGCGCCGGCGGCCCGGGCATGATCGAGGTCCTGCGGGGCGGCGAGCGCCTGGCGCTGGAAGTCACCCCGCGCCAGGGCAAGGATTCAAAGGGCGAGCCGATCTGGCAGATCGGCGTGCAGTTCCCGACCTCGTTCAGCCCTCCCTACGACACCCTGCTGCGCTATGGCCCGCTCGACGCGGTCACCGTGGCCGTGCGCGAAACCGGCCGCCTGGCGGCCGATTCGCTGGGCATGATGGGCCGCATCGTCACCGGCAAAGCCTCGCTGCAGAACGTTTCCGGGCCCGTCACCATCGCCCGGGTAGCCAACATCTCGGCCAAACGCGGCCTGGACTGGTTCCTGCAGTTCCTTGCCCTGCTGTCACTCAGCCTGTGCATCATCAACCTGTTGCCGATCCCGATCTTGGACGGCGGCCACCTGCTGTATTACCTTATCGAGTTGGTCAAGGGCAGCCCGCTGAGCGAGCGTGCCATCGCCGCCGGCCAGTACATCGGCCTGGCGTTGCTGGCCGGGCTGATGGGGTTGGCGTTCTACAACGACATCCTCGGCCTGGTCCCGCGATGAACTTTTCCACGTTGTTGCCGTCTACAGCGTCGGCATCCCGCACCAATGAAATCGACCTTCCTACCGGACGTGACATGACGCGACTCCCCAATCGCCGCCTGCTGGCCCTCGCCCTCGCCGCCGTCACCGGCGCTCCCGCCCTGGCCCAGGCAGCCGAGCCCTTCACTGTCAGCGACATCCGCGTGGATGGCCTGCAGCGCATCAGCTCGGGCACGGTATTCACCTACCTGCCGGTGGAGCGTGGCGAGACGGTCACCGACAACAAGGTCGGCGAGACCATCCGCGCCCTGTACAAGACCGGCTTCTTCGAGGACGTGCAGCTGGACCGCCAGGGCAGCATCCTGGTGGTGACCGTCAAGGAACGCCCGGCGATCAACAAGCTGACCGTGACCGGCAACAAGGACATCAAGTCCGAGCAGCTGCTCAAGGGCCTGTCCGACATCGGCCTGACCGAGGGCGGCACCTTCGATCGCCTGAGCCTGGACCGCGTGACCCAGGAACTGCGTCGCCAGTACAACGACCGCGGCAAGTACAACGTCGAGATCACCCCGACGGTGAGCCCGCTGGACCGCAACCGCGTGGACATCGCGATCGCCATCAAGGAAGGCAAGGCGGCCAAGATCCGTCACGTCAACCTGGTCGGCACCGAGAAGTTCGAGAGCAAGGACATCCTGGAGACCTGGGAGTCCAAGGAGCACAACTGGGCATCGTGGTACCGCCGTGACGACCAGTACTCCAAGGAAAAGCTGTCCGGCGACCTGGAAAAGCTCAATTCCTGGTACCTCGACCGCGGCTATGTCGACTTCAGCATTGATTCGACCCAGGTGTCGATCAGCCCCGACAAGCGCGACATGTTCCTCACCGCCGGCGTGACCGAAGGTGCGCAGTACAAGATCTCCGAGATCAAGGTCAGCGGCGACACGATCCTTCCGCAGGAGGACGTCGAGCGCATGGTGATCCAGAAGTCCGGCGACACGTTCTCGCGTGCGCTGCTGGAATTCAGCTCGGACACCATCACCAACTCGCTGTCCAACATCGGCTACGCGTTCGCCAAGGTGAACCCGATCCCGACCACCAACCGCCCCGAGCAGACCGTGGCGATCAACATGCAGGTCGTGCCCGGCCCGCGCGTGTCGGTGCGTCGCATCCTGTTCCGTGGCAACACGCGTACGTCCGACGAAGTGATGCGTCGCGAAATGCGCCAGTTCGAGAACAGCTGGTACTCGCAGGCCGCGATCGACCGCTCCAAGATCCGCCTGCAGCGCCTGGGCTACTTCGAGTCGGTGGACGTTGAAACCCCGGCCGTGAGCGGCAGCAACGACCAGGTCGACGTCGTCTACAACGTCAAGGAAACCACGTCCGGCAGCTTCGTGTTCGGCCTGGGCTACTCGCAGTCCTACGGCATGACCACCTCGGTGCAGCTGTCGCAGAACAACTTCCTCGGCGGCGGCAACCGCGTGTCGGTCGAAGCCTCGCGCAGCAGCTACCTGCAGCGCTACGGCTTCAGCTACACCAACCCGTACTTCACCGATGACGGCGTGTCGCTGGGCTACAACCTGTCCTGGCGCGAACTGGACTACTCCGACTTCAACACCGCGCAGTACAACAGCACCAATGGTTCGGCGCAGGTGGTGTTCGGCGTGCCGATCACCGAGACCGATACCGTCTCGCTGATGTTCGGCATCGACAGCAACCAGATCACCACCTACCAGGGCTCGACCCCGCAGTCGATCATCGACTACATCAACGCCGTCGGTAGGCGCACGTTCCATGCCTGGCGCACCGAGCTGGGCTGGGCGCGTGACTCGCGCAACGACTACTTCATGCCGACCCGCGGTACCTACCAGCGCATCGGCCTGGAAACCACGCTGCCGGGTTCGACCATCGAGTACTACAAGCTGAACTACCAGATCAGCAAGTACTGGCCGATCATGCCGTCGCTGGTGATCAACACCCGTGCCGAAGTGGGCTACGGCGATGCCTATGGCAACGACTACACCCGCACGCTGACCAACCCGGACGGCACCACCCGTACGGTGACCGCCAGCGGCCTGCCGTTCTTCGAGAACTTCTACGCCGGCGGTACCAACTCGGTGCGCGGCTTCGAAGACAACACCCTCGGCCCGCGCGAAGTCACCAACGGCTACCCGGAAGGCCAGCCGCTGGGTGGTTCGCTGAAGACCGTCGGTTCGGTCGAAGCCTACTTCCCGCGCCTGTTCGACAGCCCGTCGGCACGCGTGTCCGCCTTCGTCGACTTCGGTAACGTCTACAACGGCACCAAGAACTTCAAGGCCAACGAACTGCGCGTGTCCACCGGTGTGGCCCTGCTGTGGCGCGCCCCGGTCGGCCCGATCTCGATCAGCTACGCCTTCCCGCTGAAGAAGGAAGACGATGACAAGATCGAACGTCTGCAATTCACGTTCGGTGGCCAGTTCTGAGGAACGTCGCTCCTCAGAACTGATCCACCTCCGGTGAATTGCCCGCGCATTTCACCTATCCCCCGCGCCGTTGGCGCGCCCCCCTTAACAAAGGGGGGCTCTCCACCAGACGGGATGCGAAGCGCCGGGCATTGCCCGGCGTTTTCGTTTTACTTGCTCGCCGCCCGCCGTTACTTCCCGCGCTCGCGTGAAATCATCTGGTGATGGCGCAGGGGGCTGACCAGGACCGTTGGCGCCATGGATGGCGCCATCGAGCCCCCAGGGATGGGTTTACGGCGTGTCCTGGGCAGCCCCCTGCGCCATCACCCCGGGACATCAGGCAGGCGCCGCTTTTGACCCCGCATGACCGCAATGCCGTCACACGTTAAACTCCCGCCGTGAATACTCCCACCTACACCGCCCAGCAACTCGCCGAGCAGTTCGGCCTGCAGGTCCACGGCGACCCCGCCACCGCCATCCATGGCGTGGCCACCCTCGCCCATGCCGGTCCTGGCCAGCTGACCTTCCTCGCCAACCCGCGCTACCGCGCCCAGCTGGCCGACAGCCAGGCCTCGCTGGTAGTCCTGCGTGCCGACGACGCCGAGGCCGCCCCCGGCGCCGCGCTCGTGGCCAAGGACCCGTACACCACCTTCGCCAAGATCGCCGCGCTGTTCGACATCGCGCCGACGCGCCCGCCGGGCATCCACCCCAGCGCCGTCATCGATCCCAGCGCGCAGGTCGCCGCCAGCGCGCATATCGGCCCGTTCGTCTCCGTCGGCGCACGCAGCGTGGTCGGCGAAAACTGCATCATCGGCACCGGCAGCGTGATCGGCGAAGACTGCAGCCTGGACAACGGCTGCGAACTGATCGCGCGGGTCACCCTGGTCACCCGGGTCAAGCTCGGCAAGCGGGTTCGTGTGCATCCCGGTGCCGTGCTCGGCGCCGATGGCTTCGGCCTGGCCATGGACGCCGGCAAGTGGATCAAGGTGCCGCAGCTGGGCGGTGTGCGCATCGGCGACGATTGCGAGATCGGCGCCAATACCTGCGTCGACCGTGGTGCGCTGGAAGACACCGTGCTGGACGAAGACGTGCGCCTGGACAACCTGGTGCAGATCGCGCACAACGTGCAGATCGGTGCGCACTCGGCCATCGCCGGCTGCACCGGCATCGCCGGCAGCGCCAAGATCGGCCGCTACTGCCTGCTCGGCGGCCACGTTGGCGTGGTCGGCCACCTCGAGATCTGCGACAAGGTCGTGATCACCGGCAAGTCGGTGGTCCGCAATTCCATCCATGAGCCGGGCGAGTACTCGTCCGGCACCCCGTTGACCGACAACCGCACGTGGCGCAAGAACGCCGCGCGCTTCAAGCAGCTGGACGCATTGGCTCGCCGCGTCCTGGCTGCTGGCAAGGAGAAAGAATGAACGACACGCTGCAGCTTCCGATCGACGTCTGCCAGATCCAGGAACTGCTCCCGCACCGCTACCCGTTCCTGCTGGTGGACCGGGTGCTTGAGCTCGACATCGACGCCAAGCGCATCCTTGCGCAGAAGAACGTCAGCATCAACGAGCCGTTCTTCCAGGGCCACTTCCCGGGCCGCCCGATCATGCCCGGCGTGCTGATCATCGAAGCGCTGGCGCAGGCCGGTGGCGTGATGACCCAGCTCACGCTCGGCCGTGACTCGCAGTCCAAGCTGTTCTACATGGTCAAGGTGGAAAACGCCCGCTTCAACAAGCAGGTCGTTCCCGGCGACGTGCTGATGCTGGATGTGCAGATGAAGCGCCTGATCCGCAACATGGGCTGGTACTACGGCGAAGCCAAGGTCAACGGTGAAGTCGTTGCCTCGGCCGAAGTCATGTGCGCCGGCGCCAAGGGCTGATCCACTGGAGGCAGGAATGACTGACAACGCACCGCGGATCCACCCGACCGCCGTCATCGACCCGGCCGCGCGCCTGGCCGATGACGTCCAGGTGGGCGCGTTCACCCTGATCGGTGCCGATGTGGAAATCGGTGCCGGCACGGTGATCGGCCCCCACTGCAGCATCCACGGCCCGACGAAGATCGGCCGCGACAACCGCTTCATCGGCCACGCAGCCGTCGGTGGCGAACCGCAGGACAAGAAGTATGCAGGGGAGCGCACCGAGCTGGTGATCGGCGACCGCAATGTGTTCCGCGAGTTCGTCACGCTGAACCGCGGCACCGGCGGCGGCGGCGGCATCACCACCATCGGCGACGACAACTGGATGCTGGCCTACACGCACGTGGCGCATGACTGCCATGTCGGCAACTTCTGCGTGTTCTCCAACAACACCACCCTGGCCGGCCACGTGACCGTGGGTGACTACGTGATCATCAGCGGCTTCGCCGGGGCCCACCAGTTCTGCCGGATCGGCGCGCATGCCTTCCTCGGCATGGGCGCGCTGACCAATGGCGATGTTCCGCCGTTCACCATGGTCGGCACCGATTCGTTGGGCCGCCCGCGCGGCATCAACAGCGAAGGCCTGAAACGCCGCGGCTTCGACACCGAGCGCATTTCCGCCATCAAGCGTGCCTACCGCACGCTGTACGTGGCGGGCCTGCCACTGGCCGAAGCCAAGGTGCAGCTGACCGAACAGGCACGCGACAGCGATGACGTGAAGGCCATGCTGGACTTCATCGAGCACGCCGAGAGGCCCTTGCTGCGATGAGCAGCACGACCGGCCAGGCGCCGGCCGGCGCCGCCGTGATTCCGCTGGCCTCGATGGCCGGCAGCGTCCCCGCGCAGCGGGTGCTCAGCGAGCGCCCGTTGCGGATCGCACTGGTGGCCGGTGAGGCCTCTGGTGATCTGCTGGGTGCGGGCCTGGTGCGCGAACTGAAGGCACGCTTTCCAAATGCCGAATTCGCCGGCATCGGTGGCGATGCCATGCGCAGCGCCGGCTGCCTGACCTGGCACGATGCCAGCGAGCTGGCGGTGATGGGCCTGACCGAAGTACTGCGCCACCTGCCACGCCTGCTCAAGCTGCGTTCCGCGTTCCGCCAGCGTGCGCTGGAATGGCAGCCGGACGTGTTCATCGGCATCGACGCGCCCGACTTCAACCTGGGCATAGAACGCTGGCTGAAGCAGCGCGGCGTGCGCACCGTGCATTACGTGAGCCCCTCGGTCTGGGCCTGGCGCGAGAAGCGCGCCGAGAAGATCGGCAGCAGCGCCGACCTGGTGCTGTGCCTGTTCCCGATGGAACCGCCCATCTATGCCAAGCACGGCATCGACGCGCGTTTCGTTGGCCATCCGATGGCCGATGACATCCCCCTGCAGGGCAACCGCGAGGAAGCGCGCGCCGCGCTTGGCCTGCCGACGTCGGCCAAGGTGCTGGCGGTGTTGCCAGGCAGCCGCCTGGGCGAAATCTCGCGCCTCGGTGAACCCTTCTTCGAAGCCGCCTGGCAGGTCTCCGAGCGCATCCCCGGCCTGCACGTGGTGGTGCCTGCCGCCAACCCCGCCTGCAAGCGGCTGATCGAAGAGCAGCTGTCGCGCTCGGCGCTGCCGGTCGCGTACTCGCATGTGCTCGACGGCCAGGCGCGCAACGCCATGATCGCGGCCGACGTGGTGGTGCTGGCGTCCGGTACCGCGACCCTGGAGGCGATGCTGGTGAAGCGGCCTATGGTGGTCGGCTACCGTGTCAACGAGCTGACCTACCGTCTGGTCAAGGCATTCGGCCTGATCAAGGTCGACCGCTTTGCCCTGCCCAACATCCTGGCCGGCCAGGACCTGGCACCGGAGCTGATGCAGCATGACTGCACGCCGGACAAGCTGGCTGCGGCCATCCAGCAATGGTTCGACCACCCGCAGCGGGTGACCGACCTGCAGGACACCTATGCCCGCCTGCATGAGCGCCTGCGCCGCAATGCGTCGGCACGTGCCGCCGACGCCGTCGGCGAGCTGCTGATGCGCGACCAGGCCCAGGCATGAGCCGCCGCCATGCCGCAGCGGTCAGCCTGACCCTGTTCGATGGCGCGGCGGTGGTCGAGCCGGAGCGCCTGGTCGCCGGCGTCGACGAAGCCGGTCGTGGCCCGCTGGCCGGGCCGGTCGCGGTGGCGGCCGTGGTGTTCGACCCGGCACGGCCGCGCATCAACGGCCTGGACGATTCCAAGCAGCTGACCGCGGCGCGCCGCGAGCAGCTGCATGACCGCATCATCGAGCGCGCCCTGGCCTGGCATGTGGTGCTGGTGGACGTGGACACCATCGACCGTCTGAACATCTACCAGGCCACCCTGCAGGGCATGCGCGACGTGATCGCAGCGGTCGCCCACGTGGCCGGCTTCGCGCGCATCGATGGCAACGTGGTGCCCAAGGGGCTGGTACTGCCGGCGCAGGCGCTGGTCGGCGGCGATGGCATCGACCGCGCGATCATGGCCGCCTCGATCCTGGCCAAGGTCTCGCGCGACCGCTACATGCAGGAGGTGCATGCCCGCCATCCGCAGTACGGCTTCGAGCAGCACAAGGGCTACGGCACCCCGGCCCACCTGGCCGCCCTGCGCGAGCACGGCCCCTGCGTGGAGCACCGGCGCAGCTTCGCCCCGGTGCGCGAGTGCCTGGAAACAGCGCCAGCCCCCGCGATCACAGCCATCGCTTGAACAACGGCTGCCGGGTATCGTCCGGCGCTTTCACGGCAATGTGAACGCCTCCGCTAGCGCCGGGCCATGCCCGGCGACATTCGCGCAATCGGCGCACCGTCAAGTCCTTGTCGCTTCCCCCTGCCCTCGCTACCCTGACCGGGCACTCCAGCGCATCCCGACCCCGGCGACGATCTTCCGTCAGCACCCGGGGCCCGCGCGCTCCAACCTGGTCCGGCATGTCCAACTCCCGCTTCATACATCTCCACGTCCACACCGAGTTCTCGCTGGCGGACTCGACCATCCGCGTGCCGGCCAAGCCCGACCAGGCGGACCCGAAGAAGGCCAAGCAGGCCAACCTGCTGTCGCGCTCGGTCGAGCTCGGCCTGCCCGCGCTGGCGGTGACCGACCTCAACAACCTGTTCGCCCTGGTCAAGTTCTACAAGGCCGCCGAAGGCGTGGGCATCAAGCCGATCGCGGGCGCCGACGTACTGATCGCCGAGGAAGGCCAGGACCCGTGGCGGATGACCCTGCTGTGCCGCGATCGCGAAGGCTACCTGAGCCTGTCGCGGCTGCTGACCCGCGCCTGGATGGAAGGTCATCGTCCGGAAGGCGGCGTGGCCGTGCACCCGGACTGGTTGAAGGCCGGCAATGCCAACCTGTTCGCGCTGGCCGGCCGGCAGAGCCTGGCCGGGCGCCTGGCGTTGGACGGCAAGCATGAACTGGCCGAGCAGCAGCTGGCCGACTGGCAACGCGTGTTCGGCGACGGCCTGCACCTGGAGCTGACCCGCACCGGCCGCGAGGGCGAGGAAACCTTCAACCAGTTCGCGCTGATGGCCGCCGGCCAGCGTGGCCTGCCGGTGGTGGCCAGCAACGACGTGCGCTTCCTGTCGCCGACGGATTTCAGCGCGCACGAAGCGCGCGTGTGCATTTCCACCGGCCGCGTGCTGGACGACCCCAAGCGCCCGCGCGAATACAGCGACCAGCAGTACCTGAAGTCGGCCGAGGAGATGTGCGCGCTGTTCGCCGACATCCCCGATGCGATCGACAACACGCTGGCGCTGGCCGAGCGCTGCAACATCGAGATGCGGCTGGGCACCTACTTCCTGCCCAACTACCCGGTGCCGGACGACGAGACCCTGGACACCTGGATCCAGAAGATGTCGCGCGATGGCCTGGAAGAGCGCCTGGAGAAGAATCCACTGGCGCCGGGCAAGACCCGCGAAGAGTATTTCGAGCGCCTGGAGTTCGAGCTCAACACCATCATCAAGATGGGCTTCCCGGGCTACTTCCTGATCGTGGCCGACTTCATCCAGTGGGGCAAGAACCAGGGCATTCCGATCGGCCCCGGCCGTGGTTCGGGTGCCGGTTCGCTGGTGGCCTGGGCGCTGAAGATCACCGATCTGGACCCGCTGCCGTACAACCTGCTGTTCGAGCGCTTCCTCAATCCGGAACGCGTGTCGATGCCCGACTTCGACATCGACTTCTGCATGGACCGCCGCGACGAGGTGATCGACTACGTTGCGCGCAAGTACGGGCGCGAGCGCGTCAGCCAGATCATCACCTACGGCACCATGGCCGCCAAGGCGGTGGTGCGCGACTCCGGCCGCGTGCTCGGTTTCCCGTACGGCCTGGTCGACGGCGTCTCCAAGCTGATCCCGAACATCCTCGGCATCCACCTGAAGGATGCGCTGGGCAAGGGCAAGGAAGGCCCGAGCTCGGAAATGGCCTCGGCCGAACTGATCCAGCGCTACGAGACCGAGGACGATGTCCGCGACCTGATCGATCTGGCGCTGCAGCTGGAAGACCTGACCCGCAACGCCGGCAAGCACGCCGGTGGCGTGGTGATCGGGCCCGAACCGCTGAGCGAGTTCTGCCCGCTGTACGCCGAACACGACGAGAACGGCCTCGGCAAGAACCCGGTCACCCAGTTCGACAAGAACGACGTGGAAGAAGTGGGCCTGGTGAAGTTCGACTTCCTCGGCCTGCGCACGCTGACCATCATCGACTGGGCGGTGAAGGCGATCAACAAGCGCCATGAGCGCGCCGGCATTCCGCCGGTGGACATCGCCGCGATCCCGCTGGACGACACGCCCACCTACAAGGACATCTTCGCCAACGGCAATACCGGCGCGGTGTTCCAGTTCGAATCCTCGGGCATGCGCCGCCTGCTGAAGGACGCGCGCCCCGACCGTTTCGAAGACCTGATCGCGCTGGTGTCGCTGTACCGCCCCGGCCCGATGGACCTGATTCCGTCCTTCAACGCGCGTAAGCACGGCCAGGAAGAAATCATCTATCCCGATCCGCGCACCGAAGCGATCCTGAAGGACACCTACGGCATCATGGTGTACCAGGAGCAGGTGATGCAGATGGCGCAGATCGTCGGCGGCTACTCGCTGGGCGGCGCCGACCTGCTGCGCCGCGCGATGGGCAAGAAGGTGCCGGCCGAAATGGCCAAGCACCGCGAGATCTTCCGCGAAGGTGCGGCCAAGGACGGTGTGGACGAAGCCAAGGCCGATGCGATCTTCGACCTGATGGAGAAGTTCGCCGGTTACGGCTTCAACAAGTCGCACGCCGCTGCCTATGCACTGGTCAGCTACCAGACCGCGTGGCTGAAGCGCCACTACCCGGCTGAGTTCATGGCGGCCACGCTGTCCTCGGACCTGGACAATACCGAGAAGGTGGTCGGCTTCCTGGACGAAGTGCGCAACCTCGGCCTGACCGTGCTGCCGCCGAAGGTGAACCACTCGGCCTTCATGTTCGAAGCCGTCACCCCGGACACCATCCAGTACGGTCTGGGCGCGATCAAGGGCGTCGGCCAGGGTGCCTGCGAAGCGGTGGTGGACGAGCGCCTGAAGGGTGGCGACTACAAGGACCTGCTCGACTTCTGCACCCGCGTCGGATCGGCCAAGCTCAACCGGCGCACGCTGGAAGCGATGATCAACTGCGGCGCACTGGATGAGCTCGGGCATAACCGCGCCTCGCTGATGCTGCAGCTGCCGGAAGTGATCAAGGCCACCGACCAGATGGCGCGCGAACGTGCGTCCGGGCAGAACTCGCTGTTCGGCGGCCCCGACCCGAGCGCGACCACGATCCAGCTGGACCTGCCCGAAGCCGAGGAATGGCCGCTGCTGCAGCGCCTGAACGGCGAGCGCGACACGCTGGGCTTCTACCTCAGCGGCCACCCGTTCGATCCCTGGCGCGACGATGTGCGCGACCTGGTCGGCAACGACCTGGGCTCGGTGGAGAAGATCTGGAGCGCCAACAGCGGTGGCGGTGGCGGCGGCGAAAAGCGCTGGCGCCCGGAAGTGCAAACCGTGCTGGCCGGCCAGGTGGTCGGCGTGCGCCGCAAGGGCGAGAGCCAGATCTTCATCCAGCTCGAGGATGGCCGCGGCCGCGTCGAGTGCAGCGCATTCTCCGACGCGATGGCCGAGTTCGGCCACCTGATGACCAAGGACCGCATCCTTGTGGTCAAAGGTGGCCTGCGCGAGGACGAGTTCAACGGCGGCTTCGCGCTGCGCATCCGCCAGTGCTGGGACTTCGACGAAGTCTGCGCAAACTACGCCACGCGGCTGTCGCTGCGCCTGGACCTGCGCCAGCAGCGCCCGGTCTGGGAACGCATTGATGCGCTGCTCGACCGCCATCGCCCTGGCCGCACGCCGCTGCGCCTGGACCTGCTGCTGAAGGGTCCGCAGGGCGGTGTCGCCGGCATGCTCGATGTGTCCGGGCAGAGCGCGGTACGCATCGATTCCAAGCTGATGGAGGCGCTGCGCGCCGACCCGGCCGTGCGCACCCTGAAGGTGCGCTACAGCCCGCCGTGGGCCAGCTGAAGCTGGCTCCCTGGTTTTGCTGAAACCCCTGCTTTCCCGTTCCATGTATCAAGGACGATTGCCGATGAAGACCCTGCTGTTCCCGTTCGCCGCCGCGCTGGCCCTGGCCGCCTGTTCGCCCTCGAAGGTCGAGTTCCAGATCGACAACCCGACCGACACGCCGCTGGCACTGAGCATCGATGGCAAGGACCTGCCGGTGGCCGCACAGGGCTCGCGCCCGATTTCGCTGGCCGTCGGCGAACATCGCCTGCACACCGAAAAGCTCGGCGACGTGCGCTTCATCGTCTACGTCGACGGTCGTGGCGGCCTGATCAATCCGACCCTCAGCGAGTACGTGATCGCCCGCGAGATCTATGTCACCGACGAGAGCAAGCTGAAGAACTTCGGCACCGGCAAGGCCGGCATCGAGCTGGGCGGCGTCGACTTCGAAGGCCCGTTCGAAAAGAGCCACGAACTGTTCATCGACAAGACCTGGACCTACGGCGTGCGCGAACCGTTCCCCAAGGAAAAGGTGGTCGCCCACGTCGATTCCAGCGGCGGCCAGATCGTGGCCAAGGTGTTCACCGCGCCGGACTTCATCGCTTACGTGGAAGAAGGCATGGGCGAGCCCGGTGCGTTCAAGCGCGAGCAGCCGGCCGGCTACGTGGCCCCGGCGTTCAGCCTGGAACCGGCCCCGGCCAGCCTGCCGGCGCTGGTGCCGGCCTTCGAGGCGCATGCCGCGCCGCTGCGTGAGGTCTATGCGCGCTGGCTGAAGGCCACCACCGCCGATGAACAGAAGGCCCTGCGCAAGCAGGACTTCGCCGCGCAGATGGCCTTCACCTCGGCCACCGCCACCCTGGGCAGCGGGCTGGGCCGGGAGGCCAACGAGGCCTACAACGACTTCGTTTCCCAGCGCAGCCAGCTGATGGGCCGCAGCGCCCTGGTGGTGCCCTGAGCTGACTGGCGCCCCCTGCCCGGCTGCGCTACCGTCGCCTTCCAGACGAAGGCGTACGGGTGGTTTGCACGCATTCGGCTAGAATTCCCCTCTTCTTTACACGACGGCTTCCGATGAATCCGAACTACCTCGACTTCGAGCAACCCATCGCCGACCTGGAAGCCAAGATCCAGGAACTGCGCAACGCCAGTGCCGGGCCGGCGGTCAATGTCGAGGCGGAAGTGCACGCGCTGCAGGACAAGCTGCGCATGCGCACCGCGCAGATCTTCCGCAACCTGACCTCGTGGCAGGTGCTGCAGCTGGCCCGTCATCCGTCGCGCCCGTACACCGCAGACTACCTCCGCGTCATGTTCGATGAGTTCCAGGAGCTGGCCGGCGACCGTGCCTTCGCCGACGACAAGGCGATCATGGGCGGCTTGGCACGCATCAACGGCCGTGCGGTGATGGTGATCGGCCACCAGAAGGGCCGTGACACCAAGGAAAAGATCAAGCGCAACTTCGGCATGCCCAAGCCGGAGGGCTACCGCAAGGCCCTGCGCCTTATGAAGATGGCCGAGCGCTTCGGCCTGCCGGTGCTGACCCTGATCGACACCGCCGGCGCCTGGCCGGGCATCGATGCCGAATCGCGTGGCCAGTCCGAAGCGATCGCACGCAACCTGATCGAGATGGCCGAACTGAAGGTGCCGATCATCTGCACCGTGATCGGTGAAGGTGGCTCCGGCGGCGCGCTGGCGCTGGGCGTGGGCGACCGCACCGTGATGCTGGAGTACTCGGTGTACTCGACCATCACCCCGGAAGGCTGCGCCTCGATCCTGTGGAAGGATGCCGGCAAGGCCAAGGATGCCGCCGAACAGCTGGGCCTGACCGCCCCGCGCCTGAAGAGCCTGGGCCTGGTCGACAAGGTCGTGCGCGAGCCGACCGGCGGCGCCCACCGCAACCCGACGCAGATGGCCAAGCGCCTGAAGGCGGTGCTGCTGAACGAGCTGGACGCGCTGGACAAGCTGTCCACCGAGCAGCTGCTGGAACAGCGCTACGCCCGCCTGCGCAGCTACGGCACGTACGAAGCGGCCTGATTCATCGGCTTGTTACTTTCTTGCTCGTGCAAGAAAGTAACCAAAGAACACGCCGCCGAACGCGAGCCGGTGCCTTGCACCGGTTCCCTGCGCTTCTCGGTGAATCAGGGGACGGCACGCAGAAGTCAGCCGACTAGCAGTCGGCACTACAGGACATCAGCGCCTCTTCGCCCCTGTTTCACCTGCGATGCTCGGCTCGCTCATGGCGGACCTGAACATCAAAAGCCACAGCTGCACCCAGTAGATCCACGCCACGCGTGGATGCCTCTGCTTTGGCGAAGAATCACGCGAACCCGTAGAGCCAAGCATGGCTCTACGGATAGCGGGATCTCAGAATGGCTTGGCCAGCACCAGCCACACGATCGGGATGAAGGCCAGCAGCGGGATCTCGTTGATCCAGCGCAGCGCGCGCGACGACGGCAGCGCCCTGCCCTTGGCCACGCCCTTGAGCAGGCGCCCGATCCAGCTGAAATACACCAGCAGCAGCAGCACCAGCCCCAGCTTGGCATGCAGCCAACCGGCACCGCCCGAGGCAACCATCGTCGGGAAATCCGGAATGACCTTGTAGCCCAGCCACAGCACCAGGCCCAGCAGGAACGCCAGGCCGAACATCGAGTGGCCGAAACGGTACAGGCGCAGGCCCATCAGCTGCAGGCGCTCGGTCACCGCCGGCTGGCCTGCGGTCTCGGCCAGATTCACCAGGATGCGCGGCAGGTAGAACACCGTGGCCATCCACGCCACCACGAACACGATGTGGAAGGTCTTGACCCAGTAGTAGCTCTGCATGCGCTCGCTCCGGCGGCTGGCGTAGGTTGGCGGCCATTCTCGCATGCCGTGGCAAACCCACTGCAGGCACGCATGCCGCGACACATCGACGCATGGCGCGCCGCAACACCGTACGATAGGCGCCGTTTTCCCCGATCGTGCACCGCCCCATGGACAAGACCTACGACGCCGCCTACTTCCAACGCTGGTACCGCCGTGCCGACATCGGTGGCAGCGCCCGCCTGGCACGCAAGGTGGCATTGGCTGTGGCCAGCGCCGAGTACTATCTGGAGCGACCGATCCGCAGCGTGCTGGATATCGGCTGCGGCGAAGGCGCCTGGCGCGCGCCGCTGCTGAAGCTGCGTCCGAAGGTCGAATACCTCGGCTTCGACAGCAGCGAGTACGCTGTGCGCCGCTACGGCCGCACCCGCAACCTGCACCTGGCCCGCTTCGGTGATTTCGCCTGGCTGCGGCCCTGCGCCCCGGTCGACCTGTTGATCTGCTCCGACGTGATGCACTACGTGCCCGACCGCGAGCTGCGTGCCGGACTGGCCGGCGTGGCGGAACTGACCGGCGGCGTGGCGTTTCTGGAGACCTTCGCCGCCGAGGACGCGTTCGAGGGCGACCACGAGGGTTTCCAGGCCCGCCCGGCGCGCTGGTACCGGCGGACGCTGGCCCGGCACGGCCTGCAGCCGGTAGGGTCGCATTGCTGGCTCGGCCCCGCCCTGGCAGGCGATGCGGCGGCGCTGGAACGGATGTGAATCCGGATTCATTATTTTCAGCCAACTTAACCTGCGGGACACCCGGATGGGATATGCTGCGCGGCAACATATGACCATACATATTCGGTCGTCATGCTCTATCAACTGCACGAACTGACCCGCAACCTGCTCGCCCCCTGGGTGCACCAGGCCCAGGCCAACGCCAGGTTCTTCGCCAACCAGGGCCACTGGTGGTCGCAGATGCCCGGCGCTGATCGCCTGGCAGCGGTCAATGAACTCTTCCACCGCATCGGCAAGGATTACGAGAAGCCCGAGTGGGGCATCAACGAAATCGACGTCGATGGCGAGCGCGTGCCGATCGTCGTGCACGAGGAAGTGAGCAAGCCGTTCTGCAAGCTGCTGCGCTTCAAGCGCCACAGCAATGAAGCCGACCAGCTGCACACGATGCTCAACCAGCCGTTCGTGCTGGTGGTGGCGCCGCTGTCCGGACACCACGCCACGCTGCTGCGCGATACCGTGCGCACGCTGCTGCGCGACCACCGCGTGTACGTCACCGACTGGGTCGACGCGCGCATGGTGCCGTCCAGCGAAGGCGAATTCGGGCTGGATGACTACATCGCCTACATTCAGGAATTCATCCGCCACCTCGGCGTGGAGCGCCTGCACGTGGTGAGTGTGTGCCAGCCGACCGTACCGGTGCTGGCCGCGGTTTCGCTGATGGCTAGCCGTGGCGAGCCGACGCCGCGCACGCTGGTGATGATGGGTGGCCCGATCGATGCACGCTGCAGCCCGACCGCAGTGAACAACCTGGCCACGCAGAACCCGCTGTCGTGGTTCGAGAACAACGTCATCCACACCGTGCCGGCCAGCTATCCCGGCGCCGGCCGTCGCGTGTACCCGGGCTTCCTGCAGCACGCCGGTTTCCTGTCGATGAACCCGAGCCGCCACTTCAGCTCGCATTGGGACTTCTACACCGACCTGGTCAAGGGCGACCTGGAAGACGCCGACGCGCACCGTCGTTTCTACGACGAGTACAACGCGGTGCTGGACATGCCGGCCAAGTACTACCTGGATACGATTTCCGTGGTGTTCCAGGACTTCCTGCTGCCGCGTGGCGAGTGGGTGGTCAACGGCGAGAAGGTCGATCCGTCGGCGATCCGCGATACCGCGCTGCTGAGCATCGAAGGCGAGCTGGACGACATTGCCGGCCTCGGCCAGACCGAAGCGGCGCAGGCGCTTTGCACCGGCATCGACGCTGACCGCCGCGAGCATTTCATCGTCGAAGGTGCCGGCCACTACGGCATCTTCAGCGGCCGTCGCTGGCGCGAAGTGGTGTACCCGAAGGTGCGCGATTTCTTCGCCGCGCATGCCGAAGCACCGGCGGCGAAGGTCACGAAGAAGAAGAGCAACGTCACCCCGTTGCGGCGAAAGGCGGGGTAACTCGCCCAGGGTGGGTGCCGACCTTGGTCGGTATGCCCTGGTAGATGCCAACCTTGGTTGGCGCTCTACCCTGAATCCCGGTATCTGAAGGATTGTGCCAACCAAGGTTGGCACCTACCAAAGCGAATTCCGCCAAGCGCCCCTGCACTGATGGATCGTGCCAGCCAAGGTTGGCACCTACCGGAGCGTCCGCACCCGCTTACAGCCGCACGAGCAGGTTCTTGGCGATCAGCCCATGCAGCTTGCCGATGCCGCGTGCCAGGTGCATCGTCAGCAGCAGCAGCAGCGCGCCCGCCGCGGCAACCGCGATCGCCACCAGCGGCGAGGCCGCCATCGGCAGCACGTTCACGTCGTTGACGTACACGCCGGGGATGTCGCCACTGAAGATCGCCGCGACCGGCGCCCAGATCAGGCTCAGCGACAGCGACAGCAACGTCACCGCGATGGTGAAGTAGATGACGCCCAGCGGCAGCATCAGCACGAAGTACAGCAGGGTCAGCCAGGTGCGGCCGTCGGTGAACATGTCCCCGATGCGCTGCAGCCAGGTGCGGCTGCGGTCGGTGTAGCGCGGACGACGCGGCATGCGCTCGCCCAGCAGCGCTTCCACCAGGCGCCCTTCCAGCAACGCCAGCCCGCGCACCGAACCGAAGAACAGCACCGTCAACGGGATGCCGATGATCAGGATCAGCAGGCCCAGCGACAGCGACAGGCCAGTCACCACCCAGGTGAAGAAGAAGATGCCGGTGGCCAGCGACAGCAGCATGTAGAACAGCGCACCGTAGGTATGCGGATCCGTCACCACGCCGAAGAAGCGCGCCAGCAGCGAACGCGGCACCGGTACCGGCGGGGGTGCGGCCGGCTCGACGCCACTGGCTTCCGCCGCCGCACGCAGCACCGGTGCGGTATCCGCACGCGGTGTACGCAGCGCGCGATTCACCGTCACTTCGGTCTCGCGGTAGATTTCGGCTACCTCGTCCGGCGCACCGTAGCTGCCGGCAACGTCGGCGATCACCTCGGCCTCGCTACGGCCGGGCTGCGCCGCCAGCTCCGAGCGCAGGTATTCCTCGGCGTCGTACAGCGCGTCCTGCACCATCGCCGGGTCGGCGCCTTCCAATGCCGCGCGCAGCTGCGCCAGGTACTGCGGGATGGTCGTGGGCAGGGCTCGGCCTGCCAGCCTCGGGTCGTTCATTGCGGTACCCCCTCCAACACGGAATCGACGGAATCGCGTGTGGCCTGCCAGGCTTGGCGCCATTGCGCCAGCACCTCGCGGCCACGTTCATTGATGCGGTAGTAGCGCCGCGGCGGCCCGCTGCTGGACGGCTCCACATGGCTTTCCAGCAGGCCGGCGCCCTCCAGATTGCGCAGCACCGGGTACAGCGCGCTCTGCTTGCCGCTCAGCACGCCCTCGCCCACCCGCTCCAGCTCCTTGGCAATGAGGTAGCCGTACAGCGGCTCCCCGGCCCGCGCCAGCACCGCCAGCAGGGCCAGCGACACCGTTCCGGCGCTGAGCTCCTTCTGGAACTTCTTCAGCTGGACATCGTCCTCGGACATGACCGGCCCTCCACTACGTTGAAGTCAACAGTAGTGCGAAGTTCGGTATAGCGAGTGTGTCGTTAGTCACTCTGCCGGTTGGCGTGGCCGGGCCGCTCGCGCAGAATCGAAGCCTCGTTCATGTTCCGGGGTTCCCATGCCGCACCGTCGTCGCCTTGCCCTGACCGCCCTCGCCCTGTCCTGCCTGCTGCCCGCCCTGGCCAGTGCGGCCTCGCCCTACCGCAGCCCGCAGCAGATTCTCGACGCCTCGGCGGCCAGCGACTGGCGCACCCCGGACCCGGCCAACCTGCTGTACATGGACCTGCCGGCCGGGCGGGTGATCATCGAGCTGGCGCCGCAGTTCGCCCCGCGCCATGTCGCCAACATCCAGACCTTCGCTCACGAGCACTTCTGGGACGGCACCAGCATCTACCGCTCGCAGGACAACTTCGTGGTGCAGTTCGGCGATGCCGACGCCGATGACGCAGCCAAGGCCAAGCCGTTCGGCAGTGCCGCGCGCAAGCTGCCGGCCGAGTTCGAGCGCGCCAGCGCCGGACTGAAGGTGAGCGTGATGCCGGATCGCGATGGCTGGGCCGCGCAGACCGGTTTCGTCGACGGCTTCCCGGTCGGCCAGGACCCACAGGCCGGCAAGGCCTGGCTGGCGCACTGCTACGGCATGCTCGGCGCCGGCCGCAGCAACGAGGAAGACAGCAGCATCGGCGCCGAACTCTATGTGGTGACCGGCCAGTCGCCGCGCCAGCTGGACCGCAACATCACCCTGGTCGGCCGCGTGCTGAAGGGCATGGAACTGCTCAGCGCGATCCCGCGCGGCCCGGCACCGATGGGCTTCTACACCGACCCGAAGCTGCGTACGCCGATCGTGTCGATCCGCCGTGCCAGCGACGTGCCGGTGGCTGAGCGCACGCCGATCCAGGTGCTGCGCACCGATTCGAAGACCTTCGCCGATACGGTGGAAGCGCGGCGGAATCGCGTGGATGATTTCTACAAGCGCCCGGCGGGGCATATCGATCTTTGCAATGTTCCGGTGCCGGTGAAGTAACGCCGTCGCGGGTTCTGCGCGTGGCGCGTGCTGAAGGTGCTTCATCGTTCATGGGCGTTACTTTTCTTTGTACGCAAAGAAAAGTAACCAAAAGAAACGTTCCGCCGGCCGCGAGCCGGTGCTACGCACCGGTGCCCTGCGCTCCTCGGCCCGTCGAGGGACGGCGCGGGAACTCGCTGCGCTCAGACACCCGCGCCTCTTCGCCCTCGCCGGACCTGCGGTGCTCGGCTCGCTCAAGGCGGACTGGAAGGTCAAGATCAACGGCAAAGGCATCCACGCATGGCGTGGATCTACTGGGTGCAGCTGCGGTCTTTGATCTGGGTCCGCCTTGAGTGAGCCGAGCATCGCAGGGGAATCAGGGGCGAAGAGGTGCCGATGTCTGAGCGCAGCGAGTTCGGCACCGTCCCCTGATTCACCGAGAAGCGCAGGGGACCGACGTGCGAAGCACGGCGGCTCGCGACCTGGCGGCGCGTTTCTTTTGGTTACTTTTCTTTTCGCGCGAAAAGAAAAGTGACGCCCATGAACGATGAAGCACCTTCAGCACGCGCCACGCGCAAAACGCCAACGCATCAGCCCTTCTGACTCACCGCCACACTACCCAGAATCAACGCACCCGCAATCAGCATCTGCAGCGTCACCGGCTCACCCAGGAACAACCACGCGAACGCAGCGCCGAACAGCGGAATCAGATAGGTCACGGTCGACGCACGCGACGGGCCGATACGGCCGATCAAACGATAGAACATCAGGAACGCCAGCCCGGTGCAGGCCACGCCAAGCGCGATCGCTGCGCCCCAGGCCTTGGCCGGAATCGCCGCCTGCGGCCAATGGCTGACCGCCATCGGCAGCATCCACAGCGAGGCACACGACAGCGTTGCCGCCGCCGCGGCCGCCGACGGCAGGCCGGTCATGTGCCGCTTCACCAGGTTTACGCCCAGGCCGTACAGCAACGAAGCCGCCGCACCGGCCAGCACCGCGGTGCCGATGCTCAGGCCGGAGACCTTGGCCGTGGCCAGCACCACCACGCCGGCGAAGCCGACCAGCAGCGCGCCCGCACGGCGCATGCCGATCTTCTCGCCGAAGAACAGGAAGGCGATCAGCGCGGCGAACAGCACGGTCATCGCATTGCAGATCGCACCGATCGCGGCCGGTGCCTGTTCGGCGGCATAGGCGAACAGCACGAACGGCAGCGCCGAGTTGATCAGGCCGATCGGTGCCAGCCACAGCCAGCGCCGCGGCGGGAACTGCGCGCGGGCGCGCCACAGGAACGGCAGCAGCACCAGCGCGCCAAGCACCAGCCGCACCTCGACCAGCGCGAACGGGCCGAACGACGGCACCGCCAACCGCATGAACAGGAACGAGCAGCCCCAGATGGCGCCCAGCAGGGTCAATTCCAGCGGCGTGCGCCAGTCGCGCTCGGCCGCCTGTGGGACCGCATTCATGCCCTGCCTCCGTCCATCGTCTGTTCCTGGCCAAGGCAGACAGGATCAGGCGCAGACGCCCGCCACACAAGCGCGTAGTATCGCTGCCAGCCACAAATATGGTTTGAGGCTGGACATGCAGCTACGCCCCTCCCTGCTCCCCGCACTGGCCGTGTTCGCGGTTGCAGCGCGCCACCAGAACTTCGCCCAGGCCGCCCAGGAGCTGCACCTGACCGCCAGTGCGGTCAGCCACCACGTGCGCAGGCTGGAAGAGGTGCTGGAGACCCGGCTGTTCCTGCGTCATGCGCGAGGCGTTCGCCTCACCGCCGAGGGACGGCAGCTGGCCGATGCCGCCAGTGCGGCCTTCGCTGATGTGGCTGCGGTCGCCCATCATCTGCAGCCTGACGCCGACAGCGTGCCACTGCGGATCACCACGCTGCGCTCGTTGTCATACTGCTGGCTGCTGCCACGACTGCCGCGCTTCACCCAGGCCCATCCGCACATACGCATCGAGCTGCACACCGGCAGCGGCCTGGACCGCTACGACGACAACGGGCCAGAGGTCGGCATCCGTTACGGCCTTGGCCAATGGCCCGGCCTGCATGCGCAGCATCTGATGGACGACAACCTGTTCCCGGTCGCCTCACCGGCGCTGGCCGGGGTCGAGACGCTCCAGGATCCGGCACGCATCGCCGAGCTGCCGCTGCTCAGTGACCTGTCACCGCAGGGTTGGCGCGCCTGGTTCCGCCACGCCGGTGTACGTCCGCCCTCGCCGATGCCGCCGATGCACACCTTTGCCGACAGCACCGATGCGATGCGTGCGGCGGTGTACGGCATGGGCGCGGTACTGGCCCGCACGCATGTCGCCCAGCCCTATCTGCAACGCTATGAGCTGCTGCGCCTGCCTGGCCCGGCGTTGAAGGCGCGCTATGCCTACTACGTGGTACATGCCGAAGGACAAGCGCCGAGCCCGGCCGCGCGCCTGTTCATCGACTGGTTGCTGGAACAGGCCCAGGACGAACGCACGCCGATCCCGGCGCTGCCGGACAGCCTGCTGGGGCGCATGCCCACAGCCGGCTGACCGTGCCCTCACCCGGTCTTTGCCCGCGGCTGGCTAGGCTGCAGGCAACCCCACACCGTACCTACGCCATGGCCATGTTGCGACTGCGCATTACCGGAACCGAAGACGACGCCCGTGCGATCAGCGATCTGCTGCTTGGCCTGGACGGCATCGAGCATGTCGAGGAAACCGACGACCTGATGCCACACATGGACGACGACGATTCCAGTTCGGCCGGTTTGTCCGACGACATCGGCCCGGGCACCCACGAACTGGAGGTGGAAGTGGGCAACGAGAGCACCGCGCAGAAGGTGCGCGATGCCGTGCAGGAACTGGCACTGGAGCTGGACGTGTTCGTCGAGTACGAGACCGACGAGGGCTGATGCCGGCGGGTTGCCGGCATCAACCTTCACCTCAGAGGCTGGGCGGCAGCCTGCGGCGGCGGCGACGCCACCACGCCCGCACACCCCAGGCCGCGATCAGGGCCAGCACCGCCACCGGCAGCAGCGCGGCCGCGGCGCGGATCAGGAACGCAATACTGGTGCTGAGGATGCTGCCCGATTCGCTCAGGGCCTCGCCAATCTCGCTGCGGCTGCGCTGGCCCGAGGTGGTGTCGAAGTGCATCGTGACCAGCTGTGTATCGATGCGCCGGCGCTGCTGCGCAGAATCCTTGTTGGCCTGCTCGACGCCCGCTTCGATCTCCGACAGGCGCGTGGTGATCGCCATCAGGTCTTCGATCTTCAGGTCCTTGCGGTCCTGGTAGGACAGCAGCCGCGCATGTTCCTTCTCCAGCCGCGCCTTGGTCAGTGCGGTGTCTGCTACCTCCTGCGCCAGGTCCTCGGCGCGCGTATTGCGCGACTGCAGCGTGCCCCCCTCACCGGCCAGAGCGATCAACGGCTCGGTGCCCTTTGGCGCAATGCGCACCTTGACCTCGCCGCTGGGCTGCTCGCCACTGCGCTGGTCGACCTGCAGCACCGCGCAATCACCGAACTTCGCACTCTGGCAGGCCTGCGCCACCTGCTGGATGCGCACAGCGATCTGCGCCGCTTCCAGCTGGATCTGCACGTCATGCTCGTAGGCCAGGAACGCACCTTCCGGCGAAGCGACAGCAGCATCGGCAGCGGCCGCACCCGCCTCCTGCGCCCTCTCGCCGTTCTTGGCACAGGCCGCCAGCGCCAGCAGCAGCACCGGCATCGCCACCACACGCGTCCACGCGCGCAGCGGCGTCACAGTGCCGCTCCGTCGTAGGACATCACCGCCAGCGTGGCCAGGTCTACCTGCGGTACGCAGCGCACGTTCACCGCCACCATCGGCGTGCCGGTGCGCGGGTCAACCGCTTCGCTGTAGGGAGCGACGCCACACTCGCGGCAATGGTGATGGTCGATATGCGCCTTGTTGAAGTGGTAGGTGGCCACGTCCGCCGGATCGGTGGTCAGCTGGAACGCTTCGCGCGGGGCGAACCACAGCAGGCTGCCGCGACGGCGGCACATCGAGCAGTTGCAGTCGATGACGTCGCTGATCGGCGCCTCGGCCTGTACGGTGAATGCGATCCTGCCGCAATGGCAGCTTCCCTGGTATTCCATGTCCTGTGCTCCGCTGGAGGGTCCTTGTCAGTGCCCATGGTAATCCTATGGCACGGGGACAAAGCAGCCCCGGGGCCCTATGCTCGGGGTTTGACCCTGTACAGGAACGCCGATGCGCCCGCATCTTCTTGCCCTCGCCCTGGTCGCCGCCCTTGCCGGTTGCCAGCCGGCCGACGCCCCGACCAACGGTTCCACCCCGGCCGCCAACCAGCAGGCCGGTGACGCGGCGGTTGATGCCGCCTTCGCCGACCTGTCCAAGCGCGCCCTGGACACCTGGATGCAGCTCTCGCCGGTCAGCGCCACCCAGATCGGTGACCACCGCTACGACAGCGAGATCGACGACCTGAGCGCCGCCGGCCAGCAGAAGACCCTGGCCGCCTACAAGGCGCTGCTGGGCGAGCTGGACAAGATCGAGGTGGCCAAGCTCGGCCGCGAAAACCAGGTGGACGCGGCGATCCTGCGCAACCAGCTGCAGTCCGAGATCTGGAATGCCGAGGTCATGCAGTCCGGCAAGTGGGACCCGCAGCTGTACAACGGCGTGGCCGGCAGCGCGATCTACGGCCTGATGGCCCGTGAGTTCGCACCGCTGCCCGAGCGCCTGAAGTCGGCCACCGCGCGCATGGAGAAGCTGCCGGCGATCTTCGCCCAGGCCCGCGAGAACCTGGATCCGGCCCGCGTGCCGAAGATCCATGCCGAGACGGTGGCCAAGCAGAACAAGGGCATCCTCAGCATCGTCGATACCTTCATCACCCCGCACATCGGCGAACTGCCGCAGGCCGACCAGCAGCGCCTGCAGGCCGCCATCGATGGCCTGAAGAAGGCGGTGGACGAACAGCAGACCTGGCTGGACAAGACCCTGGTGCCGAACGCCAAGGGCGACTTCCGCATCGGTGCGGAAAAGTACGACCAGAAGCTGAAATTCGCGCTGAACTCGTCGCTGTCGCGCCAGGAGATCGGTGAGCGAGCACGCGCCGAACTCAAGCGCGTGCGCGAAGACATGTACGGCATCGCGCAGACCGTGCTGAAGGACAAGCCGGGCGCACCGGAGATGCCGGCACAGCCGACCGACGAGCAGCAGCAGAAGGCGATCGAGGCCGCGCTGGAGCTGGCCTACGCCGACAAGCCGGCACGCGACAAGGTCGTCGACGATGCCAAGGCCGCACTGGAGCAGTCCACCGCATTCGTGCGCGAGCACGATCTGATGACCCTGCCCGACGCGCCGGTGGACATCATCCTGATGCCGGAATTCCAGCGTGGCGTGGCCGTGGCCTACTGCGATTCGCCGGGCCCGCTGGACAAGAACCTGAAGACCTTCTACGCCGTCTCGCCGATTCCGGACGACTGGAACGACAAGCAGGTCGACTCGTTCCTGCGTGAGTACAACTCGCGCATGATTCACCTGCTCAGCATCCACGAAGGCACCCCGGGGCACTACCTGGAAGGCTGGCATTCGGCCAAGTTCCCCTCCACCCTGCGTGCAGTGCTGCGTTCGGGCCTGTTCGCCGAAGGCTGGGCGGTTTACACCGAGCGGATGATGCAGGAGCAGGGTTACCTCAACAATGACCCGCTGTTCCACCTGGTGCAGCTGAAGTTCTACCTGCGCACGATCTCCAACGCGATCCTCGACCAGGGCGTGCACGTGGACAACTGGGATCGCGAAAAGGCGATGCACCTGATGACCCATGACGCCTTCCAACAGGAAAGCGAAGCCTCGGGCAAGTGGGTGCGCGCGCAGCTGACCTCGGCACAGCTGCCGACCTACTTCGTCGGTGCGCAGGAACACTTCGACACCCGCAAGGCGATGCAGGACAAGCTGGGTGACAAGTTCAACCTCAAGGCCTATCACGACCAGATGCTGTCCTACGGCGCACCGCCGGTGCGTTTCGCACGCCAGCTGATGCTGGACCAGCCGATCGAGTGATCGCGCCGGTGTGAGCGGAAGCAGAACGGCCCGGGGAAACCCGGGCCGTTTTCTGTTCGGCGTCCCGGGATGGACCCATCCACGCATGGCGTGGATCTACTACCCGCCTGCCAGTAGATCCACGCCATGCGTGGATGGCATTCAATTCACCGCGCGATGCAGCACGCGCTCGAACTGCACGTCACTGCATCCATTCTGCCCACACCCGGGAAGCGCGAGCTCCACCCGACCGGGTGGCTGTACATCGCTCAACGGCAGCGCATCTCGCAGTTGCGCGGTGGTCGGGTAGACGTAGGCCAGGCGGAAACGCACTTCGCCGGCCCCACGATCACGCCAGCGTTCAAACTGCAGCAGGCCGCCAATCGGTGTCTTCTCATACTGGCCCGGCAACGTGTAGTCCGTGATTCCCAGCGCCGCCAGCACGGAACCGATGTTGGAATCGTGGCCGACCAGCAGGCTCACCTTCGGTGACGCCGGATCTTCGAACAGCCCGTTTATTCTTGCCAAAAGCGGCGCAGCCACGTCACGCGCCACCTCGGGTGTTCCGAACAGGATGTCCTGGTAGCGGTTGCGGACCTGCGCCAGCGCCTGCCATCGGTCCTCCGTGTTCAATCGGCCCCAGCCTTCGCCGGGAATGCCACTTCCCTGGTAGTGCTCCATCAACAAGGCATCGACCAGCCCGCTTGCCAGGGCCAGCGAACCGGAAGTACGCGGTTCTTTGCCCGGCTCTGCGCTGAAAATGGAATCGGCCGGCGTCAGGTGGCATTCACTGCGGCCTGCGCACGCAGCCGACTGCGGGTAGCGGGTGATCGCCTCCACCGCCGCCAACGCCGGTGCCAGATCCGATGATGCGGCCTGCGCCTGTTGCATCGCCGACAGCGCGCGCTCGCGGAAGAGCGTGTCTCTGTTGTGGATCACCGGATTGAACAAGGGATCCATCGTGCCCAGCGGCATGCGCTGCTCGATCGCAACGTGGCAGCCCGGGAAGGCACCTGCAACGAAGAACTGTGCGGTCGCCTGGGTGCGCTGCAGGCTGTTGGCATGGGCGTGGAAATCCGCCGGCTGCGGGCAGCCTGATACCGGCAGCAGCTGTGCGTGGCGCAGCCACTGGCCGATGTAGCGGCCCATGTAGACCTCCAACACCCCGCCCTTGGTGGTCAGCTCGCCAGCACCTACGTCCCAGCTTGGCCAGCGCTCCGGAGTCGCATTGGCCAACGCGCCCGATGCCACCACCGGTGCGCGCAGGTTGTGGCGGCTGAGAAGGATGACCTGCTCGAGGGCTTCGCCTTCCACTGATGGCGATGCAGCGGCTGCGGCTGCGGCGACCAGTGCCAGTGCCAGCGCCAGCAGCAGGGGGCGTAGAGAACGAATCATGCGGGTCTCCGACCCCAAGGGATGCATCCACGCATGGCGTGGATCTACTGGTCTGCAGCCACAAAACCACCGGTCTGCCGCGCCCACAACCGCGCGTACAGGCCACCGGCCGCAATGAGCTCGGCATGGGTGCCGGTCTCGACAATGCGGCCCTGGTCCATCACCACCAGCCGGTCCATGCGTGCGATGGTCGACAGCCGGTGCGCGATCGCGATCACAGTCTTGTTGCCCATCAACTGGTCCAGGCTGTCCTGGATCGCTGCTTCCACTTCCGAGTCCAGTGCCGAGGTCGCCTCATCCAGCACCAGGATCGGTGCGTCCTTCAGCAACACGCGCGCGATCGCGATGCGCTGACGCTGGCCACCGGACAGCTTCACGCCGCGCTCGCCCACGTGCGCGTCGTAGCCACGCCGGCCCTGCCCGTCCACCAGCGTATCGATGAAGGCTGCGGCGCGCGCCTTGGCCACGGCGGCATGCAACTGCTCGTCAGTGGCATCGGGACGGCCATACAGTAGGTTGTCGCGGATCGAGCGATGCAGCAGCGAGGTGTCCTGGGTGACCACGCCGATCTGCTGGCGCAGGCTCTCCTGGGTGACATGGGCGATGTCCTGATCGTCGATCAGGATGCGGCCGCTTTCCAGGTCGTAGAGCCGCAGCAGCACGTTGACCAGGGTCGACTTGCCGGCACCGGAAGGACCGACCAGGCCGATCTTCTCGCCCGGCTTCACCACCAGGTCCAGTCCGGCGATCACGCCGCCCTTCTTGCCGTAGTGGAAGTGGATGTCCTGGAAGTGCACGCCACCACGGGTCACCTGCAACGGCACCGCATCCTCGCGGTCCTGCACGGTCAGCGGCTGGGCGATGGTGGTGATGCCATCCTGCACCGTACCGATGTCCTCGAAGATGCCGTTGATGGTCCACATGATCCAGCCGGACATGTTGTGGATGCGGATCACCAGGCCGGTCGCCAGCGTGATCGCGCCAACAGTGATGTGGCCACCGTTCCACAGCCACAGCGCGAGCCCACAGGTACCGGCAATCAGGAAACCGTTGACGATGGCGATGGTCAGGTCCATGCCGGTGGTGATGCGGGTCTGCGCACGGTGCTTGACCGCCAGTTCCTGGATCGACTCGGCCACATAGGCCTGCTCGCGTCCGCCATGGGCGAACAGCTTCAACGTGGGAATGTTGGTGTAGCCATCAACGATGCGGCCCATCGCCTTGGAACGCGCTTCGGAGGCGATCCATGCGCGTTCCTTCGCGCGCGGAACGAAGTAGGCCAGGATCACTGCATAGGCCAGCAGCCACAGGATCAACGGCACCATCAGCCGCCAGTCGGCCTGCGCGAACAGGTACAGCGCGGTGCCGGTGTAGACCACGATGTACCAGAGCGAGTCGACCATCTGCACTGCCGATTCGCGCAGCGAGGTACCGGTCTGCATCACCCGGTTGGCCACGCTGCCGGCGAAGTCGTTCTGGAAGAAGTTCAGGCTCTGCCGCACCACGTAGTTGTGCATCAGCCAGCGCGAGCGGTTGCTCAGGCCAGGCACGATGGCCTGGTTGACCAGCAGGTTGTGCAGGCCGACCAGGATCGGCCGCGCGATGACCGTGATGAACAGCATCCAGCCCAGCTCATTGGCATGGCGCTTGAAGAAATCGGCCCCCGGCTGCTCGGCGACCATGTCGACGATGCGGCCCAGGTAATCGAACATTGCCACTTCCACCAGCGCCAGCAGCAGGCCGGCGATCAGGGTGGCCAGCAGCACCGGCCACACCGGGCGCAGGTAGTGCAGGTAGAACGGCACCACCTTGCGCGGCGGCATGCGCCCGTCCACGGGCGGAAACACCGGGATCAGGGATTCAAACCAACGGAACATCGCATTCCCTCGCCATCAATAGCCGGCGGAGTATCCCACGCCGCGTGTGTACGCCAGCCGATGATCGCCGCGGTTCCGGTAGTGCCGGCCGCTGGCCGGCCCCCTCGCGACGCTTCCGGGGAGCATGAGGTTGCCGGCCAGCGGCCGGCACTACCGATGGGATTCGTCAAACAGCAGCGCCGGGCCACGCCCGGCGACGTCATTTCACCGGGGTGAACAGCAGGTCCTGGAAATCGAAGCTGAAATCGGTCAGGTCGGAGATCGACTGCATGCGCACCTCGCGCACCTTGCCGTCCGGGTCCAGGCTGAAGTTCACGAACGCATCGGCGTTGAGCGAACGGTCGTCCCAGCGCACGATGAAGGTGTCGTGCTGCCAATGCTCCAGCCGGCCGCTCAGCTGCGCGGTCTTCATGAAGCGCAGGCGCAGGCCCTTGCCCTCGGCGCTGACCTGCATGTCGCCGTACCAGCGGTCGCGGAAGGTGCCGCTGTAGCCAGCCAGTGCCAGCGACGGCTTGCTGCCCTTGTCGCGCGCCGCCTGGTGCTTGGCCCAGGCCTCGTCGGCCTTGTCCTGGCCCTTGGCCACGGCCTTGGCATAGGCATCCACCCAGTCGTGCTTCTCGCCGCCCAGATAGGCATCAAGCACGCTCAGGGTGATCGCGTTGAACGCTGCGCCCACTTCCTGGTTGGTCAGCACCACCACGCCCAGCTTCTCGCCTGGCACCAGGGTCAAACGCGAAACCATGCCCGGCCAGCCACCGGTGTGCCAGACCAGTTTCCGGCCGCGGTAGTCACTCAGGCTCCAGCCTTCGCCGTAGCCGGCAAAGTTGGCCCGCGCCGGCGCCAGCTCCGGCACGCTCGGCGCCGGAATCGACTGTGGCGTGATCATCCGCCACATCTGCTGCTGGCTCTTGTCGGTGAACAGCGGCGTGCCATTGGCCAGCTTGCCCTCGGCCAGCTGCACCTGCATCCAGCGTGCCATGTCGTGCGCGCTGGAATAGATGCCACCGGCGCCGGCGTTGTTCGACCAGGTCAGCGGCGCGACGGTACGCAGGTCCTTGAAATCGTACTTGGCGTGGCCGACCGCCGCCTTGTCGCCCGGCTTCAGGTGATCGGCGTTGTAGCGCGTGCCGGCCATGCCCACCTTGTCGAAGATGCGGGTCTGCAGGAACTGCTGGTAGCTCATGCCGGAGACATGCTCGATCACCTGCTGGGCAACCGCGTACAGGATGTTGTCGTAGGCGTAGCTTTCGCGGAACCCACCCTTCAGTGGCACCTTGCCCAGACGCTCCACCACTTCGGCGTTGCTGTAGGAGGTGGTCGGCCAGAACAGCAGGTCACCGGCGCCCAGGCTCAGGCCGCTGCGGTGCGACAGCAGGTCCCGGATCGTCATCTGGCCGGTCACGAACGGGTCGGACATGCGGAACGACGGCAGGTGGTCGATCACCTTGTCGTCCATCTTCAGCTTGCCGTCCTCTGCCAGCAGGTTCAGCGAAGTAGCGGTGAACGCCTTGGTATTGGAAGCGATGGCAAACAGGGTATCGGCCTGCACCGGCTCCGGCTTGCCCTGCTCGCGCACACCCCAGCCGCGTTCCAGCACCACCTGGCCATCCTTGACCACGGCCACGGCAATGCCGGGCACGTCGAACTGTGCGCGCACGCGCTCGACGGTGGCATCCAGGTCCTGCAGCTGCTCCGGGGTCGCAGCACTCGCCATGGTCGTGCACGCCAGCAGCACGGCTCCTCCAATCCAGGGTTTCATCCAGCACGATCTCCGAACAGGGGTGGCGGCCATGTGCAGGCCGTCACCGGGGTTTCGCGCGATGGTAACGGCCCCGGGCGCAGCCTGCCCTGTGCCATAGGAGGGGTGTCATGGGCGAGAACGGACAACCGAGCAACGGGTCGACCATCATTCCGTGCCTGCGCTACCGCGACGCGCAGGCCGCCATCGACTGGCTGCAACGCGCCTTCGGTTTTCACGTCCAGGCGGTGTATGCCGACGGCGATACGGTGTTCCATGCGCAGCTGACATACGGCAACGGCATGATCATGCTCGGCTCGAGCAGCAGTAGCGGCGAATGGTCCAAGCTGGCGGTGATGCCGGACGAGGTCGGCGGCCGCCAGACGCAGAGCGCCTGCGTGATCGTCACCGATGCCAATGCGCACTATGCGCGAGCCAAGGCTGCCGGTGCCCGCATCGTCATCGACATTGCCGACCAGGACTACGGTGGCCGTGGCTACGCCTGTGCCGACCCGGAAGGTTACCTGTGGTGGTTCGGCAGCTACGATCCGTGGCGCGCGGACCACGGCCAGTGATGGCCGCAACGACGCAGGCCGCGATCCGCTGCGGTATCGGTGGCTGGGTGTTTCCCGAATGGCGCGGTGGCATGTTCTATCCGCCTGGCCTGCCGCAACGCGAGGAACTGGCCCATGCCAGCCGCGCCCTGCGCTGCATCGAGATCAACGGCACCTTTTACCGCACACCCACTGCCGCCCAGTGCGCGCAATGGGCGGCGCAGACGCCGGACGGCTTCCGTTTTTCGATGAAGGCGCCACGCTACCTGGTGCAGCGCCGCGACCTGTCCAGCACTGTGGAGGCTGCAGCGCCGTTCCTGCAGGCGGCGCTCGCGCTGGGTGACCGGCTGGGCCCCTTGCTGTGGCAGTTCGACCCACGCCATCCGGCCGATGCCGAAGCGCTGGACGCACTGATGGCACAGCTGCCGAAGCAGTTGGACGGCGTGCCGCTGCAGCATGCGCTGGAGGTCCGCAACGCCGAGGCACATGGCCCGGCACTGGTCGCCGCCGCGCGCCGCCATGGCGTGGCGCTGGTGATCGAGGACAGCGACGAGGCGCCACTACACGGCGATGTCAGTGCCGGCTTCGTCTACGCCAGGATCAAGCGCAGCCAGGCCCGCTTGAACGAGGGTCTGCCGGCACCCGTGCAGCAGCGCTGGGCCGAACGCGCGCTCCACTGGTCACGCGGCGAGCCGGTGGACGACCTGCCCTGCCAGGCCGCGCCGGCACCGTCAGAACCGCGCGAGGTCTACCTGCTGTGCATTGGTGCGGGCAAGGCACGCAACCCGGCGGCGGCGATGGCCCTGCAGCGGCGGGTAGATGGGGCCAGCAATTCCTCACGCGGATAGCGCTGCGGTCATCGCCTTGCCTCACAATAGGCGGATGAGCACACCCGACACCCGCAAAGCGCTGTGGCAGATCCACTTCTGTGTCCTGCTGTGGGGCGTCACCGCCATCCTCGGCAAGTTGATCACCCTGCCCGCACTGCCGCTGGTGTGGTGGCGCATGCTGCTGGTGACGGCGATGCTGGCGCTGCTGCCGCGGGTCTGGCGCGGATTGCGCCCCCTGCCACTGCGCCTGGTGGCGGGCTACGCCGGCATCGGCGCGCTGGTCGCCCTGCACTGGCTGACGTTCTACGGCGCGGTGAAGCTGGCCAACGCCTCGGTGGCCGCCACCTGCATCGCGCTGGCGCCGGTATTCACCTCGATCATCGAACCGTGGGTAGCCAAGCGACCGTTCCAGCTGCGTGAACTCGCCTTCGGCCTGGCGGTGCTGCCGGGTGTTGCACTGGTGGTCGGTGGCGTGCCCGATGGCATGCGCCTGGGTGTGTTGATCGGCGCGATATCGGCGCTGCTGGTGGCGGTGTTCGGCTCGCTCAACAAGCGCATGGTCAGCCACGCCGATCCGCTTACGGTCACGGCACTGGAGCTGGGCGCCGGCACCCTCACCCTGACCCTGCTGGCACCGCTGATGCCCTACCTGCTGCCGGCGCTGGCCAGCCCACTATGGGTGGTTCCGGACCTGCACGACGGCATCCTGCTACTGGTACTGGCCGGGTTCTGCACGCTGCTGCCGTTCGCCCTGGCCCTGGTCGCGCTACGCCACCTGAGCGCCTACACGGTGCAGCTGGTGACCAACCTGGAACCGGTCTACGCGGTGGTGCTGGCGGTGGTGCTGCTGCGCGAGCAGCACGAGGTCACGCCGTGGTTCTACCTGGGCGTGGCGATCATCGTCGGCGCGGTGTTCCTGCATCCGTTGTTGAACCGCCGCAAGCCGGTGCAGCATCCGGAAATTCTTGGCACGGCCGAGGCGCGCAACATCGCCGATTGAGTGCCTCCGCACAGGGTGCGAATCGCCTTGTCAGCGCTGCGGCCAGTGCCATGCCGGGGCATCCAGCAGGCCCTGCCCGCTCAACAGCGTGCGGCCCTGTTCCTTGTGCAGATGCAGCGAATGACAGCCGGGCGCCTGCTCCAGTGCTGCGATCAGTCGGCTGGCGTGTGAGACCACCCACACCTGGCTGCGCGCACTGGCCGCGATGATCAGCCGCGCCAGCGCCGGCAGCAGGTCCGGATGCAGGCTGGTCTCCGGTTCGTTGAGCACCAGCAGCGGCGGCGGGCGCGGCGTGTGCAGTGCCGCGGCCAGCAGCAGGAAGCGCAGCGTGCCGTCGGACAGCTCGGCCATCGACAACGGCCGCAGCAGCCCCGGCTGGTGGAAGCGCAGGGCGAGTCGACCGTCCAGTTCCTCGAACCCCACCGTGGCGCCCGGGAACGCATCCTCCACGCTGCGCGCCAGTGCGCCCGGATCACCGATCTCGAGGATGGTCACCCAGGCCGCCGCCAGATCGCGACCGTCGTGATGCAGCACCGGCGTGCGCGTGGCCATCGCCGGTTGCCGTGCCGGGGCATCGGCGTCGCTGCGGAAATGGTCGTAGAAGCGCCAGCGACGGATGTACTCGCGCAGGGCGATGGTTTCCGGCATGCGCTGCGGATCGCCAACCTGGGTGAACAGACTGTCGAACAGCGACAACCGGTCATCGACCAGATCCCAACCGCGCGCATGGCGTTGCCGCACCATTGCCCCACGTCGGTCGACCAGCAGGTTGGCGCTGCGCAGGAACGGCCCGGCCCAGATCGCCTCGGCCTTGATCTGCGGGTCCAGTGCGAAGGCCGAACGGCTGGGCGGTGGGTAGCCCAGGTCAATGGCATAGCCGAACTCGTCGGTGGTGAAGCCCAGCTTCAATCCCACCGATTCCTGACGTGGGCCGCCCTGCAAGGGGATTTCGCCGGCAGCAACCCGACGGTCCATTTTTTCCGGCCCCGCCCACAGCGCCGAACCGAGCCCACCTTCGCGGGCCAGAACCGCCGCGACGCCGCCCTGCGCGGTCTCCGCCAGCAGGCGCAGCGCGCGGTACAGGCTGGACTTGCCACTGCCATTGTCGCCGGTCACCACATTCAACTGCTGCAGCGGCAGTATCAGCCCGTGCAGCGAGCGATAGTGGGCGATGGCCAGGGTCTGCAGCATGGATGTGTCCGTGGGAACAGGGACGTCATGCTGGCCGGTTCTGATCGCAGGAGCTGCGACGCGACGCGA
The DNA here is from genome assembly GCF_059295135.1 of Stenotrophomonas sp. INTA L402-1. Classification (NCBI taxonomy): domain Bacteria; kingdom Pseudomonadati; phylum Pseudomonadota; class Gammaproteobacteria; order Lysobacterales; family Lysobacteraceae; genus Stenotrophomonas; species Stenotrophomonas sp. INTA L402-1. The sequence goes on from NZ_JCAFWP010000010.1 coordinate 63,081, forward strand.
ATCGGGAAGAGCATCCACGCATGGCGTGGATCTACTGGAACGGCATCGAATCATCCACACGTCGCATGCGTTCAGCGCGCGAGTCGCCGGTGTCTCAGCCCGCCCGTTCCACCCGGTTGCGACCATTGCCCTTGGCCCGGTACAGCGCCTTGTCGGCGCGCGCCAGCATGTCATCCAAGCTTTCACCTGGCTGGTGCTGGGCAACACCGATGCTGATCGTGACCGGGAATCCAAGCGGCAGGTCAGCCACGGCCAGGCGCAGGAACTCGCATTGCAGTTCGGCCGTGTGCAGGTCGGTGCCCGGCATTACCGCCACGAACTCCTCGCCGCCGTAGCGCGCCGCCATGCCGCGGCCGGCGAAGTGCGAGCGCAGCAGCACGCCCAGCTCGGCCAGCACCCGATCGCCTGTAGCGTGGCCTTGGAAATCATTGATGTGCTTGAAATGATCGATGTCGAGCAACGCAACGCAGGCGACGCCCGGTTGCCCATCGATCTCCACCACCGCCTCTTCCAGTGCCGCCGCCATTGCGCGGCGGTTGGGCAGGCCGGTCAGCGCATCGGTGCGGCTCTGCTCGGCCAGGTCGGCATTCTGCGCCAGCAGCACGTCCTGGTACTCCGCCAACAGGCGCTCGTAGTCATCGCGCTCCAGCATGTGCTTCTGGATGTCGAGCGCGAAACGGCGCAGCTCCATCACCAGCATCACCTGCCGTGACAGCGCGGCCAGTGCCTCGGCCTTGTCGCTGGGCAGGTGCTGCGGATGTGCATCGAACACGCACAGCGTGCCCAGAGGCAGGCCATCGGAACTGATCAGTGGCGCACCGGCGTAGAAGCGGATGTGCGGGTCGCCGGTCACTACCGGATTATCGTGGAAGCGGATGTCCTGCAACGCGTCCTCGACCACCATGATTTCCTGCGGCTGCAGGATGGCGTGGCCACACATCGATTCGCTGCGCAGGTTTTCCGCCGCGTCGATGCCCTGGATCGACTTGAACCACTGCCGTTCGACGTCGATCAGGGTCACCGCCGCCATCGAGGTACCGCAGACCGCCTTGGCGATCGCGACCAGGTCGTCGAAGGATTTCTCACGCTGCGAATCCAGGATCCGGTAGCGGTACAGCGCCTCGAGCCGAAGGGCTTCGTTGGCAGGCTTGTCGGGCTTGATCATGCAGCGTCACGTTCCGGCAGGTCACTGCGGAGTCTAGCTGATGCCGGTGCGCAATCCGCACAACGGGGAGTGCCGGCCGCTGGCCGGCATCCCGCGCTCATTCGATGCCTGGTGCAGCCGGCCAGCGGCCGGCACTACCGCGCGTTACCAGTCCAGCTGCTTCGGCAGCAGGCCCTGCAGCTCCTGCTCGGTCAGGTTGCGCCACTGGCCCGGCTTCAGCGCACCGATCTTGATGTTGTCGATGCGCACGCGGCGCAACTGGGTCACGCGATAGCCGAATTCGGCGGCCATCAGGCGGATCTGCCGGTTCAGTCCCTGCTGCAGGGTGATGCGGAATCCGAACTTGGCGATGCGCGAGGTCTTGCACGGCAGCGTCATCTGGTCGTGGATGCGCACGCCGCGCGCCATGCCACGCAGGAACTCGTCGGTGACCGGCTTGTTCACCGCCACCAGGTACTCCTTCTGGTGGCCGTTCTCGGCACGCAGGATCTGGTTGACGATGTCGCCGTTGCTGGTCATCAGGATCAGGCCTTCGGACTCCTTGTCCAGGCGCCCGATCGGGAAGATGCGCTGTTCGTGGCCGACGAAGTCGACGATGTTGCCCTTGACCGAGGTTTCGGTGGTGCAGGTGACGCCCACCGGCTTGTTCAGCGCGATGTAGACGTGGCGGCGGGCGCCGGGCTTGCGTGCCACGCGCGCGCGCAGCGGCTGGCCGTCGACCAGCACCTGGTCTTCCTCGCCCACCACCGCACCGGTGCCGGCCGCGTGGCCGTTGACGGTGACGCGGCGGGCGGCGATCAGGCGATCGGCCTCGCGGCGGGAGCAGAAGCCGGTGTCGGCGATATGTTTGTTGAGTCGGGTGGTCATCGGTCCATTATCCGGCATCGCCGCCCGCTGCGCTTCATGCCGGGGCCGGCGGATCGAGCTCTTCGCCGTCGAACACCCGGTTGCGACCCGCCCGCTTGGCCACGTACATGGCATGGTCGGCCCGCCGCAGCAGCCCGGCCAGGTCATCCTCACCCGGCCGCCACTGCGCCAGTCCGATGCTGGCGGTCACTTCCAGGCCCGGCACCTGCAGGGCCTGGCCGGCTTCGGTGATGCGCTGGCGCAGGCGGTCCAGGCGCGCCGACGCCGCCTCGCGCGGCATGCCCGGCATCAGCAGCAGGAACTCCTCGCCGCCCATCCGCACCACTTCGTCCTGGCTGCGGACTGCCGTGCGCAGGGCACGCGCTACCGCCACCAGCACCTGGTCGCCCACCGCGTGGCCATGGCGGTCGTTGATGTCCTTGAACAGGTCGATGTCGAGGAAGCCGATCACCAGCGGGCCGCGCTCACGGTCGACCTGTGCCAGGTGACGGGCCAGCTGCTGCAGGCCGGCCCGGCGGTTGGGCAGCCCGGTCAGGCCATCGGTTTCGGCCAGCTGGCGCAGTTCATCGCGCTGCTGGCGCAGCCGGCCCAACCGCTGGTTCATGGCATAGGCGGCCATCATCAGCAGCCAGGTCACCGACAGCTGCAGTGCTTCCACCCGGTACTCCAGCAGCCACCCCGCACTGCTGGCATCGGCTGCGATCATCACCAGCAGTGGCACCAGCGCCGCCAGGCCCGCCAACGCCCAGCAGTCACCGCGCAACCAGGCACGCATGCCAGCGGCCAGTGACAGCAGGCAACCGAGGATGAAGCTCAGCTGCAGGACCTCCGCGACCAGCGCCAGGGATTCCCAGCGCAGCCACGGCACCAGCACGGCCAGTCCCATCAGGCCCCACAGCACAGCCTGCTGTGCCGGCCGCGAGCACGGCAGCAAGCGGTCCCCGCCGTTGAGGCGCCACAGAGCGGGCAGTACCAGCGCCTGGGTCGCGGCGGTCAGCGCCAGCAGCCACCATGCGCCGCGCTCGCCCACCGGCAGCCACGGTTCGGGATAGCCGCTCAAGCCGCCAAGAACCGCCTGCCACACCACCACCACGATCGTCGCGCCGATGTAGACCAGGAAGCTGCGGTCACGGGTGGTCAGGTAGGCCATCAATGCCGACAGCGCCAGCGCGATCGCCACCGCGATGCAGGCCGCGCGCACCAGCAGGCGGGCGGTATCGTTCTGCTGGACCGGACTGGGCGCCCCCAGCCGCAAGGTCGGCACCCAGCGCGCTTTCAGCGGCGCCTGCCACGACACCAGGAACGGCTCATGGCTGCCTGCCGCTGGCACCGCCACCAGGCCGATGCCGGCGCGGAAGCGCGAATCACGGGTGCGCGCATCGTGCATGTTGCCGCAGATCTCGCGGTCACCATGCTGTACGCGGACTTCGCCAGCGAACACGTTGAACACATCCAGCGCCTGGGGTTGCCCCGACCAGCCCCCGGGCGGCGCCGGTACCTCTACCTGCTCGCGCGGCCCGGCCAGCATCGCGGGCGTACAGCCACGATGGGGTGTCGGTTCGTCCGTCGGTGCGCCAACCAGCAGGAAATCCCGGCCCGCCTCGGCCAGGCGCGCGTGCACCAGACCGGGAAGCAACACTCCCATCAGCAGGACGACCAGCAGCGCCCCTGTTTCGTACCGCCACTGCCTGACGCCCACGCCACATCCTGTTCCTGCTTACGTCCGCGCCCACTGCGCGTCGCCCCTGGCGCGCATTATCGCAGCCGGGCACGCCGCGCATGTGTAGACCAAAGTCGCCGTGCGCCGTTCAGCCAGCGGCCGGAGGCCCCTTCACCGCCACCAGGCGGACCGGCCTCAGGTCACTCAGGGTCATCCGTTCCAGCGGCTGCGGCCGCTCGATCGCGTAGCCCTGCAGGCCCTGCACGCCGAGCCGGGTCAGTGCGCCAGCCACCTCGGCGGTTTCCACCCATTCGGCCACCACCTCCATCTGCAGTTCCCGCCCGAGCTCGCTGATCGCCCGCACCGTGGCGTGGCTGACCGGGTCGGTGTCCATGTCACGCACGAAGGTGCCGTCGATCTTCAGGATGTCCGCAGGCAGCTGGCGCAGATAGCCGAACGAGGACAGGCCGGAGCCGAAGTCATCCAGTGCCATCCGGCAACCACGCGCTTTGACCGCATCGATGAAAGCGCGTGCCTGGCTGAGGTTGCTGATCGCCGCGGTCTCGGTGATCTCGAAACACAGTTTCGAGGCCAGCGCGCGGTTGCGCTCGAGCAGGTCGCAGACGAAGGCGAGGAATCCCGGCTCGGCGATCGACTGCGCCGAAACGTTGACGTTGCACAGGCCCAGCTGGCGCACATGCGCCGGGCAGACCTGCAGGTGGCGGAACAGCAGCCCGAGCACGTGCCGGTCCAGCGCCACCGCCATGCCATAGCGCTCCACCGCCGGCATGAACTGACCGGGCAGGTGCAGGCTGCCATCGGTACCGCGCATGCGCACCAGCACTTCGTAGTGCAGGTAGGACGGATCTCCCACGCGGGCGATGCGCTGCGCGTACAGCAGCATGCGATTCTCCGCCATGGCCAGGCTGACACCCTGCAGACGCTCGGCCTCCTGCCGCCGCTCCTCCAGCGCCATGCGGTTCTCGTTGAAGCAGTGCACGCGGTTGCGACCGGCCTGCTTGGCGGCATAGCAGGCGCTGTCGGCGGCGCTCATCAACCAGTTCGCGTCCGGCGCCTCGGCACTGACCTCGACCACGCCGATGCTGCAGCTCAACTGCGGGCTGCCCTCGCTGATCGGGAACGTGGCCTGGCCCAGGTTGCGGATCACCCGCTGCAGTACCCGCTTGGCTTCATCCTGGCCGGCGTGGGCGAGAAACACCGCGAACTCATCGGCCCCCAGGCGGCCGACCCAATCGCCATCACGCACCGCCGCCACCAGATAGTCGGCGAAACCGCGCAGCATCTGGTCGCCGGCGGCATGACCGAAGCTGTCGTTGACCAGCTTGAAGTGGTCCAGGTTGATGTAGCACAGCGCATGCGTACCACCGTCGGTCCGGACCTGCAGCAGCGCGCGTTCCAGCAGGCGTTCGATCTCGCGGCGGTTGATCAGGCCGGTCAGCGGATCGTGGCTGGCGTGATGCTCGATCTCGCGCGCCAGTGCATGGTTCTGGCTGACATCCTCGATGATCGCGAACACCGACAATCCTCCGCCCGAGCTGCGAACCGCGGTACCGCTCCAGCGTCCCCAGACGAGGCTGCCATCGCGCCGGCGGAAACGCAGCTCGCTCGGCCGCAGCTGCCGGTCCCAGTCGATGCGGCCGACACCATCGAGGACCAGTTCCCCCTCCATCAGCAGGTCACCCAGCAGCATCTGCAGCAGCACATCACGCCGATAGTCGAGGATATCCGCCATCGCCTGGTTGGCCTCGACCACGCGGCCATCGGTGTCGAGCTTCAGCATGCCGACATTGGCCTGGTAGAACGCCGCGCGGAAGCGGCTCTCGTGCTCGGTCAGATCCTTGCCGACACGACGCGCCAGCGCCACTGCCATCAGGCTGATCACCAGCACCGACAGGCCGCCAACCATCAGCGTGGCGATCCGGACCATGGTGGCCATCCTCAGCAGCGCCTGCGAGAACGCCTGGGCCTGCACCTGCAGGCGGCGGTCGAGATCCCGCAGCTGCTGCAGGTAGCGATTGCGGTCGGCCACGGGCAGTTCACCTGCCGCATGCCTCCGTTGCAGCTCGGCGACCAGGGCCTGCACAGCCTCCAGATCACCATCGGTCTGCCGCCACAGTGCAGTGGCTTCGCGGAATGCTCCCAGGTCACGGGCGTAGCGGAACGAGAACACCAGGCGTGGAATATCGGCGCGCGCGTTGCCGCCCTGCAGGAAACCCTGCCGGGCCTTCTCCTCGTCCGGTACCGCCTGTTCCAGCGCCAGCCGGGCCTGCAGATCCCCCAACGGAATCCGCAGGGCCTGGCGCGCGTCATCCAGGTCCTGCGCATCGCCACGCGCCAGGTAGCGGCTCAGCGCAGCGGTCGCATCCTGCTGCCCTCGCGACCAGTAGCCCTGGCCGGCAATCCAGGCCGTCGAGGCCGCCTGCAGTTCCTGGATCAACGCGGACAGCGCGACCAACCCGATCGCCATGCCCGTCAACAACGCAAAGCGCAATCCCAGGCCACGGGTCATCGGCACCCGCCGGCTCTGCTGGTCCGTGCCACTTCTACCCATCCCGGATCCCCCCGAATGTGCTGCGGTGACAACCTCCCTTGGAACCGGCCCAGCCTATGACCGGCAATGTGTTTGCCATGCGAAAAGGGGACGGAGGGGATTAAGTCGTTTTCGGCATAAGCGCACTGCCGGGCATAAACGACTTGATCCCCTCCGTCCCCTTTTCCAGGCCCATAACGGACAACGCCAGCCCGGAGGCTGGCGTTGTTCAGGACCACAGGTGCGGCTTAGAAGCTGCGCGGGCCGCGCGGCTTGAAGCCGTCACGACGCGGCGGGCGGCTGTCGCGGTCACCGCCGCGGTCGCCACCGTGGCCACCCGGACCGCCCGGGCCACCGCGACGCGGGCCACCCGGGCCGCCCGGACCACGCTTGTCGAAGCGCGGCTTGAACGGACGCGGGGCCGGGTTGGTGTCTTCACCCGGGGCCAGCGCACGCATCTGCAGCTGCTGGCCGGACACCCACACCTTCTGCAGGTGCGACAGCACGTCCGGCGGCATCTGTGCCGGCAGGTCCAGCAGCGAGAAGTCGTCGTGGATGTCGATGCGGCCGATGAAGCGGCTTTCCAGGCCAGCTTCGTTGGCAATGGCGCCAACGATGTTGGCCGGCTTCACGCCGTGCTGGTGGCCGACCGAAATGCGGTAGGTCTCCATGCCCTGCTCCGGCGCACCACGCGGCGGAACCTCACGGCGCGGACGCTGCTCGAAGCCACCTTCGGCGTCGTCGCGGCGCGGGCCACGCTCGAAGCGCGGACCACGCTCGTTGCGGTCGAAGCGATCGCCACGTTCCGGACGGTCACCACGGTCGAAGCGTTCGCGCGGTGCGCGCTCTTCACGCGGGGCACGCACCGGCGGCTGCAGCAGGAACGGGGTGTCACCCTGCAGCATCTTGGCCAGCGCGGCAGCCACTTCGATGGCCGGCACGTTCTGCTCGTTCTCGAAACGCTCCAGCAGCTGGCGGTAGAAGTCCAGGCCACCGGCGCCGAGGGTTTCGCTGATGCGCGAGGTGAACTTGTTGATGCGGGTGTCGTTGACCGCTTCCACGCTCGGCAGCTGCATCTCTTCGATCGGCTGGCGGGTGGCGCGCTCGATCTGGCGCAGCATGCCCTTCTCGCGCGGGGTGGCGAACAGGATCGCCTCGCCGCTGCGGCCGGCACGACCGGTACGGCCGATGCGGTGCACGTAGCTTTCGGTGTCGTACGGGATGTCGTAGTTCAGCACGTGGCTGATGCGCTCCACGTCCAGGCCGCGGGCAGCCACGTCGGTGGCGACCAGGATGTCCAGCTTGCCTTCCTTCAGCATGGCGATGGTGCGCTCACGCTGGGCCTGCTGCATGTCACCGTTGATGGCGGCAGCGGCCAGGCCACGGGCCTGCAGCTTGCTGGCCAGTTCCTCGGTGCCGGCCTTGGTGCGCGCGAAGATGATCATCGCGTCGAACGGCTCGACTTCCAGGATGCGGGTCAGCGCGTCCAGCTTGTGCATGCCGCTCACCCACCAGTAACGCTGGCGGATGTTGGCCGAGGTGGTGGTCTTGGCCGCGATGGTCACTTCCACCGGGTCCTGCAGGTAGGTCTGCGCGATGCGGCGGATCTGCGGCGGCATGGTGGCCGAGAACAGGGCCACCTGGCGCTGCTCCGGCAGCTTCTTCAGCACGGCTTCGACGTCGTCGATGAAGCCCATGCGCAGCATTTCATCGGCTTCGTCCAGCACCAGCGTCTTCAGCTCGGACAGGTCCAGGGTGCTGCGGTCCAGGTGGTCGATCACGCGGCCGGGGGTACCGACCACGATGTGCACGCCGCGGCGCAGGGCCGACAGCTGCTGGCCGTACGGCTGGCCGCCGTACACCGGCAGCACGCGGAAGCCCGGGATCTTCGACGAATAGGACTGGAACGCCTCGGCAACCTGGATGGCCAGTTCGCGGGTCGGCGCCAGGATCAGGGCCTGCGGCTTGATCTGCTGCAAATCGATGTTGGACAGTACCGGCAGCGCGAACGCTGCGGTCTTGCCGGTGCCGGTCTGGGCCTGGCCCAGCACGTCGCGGCCTTCCAGCATCGCCGGGATGGTGGCGGCCTGGATCGGCGACGGGGTTTCGTAGCCGATGGCGGTGACCGCCTGCATCACGGGCTCGGACAGGCCGAGCTGCGCGAACTGCAGCTGCGCTTGGGATTCTTGGGACATGGGGAACTCCGAAGACACTGCCGTCTTCCTGGCAGTGCGATAAAAAAGGTGATGGTCCGCGCTTTGGGCGCCCTTCTTATCGCGTGCCCTGGCGCTGCTCGGTTGGAGGAGATTTCACTCGCTCAGAGCGGAATCATACCGCATTGATCCTGAACAAGGCGTACAGCTTGCCGTGCGCGTACCGTCATGCCCCAAGCTGGCGCACAATACGCGCCCTCTTCACCGGCCCGGCCGCTGGCTGCGCCCTTCCCCAGGAACCCCCGCTCCATGCAGATTCTCGAATTCGACCTCGACGGTGACTACGTCGAACTCAAGCAGCTGCTCAAGCTGGCCGACCTGGTCACCAGTGGCGGCGAGGCCAAGATGGTCATCGGTGACGGCCAGGTGCGGGTCGACGGCGAAGTCGAACTGCGCAAGGCCTGCAAAATCCGCGCAGGCCAGGTGGTCGAGTTCGCCGACAGCCAGATCCGGGTGCTGGCCGCCGGCTGATCTGAACGGGCTGATCTGAACCGGTTCAGGCCACGCGCTGGGTCAGGTGCGAGGCGATCAGCTGCCTGAACGGTGCCACGCCCTGTGCCAGACGCAGGCCGGCCGCGCGCAGCAGCCGCGCCGGGCGGCGATCGTCGGTATACAGGCTGGCGATGGCATTGGTGGCCTCGTACAGCGGCCGCGACGCCAGCCGGTGACCCCGCTGGTAGCTGGCCAGCATGCCGGCCGCGGCAATGTCGGCACCACGTCGCTGCTGCGCGACGATGCCCTGTGCGAGCCGCTGTGCGCTGGCCAGTCCCAGGTTGAAGCCATGCGCGGTGACCGGGTGCATGCCAACGGCGGCATCGCCGATCAGCGCCGAACGCTCGCCGACGAAACGGTGCGCGTACACACCCACCAGCGGATACGCCTGCGGCGTGGCGACCGGCTGCATCCGGCCCAGGCGGTGCTCAAAGCAACCGCTGATGGCCTCACCGAAGGCCACCTCATCCATCGCCAGCAGTTCTTCAATCTGCCGCGGTGGCAGCGTGATCACTGCTGATGCCTGGCCTTCGTTGAGCGGCAGCAACGCCATCGTGCGGCCGTAGCCGAACCATTCCCAGGCAGTGTGGTGATGATCACGCTCAACCTGCATGCGGCACACCAGCATCGACTTGCCGAAGTCGCGCATCTGCGCGCCGATGCCGAGCATGCGGCGGGTTGCGGAGAAGCGGCTGTCAGCGGCGACCAGCAGGCGCGCATGAAGTTGGCTGCCGTCATCGAGTTTGACCACGTGGCCCTGCGCATCGGCCTGCACGCCCAGCACCTTGCGCCCGTCGAACAGCTCCAGGCCGTCCTGCCCCTGCACGGCATCCCATGCAGCGCGGCGGATCAGATGGTTGGGCACCAGCCAACCCAGCGGCTGACCGTCCACCTGGCTGCTGGCGAAGGTCAGCGCGAACGGCGAGCCGCCGTTCATCACCTTGGCATCGCGCAGTTCAGCGACTTCGGCATGCGGCAGGCGCTGCCACAGCCCCAGCTGCTCCATGCTCTGCCGCGAGGCATGGGTCAGCGCGATCTCACGGCCATCGAAGGCGGCCTCGGCCAGGGCCTGGCGCGGTTGAACTTCGACCAGCCCGACCTGCAGGCCGCTACCGGCCAGCGCGCGCGCGAAGCACAGACCCGCCGGTCCGGCGCCGACCACCACCACGTCCATCCTGCGCATGCGCGCCTCCTGCCGTTGATTCAGTCCGCGCCAGCATAGCGCCGCGCACCTGACCGGCCTTGATCTGGATCAGGCCGGGATCACAACAACGCGAACACCAGCGCCAGGATCGACAGCAGCGACACTGCCCAGACCAGGCTGCGCACGTAGGGCACGCCCGCGGCATACAGCGGCAGGTAGACCACGCGCGCCCAGAAGTAGGCCTGCGCCGCCAGCGCCGTGGTGTCGTTGCCGCGCCCGGCCACGACCACTGCGATGGCGGCGGCAGCGAAGAACGGGAACGTCTCCAGGAAGTTGGCCTGCGCACGCTGCAGGCGCCCGGCCAGCGGGCTGAGTGGCCTGGCTTCGCCATCACGCGCCGAGGCATTCCACTTCATCCCACGCTCGCGGGTGACCACGGTGGAGGTAGCGAAGATGTAGACAAAGCCCAGCAGCACCGACCAGGCCAGCATCGTCAGTTCAGTTGCCATCGATCATCTCCTCAGGGTGCCGACGCACGCAGGCTGTAACCGGCCAGGCGCCACACCTGGTCCTCGTCGAAACGGAACGAGACGAGCTCGCGTACCGGCTGCGCGCTGTTGGCGAAACGGGTCGGGAAGCTGACGTTGATGTACAGCCCCTCCGGCACCGCGGCACCGGCGCTGTACTTGACCCGGGTGATGGTCGGCTGGCCACGCCCGGCCAGCGCGCCCAGGCGCGTGCGCTCGGCAGTCAACTGGCTGACGAAGGCGGCCTTCGGTACTGCACGGCGCGCGACGGCCGAAGCGCCATCCCACAACTCGCCTGCGCGGTTGGCATCGACCAGCTGCGCCGCCTTCACTGCGGCCGCGCCCATTTCCGCATCCTGCTTCTGCACCTGCGCCTGCTGCGCGGCAGTCAACGCCGGAGCGCCGGCCGTGGCCGGTTTCGCAGCCGCCGGCGATGCCGGTGCGGGGCGCGCGGGTGCCGGTGCAGGCGTGGCCGGCGCGGGTGCCTGCGCCAATGCGGTCAGGGGCAGCAGGGACAGCAGGGACAGCAGCAGGAGCACGCGCTTCATGGACACCGCCGGTTCTCGGGAAAGAACCGCAGTCTACGCCAGCGCGGTGAGCTGTTCGTCAGCGCGCGTGGGCGCTGCCTTCCACCGCTGCGGCATCGGCCTGCGCGGCAGGCGTGCCGATGTCTGCTGGCGCCTGTTCGGCCACCGGCGGCGGCTCCGACGGTGCCGGCGGCAACGTTGCCACATCGATTTCCGACAGCGGGCTTTCTTCCGGGCACACCGCATCCGGGAAACCGAAGCGCTGCTTCAGTGCCTGGCCGCAGCTGTTGATCGATTCCATGTCGGCGCCTTCGCGCTTGCACTGCTGGTCGAAGGCAATCAGGAACGCGTCCTTGCGCTGCACGAAATCATCGCCGCAGGCCCGCATCTGCTTGATCCGCTCCAGATCGTCCTGCACCGCGTTGGTGCCATCCAGGCCGTACTGGCGCAGCTCGTCCGGGCTCAGCAAGCGCAGGCTGCGGTTGGGCACGGTCATCATCAGGTCGGCCACACCCACCGCCACGCCATTGCGCTGCAGGTAATCCTTCACGTTGTCGTAGACCTCGTGCAGCTCGCGGTTGAGCTCGGCGCGCGAGGTGGCCTTGGAACTGATGCGCATCATGCGGTGGATGCCGACCTTGCCCGACAGCAGGCGGTTGTCACCGGCGGCCAGCACGAACACGCACGCGCTGTGGCAGATCGAGCCCTCGCGCACCCAGATGGTCCAGCCCGATTCACCGATGCTGTCACCGGCGACGATCGCCGATTCCACCTGGCCACCGCTGGAGTCCAGATCAAGGATGCGCTTGTGGATCTTCTGTTCATCGGCGACCACGGCAAGTCGCCACATCATTTCGGCGAAGCCCGGATTGATCTTGCCGGCGTAACGCACACGCATCAGGCCACGCTCGGCACACGGCGCCAGGGCCTGGGCAATCTGCTCGCGCTGCAGGCCCTCCAGCTCGACGCCATCGCCCGCCTCACCGGCGTACTCGGTACTGCAGCTGACCCAGGCGCGGCCATTCTCCAACTGCGCCTGCGGCCAAGGCCGATCCGCCCGGCTGCGCGGCGGCGCCGGCGGTGGCGGTGCGTCAGCCGCATTGATCGACACCATGTTCTCGCCATCACTGGCCGGCGCCCGCGCCGCCTTGTCGGCAGCGGTCACATTGCCCGGATTCTCCAACTGACTGCAGCCCGCCAGGGCCAGGCACAACAGGGGCAACCAGCGGAATTTGGCGGACATCGGGCAACCGGGATTCATGGGAGCAAGAACCACAGTCTACCCGTCCAGGCCGCGCATTCAGCGCGTGGCACTGAACCCCTTCTGACCCTTGGGAAAAAAGCGTGCCGACCAAGGTCGCCACCCACCAACAGCATTGCGGAACGCCGTCCCAACAGCTCGCAGGAACCTGTCGAAGGCGGGGTGGGTCCGGTTGCAGGGGCGTGAGCGCCATGGATGGCGCGACCGAGCTTACAGGGACGTACTTGCAGCGCCCCCTGCAACCGGACCCACCCCGCCCACCCGCAGGAAGCCCGCTGTTGCTGTTGCTCTGGCCTCGGCGGGTGCAGGGCGCAGCCCTGCCAGAACCCTCTCCAGCATCCATGTCCGAATCCGGCGAGTATCGCCGCCCGCACGCGCCTAGACTGGCGCCATGGACACCGCCCTTGCCCTCGACACCGCCGCCTGCGACCGCGCCCGCCTGGCCCGCGACGCACGCTTCGACGGCGTGTTCTACACCGCCGTGCGCAGCACCGGCATCTATTGCCGCCCCGTGTGCCCGGCACCGCCACCGAAGCCACGCAACATCACCTACTACCCGACTGCGGCCGCTGCTGCGGCAGCCGGTTACCGCCCGTGCCTGCGCTGCCGCCCCGAGCTGGCACCGCAGGCGCAGCAGGCACTGGCCGGGCAGACCGTGCAGCGCGCACTGGCCCTGATCCATGGTGGCTTCCTGCAGGAACAGCCGGTAGCCGACCTCGCAGAGAAGATCGGACTCAGCGCGCGCCAGCTGCAGCGCCTGTTCGTCGAACATCTGGGCGCAACGCCAGGGCAGATCCACGCCACCCATCGCCTGCTGCTGGCCAAGCAGCTGCTGACCGAGACCACGCTGCCGGTGACCGACGTCGCGCTGGCCGCCGGCTACAACAGCCTGCGCCGTTTCAATACCGCCTTCCTGCAGGGCTGTGGCATGGCACCGACGGCACTGCGTCGCCAGCACCAGCCGCTGGCCGCCGACGATGGCTGCCTGGTACTGCGTTTGGCATACCGGCCACCGCTGGATTTCCCGCGCATGCTGGCCTTCCTGCGCAAGCGCAGCCTGCCCGGCATCGAGCTGATCGGCGAAGACAGCTACCAGCGCGTGCTCGGCACACCCGAGCGCCCCACCCTGCTGCGCGTCACTGCCGACCCCAAGCGCCCGGAACTGCGCCTGCAGCTGGGCGCGGTCGATCCGCGCCTGATCCCGGACATCGTACGCCGCGTGCGTCGCGTGTTCGATCTGGATGCCGACCTGCAGCAGGTCCACGCAGCACTGGATGAGGAACCCTTGCTGGCGCGTGGCATCGCCGAGCGCCCCGGCCTGCGCGTACCCGGCGGCTGGGACGGCTTCGAGGTCGGCGTGCGCGCCGTACTCGGCCAGCAGGTCACCGTTGCCGCAGCCACCACCTTTGCGCGGCGCCTGGTCGATGCCTATGGCGCGCACCTGCCGGGCATGCCGTCGGAATTCGATCGCCAGTTCCCCGCCCCCGAGGTGCTGGCTGGGGCGCCGCTGGAATCGATTGGCCTGCCGCGCAGCCGCGCCGCCACCGTGCGCGCACTGGCCGCCGCCTGCGCCAGCGGCCAGATCGACTTTGCGCCCGGTCAGGCATTGGAGGAATTCGTTGCGCGCTGCGTGGCACTGCCCGGCATCGGCCCCTGGACCGCGCAATACATCGCCTTGCGTGGCCTCGGCCAGCCCGATGCCTTCCCCGCCGGCGACCTGGTGCTGCAGCAGGTCCTCGGCCACGCACAGGGCCAGCGCCTGAGCGAACGCGCGACCGAAGCACGCTCGCAACCCTGGCGGCCGTGGCGCGCCTATGCCGTGCTGCACCTGTGGCACCTGTCCGGCACTTTCGTTGGAGAACCGACATGACCCTGTTGTTCGATCGTTTCGACAGCCCGATCGGCGTGCTGACCATCGCCGGTGACGAGCGTGGCCTGTCCCATGTGCTGTTCCCGGAAAACCGCCACCCGGCACGCGGCCGCGACGACTGGCACTACGCGCCGGATGCGCTGCCGGAAGCACGCGAGCAGCTGCTGCAGTTCCTGCACGGCGAACGCAGCAGCTTTGACCTGGAGCTGGCGCCACGCGGCACGCCGTTCCAGCTGCGCGTGTGGCAGGCGCTGGCGTTGATCCCGTTCGGCCAGACCTGGAGCTACCTGCAGCTGGCGCAGCACCTGGGCCAACCCAGTGCGACCCGCGCCGTCGGCGCCGCCAATGGGCGCAATCCGCTGCCGATCATCCTGCCCTGCCATCGCGTGATCGGCAGCAACGGCGCGCTGACCGGCTTCGGTGGCGGACTGGAAACCAAGGCCGCGCTGCTGCGACTGGAACAACGCCAGGCCCCGCTGTTCGCCTGAGAGGGCTGGCCGGGCTGCGCCCCGCACCCGCCGCAACCTGGCAGGTGTCGACCTTGGTCGACACGGTAGATCCACGCCATGCGTGGATGGAAGCATCAGGAATATGTTTGGGGAAAAACCCCCTTCTTGTTGAAGGGGGCACGCCGGCAGGCGCGGGGATAAGGAAAAATGCGCGGACACTGCGCGCGCTAGCGCGCCGTGTCTTGGGCGCGTCATTGCACCGGCTTATCATGCGCGGATGACTTCCGTACGCCTGACCTGCGCGCTGGCGCTGCTGCTGCCATTGGCCGCCTGCACCACCGCGCCCGCCCCTTCCGCCTCCGCTCCCACCGCTGTCGCTGCGGCTGCGCCGCCGAAGCTGCTGCTGATCTCGATCGACGGCCTGCGCGCCGATGCGCTGGACCGCGGCCTGACCCCGAACCTGCAGCGCCTGATCGACGGCGGCGTGCGTGCACGCTGGATGACCCCGTCCTATCCGTCGCTGACCTTCCCCAACCACTACACCATCGTCACCGGCCTGCGCCCGGACCACCACGGCATCGTCAACAACAGCATGGACGATGAAGCCCTAGGCCGGTTCGAGCTGAGCAACCGTGAGGCGGTCACCACCAGCGGCTGGTGGGGCGGCGAACCGATCTGGGTCGGCGCCGAGAACGCCGGGGTGCGTTCGGCCACCACCTCGTGGCCGGGCAGTGAATCGGAAATCCGTGGTGTGCGCCCAAGCCAATGGCGCGTGTACGACGGCAAGGAACCACTGGAGCAGCGCGCCGGCATCGTGCTGGACTGGCTTGCACAGACCGATGCCGATGCCCCCCGCCTGACCACGCTGTACATGGAGCACGTGGACAAGGCCGGCCACAACTACGGCCCCGAATCGAAGCAGTACGCCGACGCCATCGTGCGCGCCGACCAGATCATCGGCCAGGTACTCGACGGCCTGCAGCAGCGCGGCCTGGCCGCGACCACCAACGTGATCGTGGTCTCCGACCATGGCATGGCCAGCGTCCCGGTCGGCCAGGTGATCTCCACCGAATCAATGGTCGACCCGGCCATCGCGCGCAACGTCAGCCAGGGCCAGTCGGTGGGTTTTGCGCCGTTGGCCGGTCACGAAGCCGCCGCCGAGCGCGCCCTGCTCGGTCGTCACGACCGGTATGAGTGCTGGAAGAAAGAGAATCTGCCGGCGCGCCTGCACTACGGCACCCACCCGCGCATTCCCGCCATTGTCTGCATGATGGATGAAGGCTGGGATGCCCTGCACCAGGAGAAGATCGCCAAGCGAGACCATCAGGATCGTGGCTCGCATGGCTACGACAATGCCCTGCCCTCCATGCGCGCGGTATTCGTGGCCAGCGGCCCGTCGTTCCGCCAGGGTTTGGTGATCGACGGCTTCGACAACGTCGATGTCTATCCGCTGCTGGCGCACCTGCTGCAGGTACCGGCGGCGCCGAACGACGGCAATCCGGAAACGCTGAAGAAAACCCTGCGCTGATCCGGTTGTAGAGCCGAGCCCACGCTCGGCTCGCCGGACAGGCATAAAAAAACGCGGCGCCAGGCGCCGCGTTTTTCGTTGAACCGGTCTGGGCCGGATCAGGCCTTGGCGACGGCCTTCTTCGCCACAGCCTTCTTCGCCGGAGCCTTGGCCACGGTCTTCTTGGCAACCGGAGCGGCGGCGCCTACGGCGACCTTGCTCGCGGTGTGCGAACGGGCGTTGCCGTAGCTGGCGTTGTAGCGCTTGCCCTTGGCGGTCTTGCGGTCACCCTTACCCATGTCTTCAACTCCTCAAATGTGAAATCTGGTTACCCCGTACTGACACGGGTTCGGCGGGGCCGCCTTGCTGGGCGCCCCCGCGCACGATCGAAAATCCTATCACGGAGCGCCTAGTGCGCGCAGCTGGCGTCGTGCACGTGACCGTGGTTGAGGCGCAGGTTGACCAGATGGGCGACCCCCACCAGCAGGCCGCCGATGGTCATCACCACCGCGTGTGGCACCGCATTGTGGTGCAGCGGGTCGTACAGCACGCCGGCCCACAACGCGACCAGGCCGGGAATCAGGAAGCCCAGCGCACGCAGCGCACCGTGCCGGCGGTAGCCCCAGACCAGGCTGAACAATCCGAGCAGGGTGACGAACACCACCAGCGCCTGTTCCACCCCATCGCTCAGCCAGAACGACAGGCCCAGCGACGGCGCCGCGGCCAGCAGCACGGGGATCACCGCGCAGTGCACCGCGCACAGCATCGAACCAGTGGCGCCGAAACGGTCGAGCAGGTGGCGCAGGCGTGAGGACAGGGACATGACTTCCAGCAGGGTCGGCGAATCGTTATGGAATAATATAACATCTGCTCCCGACCCGCACGGTTTCCCTCCCCCTGTCCCGCTGACGGGATACGTGCGCCCAGCGATTGATACACTGTAACAAAGGACCCGCTCCATGCCCGCCCACACCCCGCGGTTGAAGCCGCATTCCCTCGCTCTGGCCCTCGCCGCCCTGCTGCCTTCGGTTGCCTTTGCCGCCGGCGATGACAGCGCTCATCGTGACCGCCACCTGACTGAACTGTCGTCGGTGCAGGTCACCGCGTCGCCACTGCAGGGCGATGCCGAATCGCTGGCGCGCCCGGTGGAGGTACTGGCCGGCGAACGCCTGGACGAGCAGAAGGCCGGCACCCTCGGCGATACCGTGGCAAAGCTGCCGGGCGTGCAGAGCACGTTCTTCGGCCCCGGCGTCGGCCGCCCGATCATCCGCGGCCAGGAAGGCCCGCGCGTGGCCGTGCTGTCCAATGGCATGGGCAACATGGATGCCTCCACCGTCAGCGCCGACCATGCGACCAGCATCGAGCCGTTCCTGGCCGACCAGATCGAAGTACTGAAGGGCCCGGCCACGTTGCTGTTCGGCAGTGGCGCCATCGGTGGCGCGGTCAATGTGGTGGATGGCCGCATCGCCCGCGAGCTGCCGGAGCGCCCGCTCAGCGGCCGCGCCGAGCTGCGCGGCAATTCGGTGAACAACGAGCGCAGCGGCATGTTCCGCCTCGATGGCGTCAGCGGCAATGTCGTGCTGCATGTGGACGGCCTGGTGCGCAATGGCGACGACTACCGCATTCCCGGCTATGCAGTGATCGACAGCCTTGAAGACCATCACGATCACGACCATGACCACGCGGGCGAAGAAGGCGAAGAACCGCGCCGCGGCCGCCTCGACAACAGCTCGATCCGCACCCGCGCCGGCGGCGTCGGCGCGACCTGGCTGGGCGACGGCGGCTACTTCGGCGTATCGGCCAGCACCTATCGCACCAACTACGGCATTCCCAATGGCGCGCACGTGCATGCCGATGGCGATGATCATGGCCATGACCACGGCCACGACCATGGCGATGAAGAGGAAGGCGGCGACGAGCATGACGTGCGCATCGACATGGTGCAGAACCGCTTCGAGACCAAGGCCGGCATCTACAACCCGGTCTCGTTCCTGAAGAACATCAATGCACGCGTGGCCTACACCGACTACGAGCACGTGGAGCTGGAAGCCGGCACGCCGTCCACCCGCTTCACCAACCGTGGCATCGAGGCGCGCCTGGAAGCCGTGCAGCAGCAGATCGGCGGCTGGGACGGCGCCTTCGGCCTGCAGTTCGGCAACAGTGATTTCGGTGCCAAGGGCGAAGAGGCGTTCGTTCCGGATACCGGCACGAAGAACATCGGCCTGTTCGTACTGCAGGAAAAGCAGTTCGGCCCGTTCAAGCTGGAACTGGGCGGCCGCCACGACCAGGTCAAGCTGGACCCGACCGGCGACTATCGCCGCCGCACCTTCGGCGCCACCAACCTGTCTGCGGCCGGCATCTGGAAGCTCAACGATGCCGTTGACCTTCGCATCGGCGTGGACAGCTCCGAGCGTGCACCGACCAACGAAGAGCTGTATGCCGCCGGCGCGCACATCGCCACCCGCTCGCTGGAAATCGGTGACGCCAACCTGAAGACCGAGCGCGGCCAGCGCGTGGAACTGGGCATCCACACCCACAGCGAACGCCTGGACTTCTCGGCGTCGGTCTACCAGACCAAATTCAAGGACTTCATCTACCTGGCCGACACCGGCGTTACCGAGGGTCTGCCGGTCCGCGCCTGGACGCAACAGGATGCGGTGTTCCGCGGTGCCGAAGCCGAAGCGCTGGTGCATCTGTTCGAAGGCGGCGCCGGTGATTGGGACCTGCGCGTGTTCGGCGACTACGTGAAGGCCAAGCTGGATGGCAACGGCAGCCGCAACCTCGACATCGCCGTGCCGCATGGCGACCACAACCACAACTACAGCGTGGAGCTGGCCAACACCGGCTACCTGCCGCGCATCGCCCCGGCCCGCGTCGGCGCCGACCTGCGCTGGTCGAAGGACGGCTGGCGCGCCTCGGTCGGTGCGGTCCGCTACAGCCGCCAGAAGGATGTCGCCCAGAACGAAGCGCCGAGCGACGGCTACACCCTGGTCGACGCGCATCTGGCCTACCGCTGGGATCGCAACGCGAGCAACAGCTACGAGGTGTTCCTGGATGGCAGCAACCTGACCAACCGCGAAGTGCGTCCGCATACCTCGCTGCTGCGTGATTACTCGCCGCTGCCGGGCCGTGGTGTCGCATTCGGCATCCGCGCGTTCTTCTGATCGCGTAGTGGAGTCGGATCCCATTCCAGAGGAATGGGTTCTGACCCCAGCCTCAGCCCACGCATGGCGTGGATCCAATGCAAGCAGATCCGATGGGGGCCTTCTGGCCCCCATCTCTTTGTGCAGCATCCATCACGTATTCGTCACAAAGATGTGCGTACCACAACAAGCGGACAATCCCGTCACTCAAAGTCTCGCCAATCGGACACTTTTGTCCGAAAATAATTCCATGACTGCCCAACGTGCCGATGCTGCTGCCCGCCGTGCCCTCATCCTCGACGCCGCCGATCATGTGTTCGGCCAACACGGTGTCACCGCCCCGCTGGACCTGGTGGTCGAACGCGCCCAGGTGGGCCGCGCCACCCTGTACCGCAACTTCCCCGACCGCACCGCGCTGATCCAGGCACTGCTGCAACGTACGGTCGACCGTATCCGGCGCCAGGTCGAGCAGCTCGGCGACCGCGACGATGCCCTGTTCGAAGTGTTCGAGGGTATGGCCCAGCGCATCATCGATTCGCCGGCACTGGCCGATTACTGGCGTGCAGTCGATTCGGACGTGCCGGCCATGCGCACCGCGCGCGAGACCGTGCGCGATCTGCTGGAAGCACCGATCGCCCGTGCCAAGGCCGCCGGCCTGTGCCGGGCCGACCTGGAGAAGACGGATATTTCACTGATCTCGGGCATGCTGGGCGCAGCCCTGCGCGGCAAGACCCGCGACGAGCGCGCCCACCTGGCCGGGCGTGCCCTGCAGCTGCTGCGCGGGGGTCTCCAGGGAGCAACCAGCGAGGCCCGCTGATGGTCCAGCCGTATCTGAAGCCGGTTCCGGATTGGGAGGAGCACGAGAAGCCGACCATGCCGGGTTCGGCTTCGATGCCCTGGCATCCCCCCTATCGACGCGTGGCCTATGCACTGGTGTCGCTGCTGGTGGCGATCACCGGTGGCCTCGGCAATGCGCTGGTCACCGCCAACCTGCCCTTCCTGCAGGGCCAGCTGGCACTGACCCCGACCCAGGGCAGCTGGCTGGTGGCGGCCTATGCAATGGTCAACGTCACGGCCAACCTGCTGGCCTTCAAGTTCCGCCAGCAGTACGGCATCCGCCTGTTCGCCGAGATCGGGCTGGGCCTGTACGCGGCGCTGGCGGTACTGCACCTGTTCGTCGGCAGCTTCGAGACCACGATGCTGACCCGCGCCGCCAGCGGCTTCGCGGGTGCGGCCTGTTCGACACTGGGCACGCTCTACATGCTGCAGGCGCTGCCACGACGGTTCACCGGCAATCTGCTGGTGGTTGGCGTGGGCCTCTCGCAGCTGGCGGTGCCGATCGCCTGGATCGTCTCGCCGGGCCTGGTCGATACCGGCCAGTGGCACCAGCTCTACTCGTTTGAAGCCGGGCTGGCCCTGTGCGCGTTCGCGGCAGTGGTGGTGCTGAAGCTGCCGCCCGGCATCCAGGTGAAAGCCTTCGAGCCACTGGACTTCCTCACCTTCGCCCTGCTTGCGCCGGCTGTCGCGCTGCTGGTGATCGTACTGGCGCAGGGCTACACCCGCTGGTGGCTCAACACGCCATGGCTGGGCTGGGCGCTGGTCGCCTCGATCGTGCTCTCCACCACTGCCTTCATCATCGAACACTACCGGCGCAATCCGCTGCTGCAGATCCGCTGGCTGTCGAAGCTGCCGGTGCTGCACTTCATCGTCGGCGCGTTCCTGATCCGCTTCCTGACCACCGAGCAGTCCTACGGCGTGGTCAACCTGATGCGCACGCTGGGCATGGGCCCGGACCAGATGCGCCCGCTGTTCGTGGTGATCCTCGCGGGCGTGGTCACCGGCATCGCCGGTGCCTCGCTGACGTTCGGCCCGAAGCGGCTGATCGCGCAGCTGCTGATGGCGATCCTGCTGCTCGGCGCTGCCGCCTTCTTCGATCAGCACCGCACCAGCATGGATCGGCCGCACGACTTCTACGTCAGCCAGTTCCTGGCCTCGGTCGGTGCCGGCATGTTCATGGGCCCGTTGATCATGCTCGGCATTTCCGCCGCGCTGAAACAGGGCGTGGACCACATGATCACCTTCCTGGTGACGCTGTCGATCACACAGACGCTGGGCGGCCTGGCCGGTTCGGCGGTGCTGGGCACCTTCCAGCTGCACCGCGAGCAGCTGTACTCCAGCGCGTTGACCAGCCAGCTCGACCCGGCCGACCCGGTGGTGGCGCAGCGCCTGCGCCTCCAGCAGCAGCTGTACAGCGCACAGATCACCGACCCGGTGCTGCGCAGCGCGCAGGGCAGCGCGCAGCTGGCGCAGACCACGCGCCGCGAAGCCAACGTGCGTGGCTTCAATGATGTGTTCACGCTGAGCGGTTGGCTGGCGATCGGCTTCCTGGGCTGGTTGCTGCTGCTGTCGCTGCGCACCGCCGTGCTCAAGCAATGGCGCAAGCGCCACCCCACTTCCCCCGCTGCGGTCACGCCGGCCGCGCCCCGCTGAGTCCTCCTCCATGCCTCCCGTCCCGCCCCGCCCCGACGACATCGACGCCGACAACGTCACTCCACCGCCGCCGACCGATGCGGCGCCTGCGCCCACGCCCGCGACACCGGCTGCCGCGCCGAAGTACCTCAAGCCCAGCGCGCGCAGCGTGGTGGTGATGGTGGTGGTGGCCTTGCTGGGCATTGCGCTGATCCTGCGCGCCTGGCACCTGTGGCCGTTCACCAGCAGCGTGATGGTGACCGACAACGCCTATGTGCGCGGGCAGATCACAGTGATGGCGCCACAGGTGAACGGCTACGTGACCGAAGTGCTGGTGAAGGACTTCCAGCACGTGAGGGAGGGCGAGCCGCTGCTGCGCATCGACGACCGCATCTACACGCAGCGTGTCGCCCAGGCACAGGCAACACTGGACAGCGCACGCGCGGCACTGGCCAATTCGGACCAGTCGCAGGCGCAGAACCGTGCGCAGATCGCCTCCGCACACGCCACATTGTCGGCCGGCCAGGCGGAGCTGCAACGCTCGCGCAACGAGCTGAAGCGCTACGAGGAACTGGCCGCGCAGCAACTGGTGTCGGTCAACGACCGCGACAAGTTCCGCACCACCCAGGCCTCGGCACAGGCCAGCGTGCAGCAGTCGCAGGCGCAGATCCGCATCGCCGAGGAAACGCTGGTGTCGACCCAGGTGGCGCGCAAGAGCCTGGAGGCCCAGGTGGAAAGCGCGCAGGCGCAGCTGGAGCTGGCACGCATCGATCTGGCCAATACGGTGATCCACGCACCGCGCGACGGCCAGATCAGCGAAGCCAGCGTGCGCGTGGGCCAGTACGTCGCCGCCGGTTCGCAGCTGCTGTTCCTGGTGCCTGACACGCTATGGGTGGTGGCCAACTACAAGGAAGGCCAGACCTGGGGCATGGCGATCGGTCAGCCGGCCACGTTCTCGGTGGACGCGTTCCAGGGCCAGGTGCTGCGCGGCCGCGTGCAGGAGATCGCACCCGCCACAGGTTCGGAGTTCAGCGTGCTGCGCCCGGATAACGCCAGCGGCAACTTCACCAAGGTGGTGCAGCGGCTGCCGGTGCGGATATCGATCAATGAAGGCCAGACGCTGGCCGCACAGCTGCGGCCCGGCATGTCGGTGATCGTGCGGGTAGATACCCGGTCCAAGCCGATGGACTAGGGTGCAGGCTGCTGACTGCCTTCACCCCATTGATCCGCTACCGTTGCGGATCTGGATCAGGATCGCTGGAAGACGATGAAATTTACGACACTGGCCAGGCGGGCGGCCAAGGACACGCTGGAAGCGGAAGATCTGATCGCCTTCGTGCAGGAGCACGGCGCCGAAGGTGGCAAGGAAATTGAGCGGCTGCGGATACTGCACGGTTGGCCGGATGATGGCCTGCTGGGCGATGGTAGCCGGGTCGTACCGTTCGGCGGCTGGGCCAAGGCCTGCACCGCCTGGGGACGCCAGGGCGTGGAAGGCCTGCGCGCTATGCTGGGTGACCCCCAGCTGGCAGTGTTCGCGCTCGGCACACTGGCCGATGTGAGTGGCCCCGCCGCCATTGCCGTCCTGCTGGACTTTGCCGAACGCGCTGACTGGTCGCGTGCGGGCACACCGCGTGATCTGCCCTGCCAGGCGCTTTACTGCCTCAATACCGCGCTTTCGGGGAAGACCGGCGTTGAGGTTACACCCGGCATGCAGGCGTCGATGCTGCGTATCGCCAAGCTCATCTGGGACGCCAGGGTGCCCAATGTGCATTTCCTGGCGCAGGCACTGTATTTCGTGCGCCATGCCGACCCGGTACCAGCGCTCGCCTGGGTCGAGCAGTTGCGGGTGGACGACCCTGTACTGGTCGACGCACAGCGCAGCGTCCTGAAGCGTCTGAAAGAGCACGCCGCCCGGGACTGAGCGTGCGGCTCAGTCCGGGTATGCGCCGCGACTCAGCCCGCGCAGCGCGCGCAGAGCCCGTGCACTTCCAGGGTCTGCGCCTGCGGCTGGAAGCCCAGCTCCTTGGCGCGCTTCTCCAGCTGGGTGACGATCTCGCGGTCTTCCAGCTCCACAGCACTGTGGCAGCTGTTGCAGATCAGGAACGGCACCGAGTGCGCGGCACTGCTGGGATGGTGGCAGGCCACGAAGGCATTGACCGATTCCAGCTTGTGCACGAAGCCATTGGCCATCAGGAAATCCAGCGCGCGGTACACGGTGGGCGGGGCATCGGCGCCCACGCCCTTGCCGTTACGCACCCATTCCAGCAGCTCGTAGGCCTTGACCGGCTTGCCGGCCTCGGCGATCAGCTTCAGCACATTGGCGCGGATCGGGGTCAGGCGCAGCCCGCGTTCGCGCGAGACGCGCTCGACCACCGCCACGAAATCCGATGCGTCGTGGACGTGGTGGTGCGGGGCGGTACAGGCAGTGGCGGTCTTGGCGGGCATGCGTGTTCTCCGGTTCGGGCCTGGCAAGGATGCCTCAGGCCGTTGCTACCTTGGTGATGGCCACATCAATGCGTTTCAAGGCCTGCTCGCGGCCGGCCAGGTAAACGGTATGGGAAATGTCAGGACTGACCTGGGTGCCGGTGATGGCCACGCGCAGCGGCTGGGCCACCTTGCCCATGCCGATTTTCAACGCTGCGGCCGCGTCGTGCAGGGCGACGCCCACCGACTCGGCGGTCCATTCCGGCAGGGCGGCCAGCAGCTCGCGGGCCTTGCCCAGCGCCACTTCGGCACCGGCCTTGAAGTGCTTGGCCACCGCCGCTTCGTCGTACTCGGTCAGCGGCTGGTACCAGACCACGGCCTTCTCGGCCATTTCCTTCAGGGTCTGCACGCGTTCACGCAGGGCGATCACCACGTCCTCCGGGGCGGGGCCGGCGGCCACGTCCAGGCCCAGCTTCTGCAGCTGGTAGACCAGGTGCGGCACGATCGCGGCCACGTCCTCGGTCTTCAGGAAGTGCTGGTTGACCCAGCCCAGCTTGGCCATGTCCAGGCGCGAGGCCTTGGAGTTGCAGTCCTTCACGTCGAACAGGTCGATCAGCTCCTGGCGGCTGAACAGCTCCTGGTCACCGTGCGACCAGCCCAGGCGGGCCAGGTAGCTCAGCAGCGCGTCCGGCAGGTAGCCGGCGTCCTTGTACTGCATCACGTCGGCCGCGCCGGTGCGCTTGGACAGCTTGGCGCCCTGCTCGTCGAGGATCATCGGCATGTGGCCGAACTTCGGCACCGGCGCGCCGATGCCTTCGTACAGGTTGATCTGGCGCGGAGTGTTGTTGATGTGGTCATCGCCGCGGATGACCTCGGTGATGCCCATGTCCCAGTCATCCACCACCACCGCGAAGTTGTAGGTGGGGTAGCCGTCCGGGCGGAAGATGACCATGTCATCCAGCTCGCTGTTGGCGATCTCGATGCGGCCCTTGATCAGGTCGTCGAACACCACCGTGCCTTGCAGCGGGTTCTTGAAGCGGATGACGCGGTTCGGGTCGTCCTTGCGCGGCAGGCCCAGTTCGCGTGCAGCGCCGTTGTAGCGCGGCTTCTCCTGCCTGGCCATGGCGGCCTCGCGCATCGCGTCCAGCTCTTCGCGGGTTTCGTAGGCGTAGTAGGCCTTGCCGTCGGCCACCAGCTGCTCGGCCACTTCCAGGTAACGGGCGACGCGGTCGGTCTGGTAGATCGGGCCTTCGTCATAGTCCAGGCCCAGCCACTCCATCGCCTCCAGGATCGCGTCGATCGCGCCCTGGGTGCTGCGTTCACGGTCGGTGTCCTCGATGCGCAGCACGAACTCGCCGCCACGGTGGCGGGCCTCCAGCCAGCAGTACAGCGCGGTGCGGGCACCGCCGATGTGCAGGTAACCGGTGGGGCTGGGGGCGAAGCGGGTGCGGCAGGTCATGGACGGCTCGAGGAACGGGAATCCCCCGATTTTACCAGCCCGCCGCCCCCGACGGAAAAAGGGGACGGAGGGAATTAAGTCGCGATTGCCCAGCCGCTGGGCCTGCAACCGGGAAACGGAGGGGAGAAACGACTTAATCCCCTCCGTCCCCTTTTACGGTTCTACCTTGCGCGGGAAGGACTGCTCGCGCATCGCGGCGTTGTAGGCGAACGAGGCGACGATGGCTGCGGCCTGCTTCAGGTCTTCCGGTTCGGCGTGGTCCCAGGTGTCCAGGTGGCTGTGGTGGACATTGGTGAAGTAGTCCAGCCGGTCCTGGATGAACTGGAAGCCCGGCAGGCCGATGCGGTCGAAGCTGATGTGGTCGGTGCTGCCGGTGTTGCGGGTGGCCACGGTGGTGGCGCCGACGTCATGGAACGGGGCCAGCCAGGCTTCGAAGATCGGCATCGCCGCCAGGTTTTCCTGTGCATAGATGCCACGGAAGCGGCCCGAGCCGTTGTCCATGTTGAAGTAGACCTGGAACTTGCCGTAGTCGCGGGTCTTCTGCAGCGCGCCGGTCGGCTCGCGCAGCGAGGCCGGCAGCGCCTTCTGCGCCGGGTCGGTGGGTTCCGGGAAACGGCCGAAGTGCTTGGCCACATAGGCCTGCGAGCCGATCAGGCCCTGCTCCTCGCCGCTCCACAGCGCCACCCGGATGGTGCGCCTGGGCTTGGCGCCGGTGGCCTTGAGGATGCGCATCGCTTCCATCATCACCGCCACGCCGGCCGCGTTGTCGGCCGCACCGGTACCACTGTGCCAGGAATCCAGGTGCGCGCCGATCATCACCACTTCATCGGGCCTGCTGCTGCCACGGATCTCGGCCAGCGTGTTGTAACCCGGCTGGTCGGCCTCGTCGGTGAAGCGCGCAGCCACATCCACGCGCAGGCGCACGGTCTGCTTGGCCTCCAGCGCGCGCACCAGCGGATTGAAGTGCTCGCTGATCATCGCCAGCTCGGGAATGCCCACCGACTCACCGGCCTTGCGCGAGCCGCCGCCGGCAACGCGGATGATGCCGTTGTCCCAGCTGCTGATGCTGATCGAGGCCAGCGCGCCTTCTTCCACGAAGAACGCATTGACCTTGGTCGCCAGCTGCTGGCGTTCCTGGTATTCCTTGACCCGCTTCGCACGCTCGGCGGTGGCGTCCTTGTCCTTGGGCAGGGTGAACTCCTGCAGGCCCTCCAGCGAGGTGGCGTCGTGGCGGTGCGAATCCGCCTCGGTGCCGCGCTTGTACTCGCGCGCCTCGCCCAGCAGCAGGATCTTGCCGCGCAGCTTGCCGCGGTACTTCTCGATGTCCTCGGGCTTCTTGATCTCGACCTGCACCAGTTCGCCTTCAACCGGTCCATTGGTGCCCGGCGTCCACGCCTTCGGCAGTGCATGCAGCGGCTGTATACGGTCCCCCAGCATCTCCACGCTGGCCGAGGTGAACTCCCAGCCGCGCCCGAAGTCGTCGAAGGCTTCGTCATGGACGTTGTCCAGCTTCCATTCGTTGAACTTGCCGCGGGTCCACGCATTGGCGCGGCCCATCGCCGGCGAGTTGGTCAGTCGCGGGCCGATGCGTTCGGTGAGGTAGCTGAAGGTGTCCATCACCTGCGAACGGTGGAAGGCCTCCTGGCGGATGCGGCTGACCATGTCCAGGTCCACCGGCTCGCGCTGCTGCGCGCCTGCATTGCCCCCCATCGCCAGCGCTGCGGCCAGCATGCCCCACTTCAACACATCGCACCCCTGCCCTTCGGCTCGATCATCAACCCATCGAGTCTAGCCAGCAGGGGCGCGCCGATACCGTCCCATCGGTCATGGACAGCGACAGTAGATCCACGCCATGCGTGGATGAACAACCGAATCACCCACTCCATCCCAGCCACAACTGCGCCCGTTCCGGCAGCAGCAGCAACCAGTGCCGCCGGTCGATGCTGCTGCAGCCGTACACCGCCGCATGCGCAGGCCAGTCCTCGGGCAGGCCGCCGATGCCGATCTCGGCCAGCGCCTCCGCCCCGGCCTTCCATGGCCGGTAGCGCGGCACCCGGCCAGCCAGCGCGCCGCGTCCCTGCCGCGCGCCGTGCAGCCAGGCCAGTCCCTGGCCCTGCAATCCCTCGCAGGTCACCGCTGCCAGCTGGAAGCGGACCAGGCCGGGGGCGATCCGTGCCCCGGGCAGGGCCGCCAGCACGCCGTGCGCCTGCAGCAGTGCATCCACTTCCAGCAGGGCCGGAATGCCCTGCCGTGCCCGTTGCCGCAATCCCTGGCGCCAGCCCATGGCGTACTCCTTACTTCAGTTCCGCGCCAAGCGCGTACCAGTCCACCCGGCGGGTCACCCACATCGCCAGCGCCAGGATCACGAACAGCAGCAGCGAACCCATCAGCAGCGCGTTGTTCTCCGACACCAGCAGGCCATACAGCGCGCCATACAACACGGTCAGCAGCGCAGCGAAGCCGAGGCCGCGCTTCCAGTGGCCCAGCACGTTGGCCAGGTACACCGCCTGCAGGCCGATACAGGCCACCGCCGAAACCAGGTAGGCCTTCCAGAACGCGATATGCTCGGACAGGCTGATCAGCAGCAGGAAGAAGATCGCCAGCGCCAGGCCCACCATGAGGTACTGCAGCGGGTGGATGCGCAGCGACCTGATCAGCTCGAACAGGATGAAGCCAACGAAGGTGAGCAGCACGAACAGCACGCCGTATTTCGAGGCACGGTCGGCCTGGGTGTAGGCATCGACCGGATCAACCAGCGAGACCGTCACCGCCTGCGAGTCGACCGAACCATCATTGCGCAGCTGTCGCTGTGCGTCGGAGGCCAGCGAGGACACCGCCCAGCGCGCATCGAAGCCCTGTGCGTCGACGCGACGTTCGTTGGGCAGGAAGGCGCCGCTGAACGACGGATGCGGCCAGCTCGAACGCAGTGCGATCTTGGTGTCATCGCCCACCGGCACCACCGACAGCATGCGGCTGCCATCCAGGCGCAGCTCGAGTTCGACGGTGCTGGCAGCCAGCGTACCGCCCTGTTCCGCGGCGAAACCGGCCACCGGCGCATGCAGGCCTCGCCCCACCTCGCTGGCCGCACCAACCCCCGGCAGCAGGCGCAGCTGCTTGCCATCCACGCGCAGGTTCGGCGTACCGACCAGACCACGCACATCGGAAATGCCCACCGCCACATACGGCTGGCCGTAGCTGCGGCCGGCCTTCACCGGATAGTCGTCTGCAGCGAACGTCGCCTTCATCTGGCCGTTCCAGCTGTATACCGGCACCTTGAACAGGCCGACCTCACGTTGGCTCGGCAGCATCTCGCCGCCCACCTCCAGCGACGCCGGCATCTGCAGCCAGTGCCCCTCGGTGACCTGCACCTCGGTCTTCTTGACGCCCAGCGGGTCGACCAGTTCAACCTGCTTGCGTTCCACCCACGGCACCACCCGCACCGGGCCCACCAGCTGCTGTGCACCGGCGCGGCTGTCGGCCACCCGTGAGAAGGCCTCGTCGCGGTACGCGCTACGTTCGTTGATGACCCCGCGGATCATCGTCAGCGGCACCAGCAGCAGCAGGATCAGCCCGCCGACAATGGCGAACCGCAGCAGCATCTTCAGGGATTTCATGGTCCATCCTCGTTGGAGAGGGCTGCAGGATGGACCGCCGCGGTGAGCAGGGTTTGTGGCGAATTTGAAGCGAGTGTGAAGTCAGCGGCGCGGGCGCAGGCCTGGCACACCCAAAGGCAGCCACAGGCTGGCCACGGTGCCGCCGCCCTCGCGGATATCCACGCTGGCGCGCCCATCATGCAGGCGCGCGACCTCCTGCACGAACGGCAAGCCCAGGCCGGAGCTGCGCCGCCCGCTGCCGGGGCGGGCCAACGAATAGAAGCGCTCGAACACCCGCTCACGCGCGTAGTCGGGAATGCCGGCGCCACGGTCGGCCACCTGCAGGCGCACGCCCTGCCCGTCCACCTCGGCCTGCAGCGCGATCTCCGCGCCGGCCGGCGAGAAGGCAATCGCGTTGTCGATCAGGTTGTGCAGTGCCTGCCGCAGCAGGTAGGCGTCGCCTTGCACCCGCAGGTCGGGCACGCTGCCTATGCGGACCTGCACGCCGGCCGCCTGCGCGCGCACCTGCGCGGCCGCCGTCGCATCGGCCAGCAATGCCGGCAGCGCGATCGGGTCACGCGTCTGCAGCCAGCCGTGCTGTTCCACTTCGGCCAGCGCCAGCAGCTTGTCGATGGTCTCGGTCAGCCGCTCCTGCTGGTCGACGATGCTGCGGGCGAAATGCACGCGGTCGGCCTCGGGCAACGGCTCCTGCAGCAGCTCGGCGGCACCGCGGATCGCCGCCAGCGGGCTCTTCATCTCGTGCGTCAGCGACTGCACGTACTGCTCGACGTAGGCCTTGCCTTCGAGCTTCTGGCGCATCGTTTCCAGCGCCTGGCCGAGATCGCCGATCTCGTCGCGGCGGCGCCGTGGTGGTGGCACCGGTTCGCCCGCGCTGACCGCGCGTGCATAGCGGCTGAGCTGGCCGAGGCCGGTGGTCAGCCACATCGTCACCAGCACGCCGACCAGCGCCGACAGCCCGATCAGCCACGCACCGCGCTCGATGATGGCGCGCTGGCTGGCGGCGATGAACGGATCGATGCTGCGGTTCGGCTGGGCCAGGCTGAGCACGCCGATCAGCGTGCGGCCGTCGGCCGGGTCGTACACCGGCGCCGCCACATGCATCACCGTATCGCCTTCCTCGCCCGGAATCTCGGGGCTGGAACGTGCGCCGTACTCACCGCGCAGGGTGCGGTAGACATCATTCCAGCGCGAGTTGTCGCGGCCGAGATCACGGCCCAGCGAATCGTAGATGACGATGCCCTTGGCGTCGGTGATGGTCACCCGGTAATCCAGCGAGCGCTTGGGGAAACGCCAGACCATCGCCTTCAGGTCGCGCTGCCGCGCCTTGGCCAGGTTGCGGGTGAAGCTGCCGCTGCGGATGGTGCCGTCCTTGACGTCGGCGGCGGCCATCTCGGCCAGCACGTTGGCCGCATCGACCAGGGTCGATTCCATCGCCTGGCGCACACCGGGCTTCACCTCGTTGACGAACACGCGCATCACGAAGAACGCGGCGATGCCGGTGATCAGGAAGAAGCCGAGGAACAGCTTCAGTACCAGGCGCATCGGCTAGACCTCCAGCGCGTAGCCGAGGCCACGGTGGGTGCGGATCGGGTCGTCGCTGGCACCGGCCGCGCGCAGCTTGGCGCGCAACGTCTTTACATGGGTGTCGACGGTGCGGTCGGCACTGTCGGCACTGCTGTCCCAGCCCCGGTCCATCAGCTGCGCGCGGCTGAGGATGGCACCCGGGCGCTGCAGCAGCGCTTCCAGCAGTGCGTACTCATAGCGGGTCAGGTCCAGCGCATGGCCGCGGAAGCGGATGCGCCGGCCCTCGCGGTCAATGGCGAACGCGCCATGCTCCTGCCAGCCCGCATCGGCGCTGGGCGCTGCGACGACCGGCGCCGCACGGCGCAGGCGCGCACGCACCCGTGCCACCAGTTCGCGCGGCGAGAACGGCTTGGTCATGTAGTCGTCGGCGCCCAGTTCCAGGCCGAGCACGCGGTCCACTTCGTCGTTGCGCGCGGTCAGGAAGATCACCGGCAGCTGCGCCGCCGGCCCGGCCTGCGCACGCAGCCGCCGGCAGACCTCGAAACCGCTCAGGTCCGGCAGGCCCACGTCCAGCACCACCACGTCGATATCGCCGTCCTGCAGCCGCTGCAGGGCCTCACCGCCCAACAGGCAGTGACTGGCGGCATAGCCCTCGCTGCGCAGCGCATAGAGCACGGTTTCGGCGATGGCGGCTTCGTCCTCGACCACCAGGACATGGGCAACGGGAGCTGTCATGGCGCGCAGCATAGCCGCTGCGGCCGCCGCCCCGTACACTGCCGCCCATGAACTATCGCCACGCCTTCCATGCCGGCAACCACGCCGATGTGCTCAAGCACATCGTGCAGCTGGCCCTGATCGACAGCTTCAAGCGCAAGGACAGCCCGTTCTTCGTGCTCGACACCCACGGCGGCGCCGGCCGCTACCTGCTGGCCAGCGAAGAGAGCCGCAAGACCCTCGAGGCCGAATCCGGGATCATGCGGCTGATGGCCCAGCCCAAGCTGCCGGAGGTGGTCGAGCGCTATCTGAAGGCGGTCCAGGCCGATAATCCGGTGGGCGCCCTGACCAACTACCCGGGCTCGCCGCTGCTGAGCGCGCAGGCGATGCGCGCGCAGGACCGCATGGCGGTCTGTGAGCTGCAGGAAGCCGAAACGGCCACGCTGAAGGCTCTGTTCGCCCATGACAGCCGTGTCGACGTGCGGGCGGGCGATGGCTATGCGCTGCTGCGTTCGCTGCTGCCGCCGAAGTTCAACGGCAGCAAGATCGGCCGTGGCCTGGTCCTGATCGACCCGCCCTACGAGGCCCAGGACGCCGAATACCAGGCCGTTCTGGCCGCCCTGGCCGAAACCCTGGCGCGCTGGCCGCAGGCCACGTGTGCCGTCTGGTTCCCGATCAAGCAGCGCCGCACCATCCTGCACTTCCTGCGCAAGGCCACCGCCCTGCCGGTGAAATCGGCGATGACGATCGAGTTCCTGGTGCGCCCGGACGACTCACCGCTGCGCCTCAACGGCAGCGGCATGCTGCTGCTCAACCCGCCCTGGCAGTTCGACCGGGTGGTCGGCCCAGCCCTGCCGGCGCTGCGCCAGCACCTGGGTGAACCCGGGGCCAGCACCCGCCTGGATTGGCTCAAAGCACCCGAATAACGGCCTTCACGAGGCTGTACCGCCGTGAGCCTTTCGTTCACGGAATGCAGCCCCGGTGATGCCACAATCGATGGACCACCAAGGAATCACCCGGTATGGCCACTCGCAACCGCATGCCGCCCTGGCATGAGATCTTCAAGGCTCCCAGCGGCCACGAGCTGCTGATCCGCCCCATCCGCCCGGAAGATGGCGCACCGCTGCAAGCGGCGTTCAGCCTGTTCGGGCCGGAAGAAATCCGTGATCGTTTCCTGCAGGCGGTGACCGAGCTTTCGCCGGAAACCACCCAGCGCCTGACCCACCCGAATCCCAAGACCGAGATCACCCTGGTCGCTGCCGAATCCCTGCCCGCTGGCGAAGCGGTGGTCGGCGCGGTCGCCCGGGCCTCGATCATCCCCGGTACACGTGAAGCCGAGTACGCGATCCTGATCAGCCGCTTCCTCATTGGCCAGGGCCTGGGCCGGCAGCTGATGCGCAAGCTGGTGAAATGGGGCCGCGGCAAGTATCTGGACCGCCTGTACGGCGACGTTGCCGCTGAGAACGAGCCGATGAAGCAGCTGGCCGCCTCGCTGGGCTTCAAGCCGGTGCCGCACCCGACCGGCGCCGAAGGCCTGGTGCGGATGGTGCTGGAGCTGGACAACTGAAGGATTCGCCGGGCGTGCCCGGCGACGCCTCCCGGTAGTGCCGGCCGCTGGCCGGCATTCCGATGCCCCAACGGCACATGAGGCGGCCAGCAAACGGCCGGCACGACTCGCCGGGCTTCGATCGGGCTTCTGCTAAAATCCGGGGTCCATGTCGCGTACCTCATACCCCGCCCCGCCGCTGCCGCGCGCCGGCCAGCTCCGCGCCTGGTGGCGCGCCCCCGCATCTCCGACCGCCCTGGCCTGGTACCTGGCCCAGGCCGCGCGTGCGCACGACGCCCCGCTGCTGGTGATCGCCCGTGACAACCACGGTGCCAACCAGCTCGAAGCCGACCTGCAGACACTGCTCGGCGGTGACCCGGCCCTGCCGGTGGTGGCCTTCCCGGACTGGGAAACCCTGCCCTACGACCGCTTCAGCCCGCATCCGGACATCATTTCGCAGCGACTGTCCGCCCTGCACCGCCTGCCCACGCTGAAGCGCGGCCTGGTGATCGTGCCGGTGCAGACCCTGCTGCAGCAGCTGGCCCCGCGCAGCTACGTGATCGGTGGCAGCTTCGACCTGAAGGTCGGCCAGCGCCTGGATCTGGAAGCCGAGAAGCGTCGCCTGGAAAGTGCTGGTTACCGCAACGTCCCGCAGGTGATGGACCCGGGTGACTTCGCCGTGCGCGGCGGCCTGCTCGATGTGTTCCCGATGGGCGCCGACGAGCCGCTGCGGGTGGAGCTGCTGGACGAGGACATCGACTCGATCCGTGCCTTCGACCCGGAAAGCCAGCGCTCGCTGGACAAGGTCGAGGCGGTGCACATGCTGCCAGGCCGCGAAGTACCGATGGACGAAGCCAGCATCGCCCGCGTGCTGGCCACGCTGCGCGAACGCTTCGATGTCGATACCCGGCGCAGCGCGCTGTACCAGGATCTGAAGTCCGGGCTGGCCCCGGCCGGCGTCGAGTACTACCTGCCGCTGTTCTTCGAACGCACCGCGACCCTGTTCGACTACCTGCCCGACGGCAGCCTGCCGGTGGTCTGCGCCGGTGCCGGCGAAGCCGCCGAGGCGTTCTGGGCGCAGACCGGCGAGCGTTACGAGCAGCGCCGCCACGATGTGGAACGGCCGCTGCTGCCGCCGTCGGCGCTGTACCTGTCGCCGGAACTACTGCGCGAACGCCTGAACGATGCCCCGCGCATCGAAGTGTGGTCGGCTGACCACGCGCGCATCGCCGATGCCCATGCGTTGGGCGACCAGCCGCTGCCGCCGCTGCCGGTGGCCGCGCGCGAGGCCCCCGCTGGCGACGCGCTGAAATCCTTCCTCGGCCATTATCCGGGCCGGGTGCTGATTGCCGCCGATTCGCCCGGGCGTCGCGAGGCGCTGCTGGAAGTGTTGCAGGCCGCCGAGCTGAAGCCGCCGGTGGTGGCCGACCTGCCCAGCTTCCTCGCCGACGATGCGCGCTTCGCGATCGCGGTGGCGCCGCTGGAGGATGGCTTCGCACTGGACGATCCGCGCATCGCGGTGCTGACCGAGCGCCAGCTGTTCCCCGAGCGCGCCGGCAGCACCCGCCGCACGCGCCGTGCCGGCCGCGAACCGGAAGCGATCATCCGCGACCTCGGTGAACTGACCGAGGGTGCGCCGATCGTGCACGAGGACCATGGCGTCGGCCGCTACCGTGGCCTGATCGCGATGGACGTCGGCGGCATGCCCGGCGAGTTCCTCGAAATCGAATATGCCAAGGGTGACCGCCTGTATGTGCCGGTCGCCCAGCTGCACCTGATCAGCCGCTACTCCGGTGCGTCGGCGGAAACCGCGCCGCTGCATTCGCTGGGCGGCGAACAGTGGAGCAAGGCCAAGCGCAAGGCCGCCGAGAAGGTGCGCGACGTCGCCGCCGAGCTGCTGGAGATCCAGGCCCGCCGCCAGGCGCGTGCTGGCCTGGCACTACAGGTGGACCGCGCGATGTACGAGCCGTTCGCCGCCGGTTTCCCGTTCGAGGAAACGCCGGACCAGCTGGCCGCGATCGACGCGACCCTGCGCGACCTGGCCAGCAGCCAGCCAATGGACCGCGTGGTCTGCGGCGACGTCGGCTTCGGCAAGACCGAGGTGGCGGTGCGTGCGGCATTCGCCGCCGCCAGTGCCGGCAAGCAGGTGGCCGTGCTGGTGCCGACCACGCTGCTGGCCGAACAGCATTACCGCAACTTCCGCGACCGCTTCGCCGATTACCCGCTGAAGGTCGAGGTGCTGTCGCGCTTCAAGACCACCAAGGAAATCAAGGCCGAGCTGGAAAAGGTCGCCGCCGGCACCATCGACGTCATCGTCGGTACCCATCGCCTGCTGCAGCCGGACGTGAAGTTCAAGGACCTGGGCATGGTCATCGTCGACGAGGAACAGCGTTTCGGCGTGCGCCAGAAGGAAGCGCTGAAGGCGCTGCGCGCCAACGTGCACCTGCTGACCCTGACCGCCACGCCGATTCCGCGCACACTCAACATGGCCATGGCCGGCCTGCGCGACCTGTCGATCATCGCCACGCCGCCGCCGAACCGGCTGGCGGTGCAGACCTTCATCACCCAGTGGGACAACGCACTGCTGCGCGAAGCCTTCCAGCGCGAGCTGGCGCGTGGTGGCCAGCTGTACTTCCTGCACAACGACGTGGAAAGCATCGGCCGCATGCAGCGCGAGCTGTCCGAGCTGGTGCCGGAGGCGCGCATCGGCATCGCCCACGGCCAGATGCCCGAGCGCGAGCTGGAAAAGGTGATGCTGGACTTCCAGAAGCAGCGCTTCAACGTGCTGCTGTCGACCACGATCATCGAGTCGGGCATCGACATCCCCAACGCCAACACCATCATCATCAACCGCGCCGACCGCTTCGGCCTGGCCCAGCTGCACCAGCTGCGCGGCCGTGTCGGTCGTTCGCACCATCGCGCTTACGCGTACCTGGTGGCCCCCGACCGCCGCTCGATCACTCCGGACGCCGAAAAGCGCCTGGAAGCGATCGCGTCGATGGACGAGCTGGGCGCCGGCTTCACTCTGGCCACGCACGATCTGGAAATCCGCGGCGCCGGCGAACTGCTCGGTGAGGACCAGAGCGGGCAGATGGCCGAGGTCGGCTTCAGCCTGTACACCGAACTGCTGGAGCGCGCGGTGCGCAGCATCAAGCAGGGCAAGCTGCCCGACCTGGATGCCGGCGAGGAAGTGCGCGGTGCCGAAGTCGAGCTGCATGTGCCGGCGCTGATTCCGGAAGACTACCTGCCGGACGTGCACACCCGCCTGACCCTGTACAAGCGCATTTCCAGCGCGCGCGACAGCGATGCGCTGCGCGAGCTGCAGGTGGAAATGATCGACCGCTTCGGCCTGCTGCCGGATGCGGCCAAGCACCTGTTCGCCATCGCCGAGCTGAAGCTGAAAGCCAATACGCTGGGCATCCGCAAGCTCGACCTGGGCGAGAACGGTGGCCGCATCGTGTTCGAATCCAAGCCGAACATCGACCCGATGGCGGTGATCCAGCTGATCCAGAAACAACCGAACCTGTACGCCATGGAAGGGCCTGACAAGCTGCGCATCAAGCACCCGCTGCCGTTGCCGGAAGACCGCTTCAACGCGGCCCGCGCCCTTCTGACCACCCTCGCCCCGGGTTGATCGCCCCCGAATACCCCGCACCGGCCCCCACCCGGTGCGGGCGGATGACCATGTTTCCTGACGCCGTACCCGCCCCCGACCTGCTGCACGCGCAGGCCTGCCTGATCGATGCCCTTTCGATGTCGCTGCAGATGCGCGACGCCTACACCCGCCACCACTGCGACCGCGTCGGCCTGTTCGCGCAGCGCCTGGCCGCGCACTGCGATCTCGATGACGAGGCCTGTGCGCAGATCGGCCTGGCCGCGCGCTTCCACGACATCGGCAAGATCGGCATTCCCGACGATGTGCTGCTGGCACCGCGCCGGCACACCGATGAGGAACGCGCGATCATGCGCGAGCATCCGGTCCGCGGCGAGCACATCTTCCTGGCCACCGGCCGCAGTGACGCCGCGCCCGTGGCGCGACTGATCCGCGCCCACCATGAAGCGTTCGATGGCAGCGGCTACCCGGATGGGCTGCGCGGCGAATCCATCCCGCTGGGCGCGCGCATCGTCACCATCGCCGATGCCTACGATGCGATGACCAGCGTGCGCCCGTACCGCGACGCGATGGAGCACGAAACCGCATTGCGGATCATCGAAGCGCAATCTGGAGGGCTGGTGGACCCCTACGTGCTGCAGCGCTTCCATCGCATGCTGGCGCGGGAGCCGGAGCTAGCCTGAGACCCACCGGGCACCGCCCGGCGCCACCGACCGCGCAAACAAAAGGCCCGGCGTTCACCGGGCCTTTTGCATCACACATCACGCATGATCGATTACCAGATCACCACGCGCTTGTCGTCGGCACGCACCATCGCGTCGCCGGCCTTGCACTGGAACGCAGCGGCATACGACGGCATGTTCGACGGCGCGCCGTTGGCACGGAAGTTGGCCGGCGCGTGCGGGTCGGTGTTCAGGCGGACGCGCAGCTCACCGTCGGTGAAGTTGCGGCGCCACACGGTGGCCCAGTTCATGAAGAAGCGCTGGTCCTGGCTGTGGCCGTCGACTTCCACGTTCGCCTTCGGGTCTTCCTTCAGCGCCATCTGCAGCGCGTCGTAGGCCACGGTCAGGCCACCGAGGTCACCGATGTTTTCGCCCAGGGTCAGCTTGCCCTTGACGAACACGCCCGGCACCGACTCGTAGCCATCGAACTGCGCGACCAGCTGGTCGGTACGCTCGGTGAAGGCCTTGCGGTCAGCGTCGGTCCACCAGTTGTCGAAGTTGCCGTTGGCGGCGAACTGGCTGCCCGAGTCATCGTAGCCGTGCATCATTTCGTGGCCGATGACCGCACCGATGCCGCCGTAGTTCAGCGCCGGATCGGCCTTGGCGTCGAAGAACGGTGCCTGCAGGATCGCCGCCGGGAACACGATCTCGTTCTTGGTGGCGTTGTAGTAGGCGTTGACGGTCTGCGGGGTCATGCCCCACTCGGTCTTGTCCACCGGCTTGCCGATCTTGTCCAGCATGTAGCGGTAGTTGAACGCGCGCGCGGCCTGCATGTTGCCCAGGTAGCTGTCAGCGTTGGTCTGCAGGCCCGTCCACTCGCGCCACTTGTCCGGGTAGCCGATCTTCGGGGTGAAGCTGGCCCACTTCTCCAGCGCCTTCTTCTTGGTCTCTTCGCCCATCCACGGCAGCTGCTCCAGGCGCGCCTTCAGCGCCACCGAGAGGTTCTCCACCAGATGCTGCATGGCCACCTTGGACTCGGCCGGGAACACGGCATCGACGTACAGCTGGCCCAGGGCTTCGCCCATGCCACCGTTGACCGACTCCAGCACGCGCTTCCAGCGCGGCTGCATTTCCTTCTGGCCACGCAGGGTGGTGCCATAGAAATCGAAGTTGGCCTTCTCGAACTGGCTGCTCAGGTACGGCGAGGCGTCGTCGATGGTGTGGAAGCGCAGATAGGCCTGCCAGGTGCTGGCCGGCACATCGGCGAGCATCTTGTCCATTTCACCGAAGAAGCCCGGCTGCGCCAGCGAGAACTTCTGCGCGGCCGGCACCTTCAGGGTGTCGAACAGCGCGCTCCAGCTGAAGTTCGGGGTCAGCTTGTCGGCGTCAGCCGCGCTGAGCGGGTTGTAGCGCTTGGCCGGGTCACGCATTTCGATGCGCGACATCGAGGCCTTGGCCAGACGGGTTTCGAAGGCCATCACGGCCTTGGCCTGCTCGGCAGCCTGCGCCGCGTCCACGCCGGACAGCGTCAGCACCTGCGCGATGTAGGCCACGTAGGCGTCGCGGATCTTGGCCTGCGCGTCATCGAAGTAGTAGCCCTTCTCCGGCAGGCCCAGGCCGCCCTGGCCGACATAGGCGATGACGTTGGCCGAATCCTTGTAGTCGGCATTGGCGAACAGCGAGAACAGCACGCCCTTGCCCTCGGCCTGGCTGTCGCGCAGGTACTGGGTGATGGCGGCGGTATCGTTCAGCGCGGTGATCTTGTCCAGCTGCGGCTGCAGCGGCGCCAGGCCGGCGGCTTCGATCCTGGCTTCATCGTTGCCGGTCTTCCAGATGTCACCGATCTTGGCTTCCACCGAGCCGGCCTTGGCCTGGCTGGCCGCGGCCTGCTGCACCAGTGCGTGCTGCACTTCCAGCGAGCGCTCGCGCAGGATCTCGAAGCTGCCCCAGGTGGTCTGGTCGCCCGGCACCGGGTTGGCCTTCAGCCACTTGCTGTTGACGAAGCCATTGAGGTCGGTACAGGCCGAGATGGACGGATCCAGGTCGGCGCTGTTGAGCGAGATCAGCGGCGTCTTGATCTGCGACAGGTCGAAGGCCGGCTTGGCGTCGGCGCTGGCCGCCGGCGCGGTTTCATTCTTGCCACAGGCGGCCAGCGAGGCAGCGATGGCGATGGTCAGGCCCAACGGGGCCAGGTTGCGGAAGTTCATGAGGCTCTCCTGCGGGTAATTTCACAGGGTAGCCGGGCAGGCCCGCGGCGGGGACCGCCAAAGGTCACAGGACGCCCTTATGTAGAGTCGAGCCATGCTCGACTGCTCTCCGTCCCGGGTTCATGGCCCTTGCGGCAAGAGGCCAACAACAGTCGAGCATGGCTTGTATGTTCCTCCCGGCTCCTACGCGGTATGTAGGAGCCAGGGTGGAGGGACCGTCAAGCATGCATCTGCGGATACTAGCCGACAGACGAGTCGAGCGATCCCCATCCCGCA
>NZ_JCAFWP010000011.1:0-102103 GCF_059295135.1 Stenotrophomonas sp. INTA L402-1
CGTCAACCATGTCGGCCTTGTTCAGGAACACGACGATGTACGGCACGCCGACCTGACGCGACAGCAGGATGTGCTCGCGGGTCTGCGGCATCGGGCCGTCAGCGGCCGAGCACACCAGGATCGCGCCATCCATCTGGGCGGCACCGGTGATCATGTTCTTGACGTAGTCAGCGTGGCCCGGGCAATCGACGTGGGCGTAGTGACGGACCGGGGATTCGTATTCGACGTGCGCGGTCGAGATCGTGATACCACGCGCCTTTTCTTCCGGCGCGGCGTCGATCGAGGAGTAGTCCTTGAACTCGCCACCGAAGCGCTCGGCACCGATCTTGGTCAGTGCGGCGGTCAGCGTGGTCTTGCCGTGGTCGACGTGACCGATGGTGCCGACATTGACGTGCGGCTTGGTGCGCTCGAACTTACCCTTGGCCATGGCTGCTTATCTCGAATTCGTCTGAGAGGTGATGCTTAAGATGGTGCTCACGAAAGGAATCGAACCTTCGACCTCTTCCTTACCAAGGAAGTGCTCTACCGACTGAGCTACGTGAGCCGAGTTTTGCATTATGACATGAACTCGATAATATTCAAAGTTCATTCAATGGAGCGGGAGACGGGAATCGAACCCGCACCATCAGCTTGGAAGGCTGAGGTTCTACCATTGAACTACCCCCGCGCCGGGAATGTCACAACGTGAAACTGGTGGAGGGAGGTGGATTCGAACCACCGAAGGCGTAAGCCAGCAGATTTACAGTCTGCCCCCGTTGGCCGCTTGGGTATCCCTCCTTACCACCCCATTCCGTTGCCGCCGAAGCGTTGCGGTGTGTGGTGGTGAGCCGCTTATTCTGCTGATGGGACGGGGGGCTGTCAACGCTTTTTTCCACTTTTTTCACACGCTGTCGCAAACCCATTGATACGCAAGGTTATTGCCCCGGGACCGCAAGGGTCTCGTTGGCGAAAATTGCGACATGAGGGACGCCGTCGCCGCCGATCCAGCCCCGATACATGCCCTGGGTGTTGAATGGCGTGGCCATTTTTCCGTCTGCAGCGAGCACGATCGCACCGCCGTCACCCCCCATCTGCGGAATCGTCTCGTTGATCACGCCCTTGCCGGCCTGTTCCGGCGTCTGCCCCTGGTAGCGCATGCGTGCGCAGATCTCGTGCGCGCCCGCGGTGCGGATGTAGTACTCGCCCCAGCCGGTGCCGGACACCGCACAGCGCGCATCGGCCCAGGTGCCTGCACCGATGATCGGCGAATCACCCACCCGGCCATAGCGCTTGTTGGTCATGCCACCAGTGGATGTACCGGCGGCCAGGTGCCCCTGCGCATCCAATGCGACTGCACCGACGGTCCCGAAGTGCTTTGCAGTCTCCAGGTCAGCATGCGCCTGGCCACTGGCCTCTTCTTTCAGTGCACGCTGCAGCTGCTGCCAACGCTTCTCCGTACGGAAGTAGGAGGGATCGACCAGAGACATCCCCTGCTCGACCGCGAAGGCTTCGGCGCCCTGCCCCACCATCATCACGTGCCTGGATTTCTGCATCACGGTCTGCGCCAGCAGGATCGGGTTGCGCACCCGCTGCACGCCGGCCACCGCACCAGCAGCCTGGGTGGCGCCGTCCATCACCGCGGCATCCAGCTCGTTGTGGCCGTCATGGGTGAACACCGAGCCCTTGCCGGCGTTGAAGGTCGGATCGTCCTCCAGCACGGTGATCGCAGCGGTGACTGCAGCCAACGCGGGGCGACCCGCC
The DNA here is from genome assembly GCF_059295135.1 of Stenotrophomonas sp. INTA L402-1. Lineage (NCBI taxonomy): Bacteria > Pseudomonadati > Pseudomonadota > Gammaproteobacteria > Lysobacterales > Lysobacteraceae > Stenotrophomonas > Stenotrophomonas sp. INTA L402-1. The sequence continues at coordinate 1,741 of NZ_JCAFWP010000011.1, forward strand.
GCCAGCTCCGCATGCCCCTTCAACAGGGCCGCCCGCAGCGCGTCACGTGCGGCCTTTTCCTCGGCCGGCGACAGGTCCTTGCGCTCGACGCCGGCGCCGCCATGGATGACCAGCAGCGGCGACGTGGCCGGTGCGGCCTGGGCAAGCAATGGCAGGGACAGCAGCGCGGACAGCGCCAGGCGCAGTTTCATCGGGTACGTCTCCAGCAGAACGAGGGAATGGATTGCGGGGTAGTGCCGGCCGCTGGCCGGCAAGGGGCGCATCAGGGAAGGCGAGTTGCCGGCCAGCGGCCGGCACTACCGAAGCGTGAACTCAATCTCGCCGTCGCTGACGTCGGCCATCGCCTGGTAATCGGCCTCGGCCTGGAAGTCATCCAGGCGCATGCGGCTGCCGCTGGCGACCACCGTTACAGGCACCGCATGGAAGCGCAATGGTTCGCCCTCGACCAGGCGGTCGGCATCACGGCCGGGGCTGACCACCCAGACCTTGCCTTCGCCGTCGGCGCTGTAGACCTGGGCCTGCCCATCGGGCTCCACGCACAGGGCGGTGTCCTCATCAACGCCAATGCCGACGACGTCCGGGTCACCACTGTCCTGCGCGGCGCGTGCCACGAACACGATCAGGCGACCGAGCCGGTCACGCTTGTCGAAATGGGTGTCGGTGACCACGCGCTGCAGGTAGGGCATCTGCAGGAATCCGCTGTCCAGGGTGACTGCGCTGCCCATCGGATCGGCCAGGGCTCCGGCCGAGGTGATGCTGCCACCATCCATCGCGCCGTAGGCATAGCCACCGAGGATCGCCAGTCCGGCGCTGGTACCGGCAATCGGCTTGCCGGCGCGTACATGTGCATTGAGTGCGAGGTTGAGTGCGGTGCCCTTCCAGAAGCGGATGTAGCGTGACTGGTCGCCGCCGGCGATGAAGATGGCGTCGGCCGCAGCGACCACGCGCAGCACGGCCGGATCGTCGGCACCGCGGCGGCTGTCGAAGACCAGCGTCTGCACTGCGGTGGTCCCGCCAATCTCGCGATACAGGCGGTCCTGCAGCTCATCACTGCCAGAAGCGCGCAGGATCAGCACGCGGCCGTTACCGGCCTGCTTCAGCCACCAGTGAAAGGCCTCCGGCACCCATTCGCCACCGCCCATCAGCATCATGGCCGGCGCGCGCGGGCCGGGCCGGGGTGCGTCGAGATCCCCGGCTTCGTAGTAGGCGAAGCCCGGGCCCTGCAGGTCCTGCGCAGGGGCGGCCAACGGCACGGCCAACACCAGCAGCGCCAGCCAGGCGAAGGGGGCACGCAGGGTGCAATGGAGGCGTCGCATCTTGATCTCCCTGAACAAAATCGACTTGCAAGCGTTTTCACTCTTTGCCAGATAGGGACCCAGTAGTCAAGGGCATGAAAAAGGCGTTAAATGCGCGCGCCCATTCCGGAAATCTGAATGGGGGACAGGGCCCCTCCTCTGCGGGCCGGCTTCATTTCCGAGAATTCCTCATGCGTAGAAAGGCGATGGCGTGGTCGATCCAGCTGGCGTTGATGGGCGTGGCTGCTTCCGCGGCGGCCCAGGCACCGGCTTCCTCTTCGGTTCAACAACTGGATGCGGTGCAGGTCACCGGTTCGCGCATTCCGCGCGCCCAGGTGGAAGGCCCCGCCCCGATCACGGTGATCAGCGCCGAGCAGATCCGCTCCAGCGGCTTCACCAGCGTGCCCGACGTGCTGCGCTCGATGACCCAGAACGGCGGTGAGACGCAGAGCCAGCAGTCGTCCAGCGGCGCCGACTTCTCGCCGGGCGCCCAGCAGGTGGACCTGCGCGGGCTGGGCCCGAACCACACGCTGGTGCTGGTCAATGGCCGCCGCATCGCCGACTTCCCGATGCCGTTCAAGGGCCGCAGCAACTTCACCGACGTCTCCAACATCCCGCTGGGCATGATCGAGCGCATCGAAGTGCTGACCGGCAGTGCCTCGGCCATCTACGGTTCGGACGCGATCGCCGGCGTGGTCAACTTCATCCTGAAGAAGAAGGCCGACGGCACCACCGTCGACATGCGCATGGGCACCACCAGCGAAGGCGGTGGCGAGTCGTTCGACATGAGCCTGGCCAGTGGCTTCAGCCGTGGCAACTTCAACGCCGTATACAGCGTTGAACTGCAGTCGCAGACCCCGCTGTGGGCGTACGAGCGCGACATCCAGGATTCGACCCAGGACGGCCCCACCGAGGGCTCACGCATCGCACGCCGCGCTTACCTGCGCACGGACTACAACGACGACTACCTGGATCCGGGCGCGGCCACCTGCGAAGCGCTGGCCGGGCAGAACCAGGGCAGCACCTACCGCGCCTACCGCCCGCGCTACGGTTACTACTGCGGCAGCGACAGTTCGATCGGCTACGGCACCATCGTCAGCAAGCGCCGCGGCGCCAATGGCTACGCCTCGCTGAGCTACGACTTCGACAACGGCCAGCAGTGGTTCGCCGATGTGCAGCTGGGCTACCACACGATGTCGCTGATGCGCGACGTCACCAAGTGGGGCCGCATGGACGCCAACGGCGATGAGTCGGGCTATTTCAACAACCAGGCCACCGGCGAGATCGAGTTCTGGCAGCGCCAGTTCTCGCCCGAGGAGATGGGTGGCCTGCGCAATGCAATGGTGCGCAGCACGCAGAAGACCTTCAGCGTGACCACCGGCTTCAAGGGCAACCTGGCCCGCAACTGGGACTACGAAGCGGCCCTGAGCCATTCGCAGTACCAGTCGCGGATCAGCTGGGCACAGATCATCGCCGCCAAAGCCAATGACCTGTTCCTGGGCCCGCAGCTGGGCGTGGACGACGACGGCTTCCCGATCTACAACGCCGACCCGTCGCGCCTGTACCGGCCGCTGACCCGCGCCGAGTACGATTCGATCGCGGCGCGCACCACCTACACCCCGAAGTCGCGCACCGAAACGGCTGCGTTAACGCTGACCAATTCCGCGCTGTTCGGCCTGCCGGGCGGTGATGCCGGCTTCGCCGCGACCGTGGAAGTGGGCCAGCAGGCGTACTCGCTGAACCCCGATCCGCTGGCGACCGAGTACTACTACTACAGCTGGAAGGATTCGGACGGCAAGGGCTCGCGCAACCGCTGGGCGACCGCTGCGGAGCTGCGCATGCCGCTGCACGAGACGGTCAACCTGAGCGTGGCCGGCCGCTACGACCAGTACCGTTATTCCGGCCACACCATCGGCAAGGCAACCTGGAGCGGCGGCCTGGAATGGCGCCCGATCGACACGCTTCTGGTCCGCGGTTCGTATGGCACCGCGTTCCGCGCACCGGACCTGCACTACGTGTTCGCCGGCCCGGGCAACGACGAGACTGACATAGTGGATCTGTACGACTGTCGCGCCAATGGGACCGAATGCGACGAAGACGTCAGCATCATCCGCAGCCGCACCGGCAATCGCCAGCTCGACCCGGAAACCAGCACCTCGTGGAGTGCCGGCTTCGTCTGGTCGCCGGCAATCGGCCTGGATCTGTCGGTGGACTGGTTCGACATCGACATGCGCAAGCAGGTGCAGGACATGGACGTGCGCACGATCCTGGCCAGCGAAGCGAACTGCCGCCTCGGCAGTGCCGACATCAACTCGCCGACCTGCGTGGACGCGCTCGACCGCATCACCCGCACCAGTGATGGCCGCCTGTACGGCGTGCGTGTCGCCCCGATCAACGTCGCCCGCGAATCCACCTCCGGCATCGACATTGGCCTGCGCTACCGCCTGCAGACCGGCATCGGCGACTTCATCCTCAACGGCACCCACACCTGGGTGAAGAAGCACGATTTCCAGCGCTACCCCGGTGATCCGATCCAGGACCAGTTCGCGGTCAACAGCAACTTCGACATCCCGCGTACCAAGACCAGCCTGAGCGTGACCTGGGAGAAGGACGCGTGGTCGGCCACGGTCTATGGTTCGCGCCTGGGCAAGCTGCCGACCTCGGACAGCTACGACCAGGTATTCAAGTGGGACAGCGGTGACAGCCCGTACATCAAGGCAACCTACCGCTACAACGCGTCGCTGCAGTACCGCTTCGACGACCACTCGCGCCTGTCGCTGTCGGTGGTCAACGTGTTCAACAAGATGCCGCCGAAGGACGCCACGTACACCGCGTATCCGTACTACGACGTGTCCTGGTTCGACAGCGTCGGCCGCACCATCAACCTGCAGTACACCCACAAGTTCGGTGGCAGCGCGCTGTAAGGCACGCCGCATTGCAGAACGTGGACGACAGGGCCCGCCATTGGCGGGCCTTGTTGTTTGGGAACCTGGCTCTGGTAGATGCCCACCTTGGTGGGCACTGATCTGCCACGCGCCCACCAAGGTGGGCGACTACCAGAGCGGGCCACGCGGGTTTTCCACACCGCGCGTGGAAAGCGATGGGAACTTGGTGTGGACAAGTGGCCGCGAGGCTTGCAGCGCGGGCGTTTCCGGTCGTGGTGATTTTTTGTCCATGCCCTTCGATTGTTTTCCACACCGGACGTGGAGAGCGATGAGAACTTGGTGTGGACAAGTGGGCGCGAGCATTGCAGCGCAGGCGTTTCGAAGCGTGGTGAAATTCTGTCCACGGTCCGACTGCACTGATCGGGGTCGGAGCCCTTTCCCGTGGAAAGGGATCCGCCCCCACGGTTTTCCACATCCGGCGTGGAAAGCGATGGGAGTTTGCTGTGGACAAGTGCCGGCAAACGTCGCACCGCAAGCGTTTCGCAGCCTGGTGCTTTTTTGTCCATCACCAGAAACGCGAACGCCCCGCACAAGGCGGGGCGTCCTGGGTCGATCCGATGCCGCTGGATCAGACGTTGAAGCGGAAGTGCAGCACGTCGCCTTCCTGCACGCGGTATTCCTTGCCTTCCAGGCGCAGGCGACCGGCTTCCTTGGCGCCGACTTCGCCCTTGTACTTGATGAAGTCGTCATACGCGATGGTTTCAGCGCGGATGAAGCCCTTCTCGAAGTCGGTGTGGATGACCGCGGCAGCCTGCGGGGCGGTGGCGCCCTTGCGCACGGTCCAAGCGCGGACTTCCTTCACGCCGGCGGTGAAGTAGGTCTGCAGGCCGAGCAGGCTGTAGGCCGCGTTGATCACGCGGTTCAGGCCCGGCTCGCTCAGACCCAGGTCGGCCAGGAAAGTATCGCGGTCTTCGTCGTCGAGCTGGGACAGCTCTTCTTCGATCGCGGCCGACACCGGCACCACCTGCGCGCCTTCGGCGGCAGCATGCGCACGCACGGCTTCCAGGTGCGGGTTGTTGTCGAAACCGTCTTCCAGCACGTTGGCGATGTACATCACCGGCTTCAGGGTCAGCAGGAACAGATCGCGCACCAGCGCCTTCTCTTCCTCGTCCAGGCCCACCGAACGGCCGGACTTGCCGTCGGACAGCGCCGCCTGCAGCTTGGCCAGCACCGGCTTGCGCGCCGCGGCGTCCTTGTCACCACCCTTGGCCGCACGCTCGGCACGGTTCAGCGCCTTCTCGACGCTGTCCAGGTCGGCCAGCGCCAGCTCGGTATCGATGGTTTCGATGTCCGAGATCGGGTCGACCTTGTTGTTGACGTGGATGACGTCGGCGTTCTCGAAGCAGCGCACCACGTGGGTGATCGCATCGACTTCACGGATGTGCGCCAGGAACTTGTTGCCCAGGCCTTCACCGCTGGCGGCACCGGCCACCAGGCCGGCGATGTCGACGAATTCGACCGCGGTCGGGATGACCTTCTGCGGGTTGATGATCGCTGCCAGCTCGTTCAGGCGCGGATCCGGCACAGGCACGATGCCGACGTTCGGCTCGATGGTGCAGAACGGGAAGTTCGCCGCGGCGATACCCGCCTTGGTCAGCGCATTGAACAGGGTCGACTTGCCGACGTTGGGCAGGCCGACGATGCCGCATTTGATACCCATGGGTGACAACTCTCTGGGGTGAAAGTGATTGGTGAAACAGCGCGCGCGCTGCTTGGCCAATCCATCTCGGCGTTCAACATCTGCCAACCAAGGTTGGCAACTACCGGGCCGGTTGATGCCCGTTGCCGACCAGCGGTCGGTACCTACCGCTTATTTCGGGGTGTGCAGCCGCTTCATCGCTTCGCTGAAATCGCCCTGCACTGCCAGCGGCATCACATCGATGGCATCGTCGATGGCGCGCGAAATCAGTACTTCATCGTCCTTGGAAGGGCGTCCCAGCACCCAACCCACCACGCGGTCCTTGTGGCCGGGATGGCCGATGCCCACGCGCAGGCGGTGGAACTTTCCGTGGCCGAGCAGGCGGATGGTGTCGCGCAGGCCGTTCTGGCCACCGTGGCCACCGTCGAACTTCAGCCGCGCCACGCCGGGCGCCAGGTCCAGTTCGTCGTGGGCCAGCAGGGTTTCTTCCGGCTCGATCTTCCAGAACCGCTGTGCGGCGGTGACCGACTTGCCGCTGAGGTTCATGAAGGTGGCGGGCTTGAGCAGCCACACCGTCTGCCCGGCGATCTCGACCTTGGCGGTCTCACCGAACAGCTTGCTGTCCACATTCCATCGTGCACCGGCTTTTTCCGCCAGGGCCTCAACGAAATGAAACCCGGCATTGTGCCGGGTCCGGGCGTGTTCCGATCCGGGGTTGCCCAGACCGACGATCAGTCGCAGTCCTGCCATGGTCCCTTCCAATACGGTGCCTGCCCGGAGGCAGGCACCGTAGCGGTATTACTCGGCGGCAGCCGCTTCTTCGTCAGCCGCGTCGGCCTTGCCGGCCTTGGCGGTGACGATGGCGTCGTCGTGGTCCTTGCCCAGCGCCAGGGCCGGGATTTCCACGCCCTTCGGCAGCTTGATGTTGGACAGGTACACCACGTCACCGGCCTTCAGCTCGCCCAGGTCGACTTCGATCGACTCCGGCAGGTCCTTCGGCAGGCAGGTGATGGTCACTTCCTTCAGTTCGTGGGTGACCACGACGTCGGCAGCCTTGCCGGCCGGCGAGGTGTCTTCGTTGATGAAGTGCAGCGGGACCGAAGCGGTCAGGGCTTCGTTCTCGTTCACGCGCTGGAAGTCCAGGTGCATGATCAGCTGCTTGTACGGATGGCGCTGCATGTCACGCAGCAGGACCTTCTGCACCTGGCCGTCCAGGTTCAGGTCCAGGATCGAGGCATAGAACCACTCGTTCTGCTGGGCCAGCCAGATTTCGTTGTGGTCCAGGCTGATGGCGACCGGCTCGGCGTTGCCGCCGTACACGATGGCCGGGATCACACCAGCGTGACGCAGGCGGCGGCTCGCACCCTTACGCTGCAGTTCACGCTTGGTGACCTTGATTTCATGGGTCTTCGACATTTTCGACTACTCAGGTTGTTGCCGCGCCTTGCGGCGTGGCGGTTGAAGATGCTTCCGCGACCAGAAGCACCCGGGGTATGTCCCCGCCGTTGCCGGCAGGGACGAAAAACTCAGTCGACGTACAGCGAGCTGACCGACTCGCCGAAGGCGATGCGGCGCATCGTTTCGGCCAGCATTTCCGCCACGCTCAGCTGGCGGATCTTGCTGCACACCCGCGCTGCGTCCTTCAGCGGGATGGTGTCGGTCACCACCAGCTCGTCGAGCTGGGAATTGGTGATGTTGTCCACCGCCGGGCCCGACAGCACCGCATGGGTGCAGTAGGCGGCGACCTTGAGCGCACCGCGCGCCTTCAGGGCAGCGGCAGCGGCGCACAGGGTGCCGGCGGTATCGACGATGTCATCGACCATCACGCAGGTCTTGCCTTCGACGTCACCGATGATGTTCATCACGGTGGAGACGTTGGCGCGCGGGCGGCGCTTGTCGATGATCGCCAGATCGGCGTCATCCAGGCGCTTGGCGACCGCACGGGCGCGGACCACGCCGCCCACGTCCGGCGACACAACGATCAGGTTCTCGGTGCCGTAGGCGCGCCAGATGTCGGCCAGCAGCAGCGGGGACGCATACACGTTGTCCACCGGAATATCGAAGAAGCCCTGGATCTGGTCGGCGTGCAGGTCGACGGTCAGCACGCGATCAGCGCCAGCGGTGCTGAACATCTTCGCCGCCAGCTTGGCGGTGATCGGCACGCGCGAGGAACGCATGCGGCGATCCTGGCGAGAGTAGCCGAAGTACGGCACCACGGCGGTCACGCTGGCCACCGATGCGCGCTTGAGCGCGTCGATCAGCACCAGCAGTTCCATCAGGTTTTCCGCGCTCGGCGCGCAGGTCGGCTGGATCACGAACACGTCCTGCTTGCGGACGTTCTCTTCGATTTCCACCTGCACTTCACCATCGGAGAAGTGCGAGACCAGCGCCTTGCCCGGGCGAACCCCCAGTTCCTTGCAGATGTTCTGCGCCAGACGTTTGTTGGCGTTGCCGGAAAAGACCAGCAGGTTCGGGGACTCTTGCATCATGATTGTCTCGGGCGGGGACGAGTGGCGGGGATCCGGAGTCGGCAAGGACCCGATGGACCCTTGCTGCTGACAACACCGCGGTTGTTTCCACGTCCCGCGCAGGCGATGCGCTGGAAGGCGCGGACACAGCCGCTATTGGCAGGGGCGGTAGGATTCGAACCTACGAATGCCAGGATCAAAACCTGGTGCCTTGGGCCTCTTGGCGACGCCCCTGCATTGATAAATCAGTGTTGCTCGAGTGCATCCAGCAGTGGCGAACGCGCAACGCCCGCTGCCACCCTTGCCCGCAACTCCTTCGGCAACTTCGACCGTCCCTGCTCTGCGGCAGACTGCGATGCGAACTCGACGAAACAACCACTTCCCGAACCGGTCAGCCGCGCCGTGCCGATGTCGCTCAACGCTGCGAACGCTGCCTCGACGGCAGGCTCACGGCGGCGCAGCACCGGTTCGAACGCGTTCCCGACCAAGGTTCCGGAAGCGAAGTCCTCTATTTTCGCCACTGGGCTGTCGCGCGTCAAATCCGGGTCTGCGAACAGGGCCGGGGTGGGAACATGAACGCCCGGTTCAACCACCACATACCAGGCCGGTTCCAGCGCGATCGGCTGCAGGCGCTCGCCCACCCCTTCGGCCCAGGCATTGCGCCCGCGCACGAACACCGGCACGTCCGCCCCCAGGCGCAGGCCCAGCGCGGCAAGCGCGTCCTCGTCCAGACCGGCCCGCCACAGGCGGTTCAGCACCACCAGCACGGTGGCGGCATCGGACGAACCGCCGCCGAAGCCGCCACCGGCAGATACATGCTTTTCAACGATGATATCCGCACCTTGCGTGACATTTGCCACATCTTTGAGCAATCGCGCGGCGCGCACCGCCAGGTCATCGGCCTCGGCCACGCCGGCCAGGCCCTCGCCCTGCCGACGCACCTGGCCGTCTTCACGCAGGCGCAGGCCGATGCGGTCCCCCCAGTCCAGCAGGCGGAACACGGTCTGCAGCTCGTGGTAGCCGTCGGCCCGGCGGCCGGTGATGTGCAGGAACAGGTTCAGCTTGGCCGGGGCCGGCCACCAGGACCAGCCCGCGTCATCGGCTGCCCCGCTCATGGCGTGCCCTGCCCCCACTGGTCCACCAGCAGGCGCACCTTGGCGTCACCATTGCTGGCCTCGATCCGGCGCGGCACGGCCGGGCGCCCGGCCTCGGCCGGGTACCAGTCCAGGTACTGCACCTGCCAGCCCATCTGTTGCATGCGGCGCGGTCGGCCTTCACCGTCGCGCTCGACCGTCTCAGGGCCGGCGGCGTCGCCGGCCACCAGCCCGCGGATCCACTCCGGCAGTTGGTTGACCGGAATGTCCCAGCCGGTCGCCTCCAACAGCAGCTGCTGGGCGTCCTCGCCGTCACGCGGGCCACCGGCCAACCCTTCCAGGCGGCCGGCTTCGGAATGGGTATCGCCGGTCAGCTTCCAGCTCTGCCGGGTCACCGGCGCGCTCAGTTCGACCACGTAGCGGCGGCCGTCCTGCTTCCAGTCGATGCGGCCACTGCCGCCATCCTTGCCCTTGCTGACCGCGACCCGACCCTGGAAGGCCCAGTCCGGCTGTGCCTGCAGCGCGGCCACGCGCGCGGCCTCGGCCTGCGCGGCTTCGGCGGACACGATCTCTACCACCGCCGGCGCCGGGGTCTTCTGCGTGCCGACGCTGGTGCAGGCGCTGACCGCCAGGGTCGCGGCCGCCAACAGCAGCGGCCGGATCAGGGAAACACTCATGGATTGAATTTCTCGCGGGCGCGCAGCAGCGCGCGGTTTTCAGGGTCGAGCTTGGCCGCTTCCTCGAAGAAATGACGGGCCTCATCGTGCTTGCCCAGCACCCACAGCACTTCGCCAACGTGCGAAGCGATCTCCGGGTCCTTGGCCAGGGTCCAGGCCCGGCGCAGCTGCACCAGTGCCTCTTCCTTGCGGCCCAGGCGATACAGCACCCAGCCATAGCTGTCGACGATGGCGGCGTTGTCCGGTTCGGCCACGCGGGCGCGGTCGATCAGCTCCAGTGCTTCCTGCAGGCGGCCGGTGCGATCGGCCAGGGTGTAACCCAGCGCGTTCAAAGCCGGCACGTTCTCCGGCTCGGTCACCAGGATCTTGCGCAGATCGGCCTCGGCGCGCGGGATGTCGTCGCGGCGTTCCCAGGTGAGCGCTCGGGCGTACAGCAGGCCGTTGTCATCCGGGTAAGCGGCCAGGCCGCGGGCCAGCGCATCCAGTTCACCGGCGCTGTCGTCGGCGCGCTGGCGCAGTTCGGCTTCCAGCAGGTAGGCGTCGCGGCGCACGTCGTCGTCGACCACCGCATCGGACTGGATCGCATGCACTTCTTCCAGCGCCAGCGGCAGACGCCCGGCCAGGGCCTGGGCATTGGCCGCGCGCAGGCGCGCTTCGCTCAGCTCATCGCCACCGGGCACGCTGTGGTACCACTGCACCGCCTCGGGATAACGCTTCAGGTACTCGGCGATCTTGCCCAGCAGCAGGCGCTGCGCCGGGTCCGGCTTGGCCGCCTGCCGCGACAGTTCGTTGTAGAGATTGGACAGCGCGGCCTTGTCGCCCTGCTTGGCCAGCAGCGAGGCGCGCATGCCCCAGGTCTGCACGTCCTGCGGGCCGAACGCCAGCACGCGCTCGGCGGCGGACGGCTGGCCGAGACTGTCATAGGCAATGGCCACCGCATTGCGCAGTTCCGGGTCCTGGCGGGTCTTCGGCTCCACATCGTGCAGCAGCGACAACGCCTTGCCGGTCTCGCCCGCTTGTTGCAGCTGGCTGGCACGCAGCAGCGCCACACGTGGCTCTTCCGGGAAGCGCTTGACCACTTCATCGATCATGCGCCGGGCCAGCTCGGGCTTTTCCATGCGCAGGGCAAGGCGGCCAAACTCCTGCCAGGCTTCGATCTTCGGCGGAATGGCATTGGCGTCGACCAGCTCACCCAGCACCTGCGCGGGCACCGCTGGATCACGGCCGCCACCGATCAGTGCGGCCAGGGCGAACTTCCAGCCGCGCTCGTCGGGGTCGGCCAGCAGGCCCTGCAGTTCGGTGCGGGCCGCCTTCACATCGCCCTGGCGCATGGCCAGTGCACCGGCCGCACTGCGCATGGTCAACGAACGCGGGGCGCGCTGCTGCCACAGGGCTAGGCCCTTGGCGGCGCTGGCATCATCGTTGGCGAGCATGGAAATGCGGGTCGCGCGCTCGGCCAGGCCAGCGTCGCCGTCGGTCTGCTGGGCCGCCTGCAGGTACCAGCGCGCGGCCTCGGCCAGCTTGCCGGCCTGCAGGGCGAACTCACCGGCCATCACCGGTTCCAGCGCCAGTTCCTCAGTGGCCGCGGCCCGCACGGGGGCCTTGGCCGGCACCGCCGCCAGGGCCTGGCTGCAGGCCAGGGACAGCAGCAGAACACTGGGGATGCGAATCAATGCGGGCATCGTCGGCATCGGGGCCTTAAAATGTCGTCCAATGGCCAGCAGCTTATCGCAAGCAACTGAACAATGACCCTGTGGGTGCTCGGACTGAATCACCAGACCGCACCGGTGGAGCTGCGCGAACGCGCGGCCTTCGCCGGTGAGGCATTGCCGCGCGCGCTCGGTTCGCTGCGCGATACCCCGCAGATCGCCGAGGCGGTGCTGCTGTCCACCTGCAACCGCACCGAGCTGTACGCCGTGGCCGATTCGGCACAGGCGCTGGACCAGTGGCTGCACACCCAGGCCGGCGACCTGCAGGGCTACCTGTACCAGCACGCCGACGCCGAGGCCGTGCGCCACCTGTTCCGGGTCGCCACCGGGCTGGACTCGATGGTGCTGGGTGAACCGCAGATCCTCGGCCAGGTGAAGGATGCCTGGTCGACCGCGCGCGACCATGGCCTGCTCGGCCAACGCCTGGACCGCCTGTTCCAGCAGACCTTCTCGGTGGCCAAGCGTGCGCGCACCGATACCCAGGTCGGCGCCAACCCGGTATCGGTGGCGTCGGCTGCGGTGCGCCTGGCGCAGAACGCGTTCGCGCGGCTGGACGATTCCACCGTACTGCTGGTCGGTGCTGGCGAGACCATCGAACTGGCTGCACGGCACCTGAGCGAAGGCAAGGTACGCCGGCTGCTGATCGCCAACCGCACCCTCGCCCACGCGCAGGAACTGGCCAGCCGACATGGTGGCGTGGCGCTGCCGCTGACCGAACTGGACCGCCACCTGGGTGAGGCCGACGTGGTGTTCTCGGCCACCGCTGCGCGCGAACCGGTGATCCATCGCGAAATGGTGGCCAAGGCCCTGCGCGCGCGCCGGCACAAGCCGATGCTGCTGTTCGACCTGGCCGTACCGCGCGACATCGAGGCCGAGGTCGGCACGCTCAACGACGCCTTCCTCTACACCGTGGACGATCTCGAACGCGCGGTGGAAGACAACCGCCGTGGCCGTCGCGAGGCCGCCGCCGAAGCCGAGGCGATCATCGACCTGCAGGTGTCGCGCTTCGTCGAGACCCAGCAGGCCAGCGCCCACCAGGCGCCGCTGCGGCAGCTGCGCGCGTTCGGCGAAGCCACCCGTGCCGAGCTGCTGGAGCGCGCACGCCAGCAACTGGCCAACGGCAAGCCGGCCGACGAAGTGCTGGAGCTGCTTGCCCACGGCCTGACCAACCGCCTGCTGCATCCGCCGACCGCCGCCCTGCGTGCGGCCGCGCTGAGTGGCGATGCCGACCTGACCCGCGCCGCCGAGCGCCTGTTCCCGGCCACGCCGGGTTACCGCCACCCACCCGTGAGACCCGATGACGCCGACCCTGCGCCGTAAGCTGGAAGCGCTGGCCGAGCGCCGCGAAGAACTGGAACGCCTGCTCGCCGAACCCGATGTGGTCGCCGACAACACTCGTTTCCGCGACCTTTCGCGCGAATTCGCCCAACTTGAACCGATCGCCATCGCCCTGGCCGATGAAGCCCGTGCCAAGGCCGATCTGGCCGCCGCCGAAGGCATGCGCGCCGACCCGGACCTGCGCGAGCTGGCCGATGAGGAAATCGCTGCTGCACAGGCGCGCCTGCAGGAACTGGAGCAGGAGCTGGCGCTGCTGCTGGTGCCGCGCGACCCGCGTGACGAAGGCAACCTGTTCCTGGAAGTGCGCGCCGGTACCGGCGGCGACGAGGCCGCGATCTTTGCCGGCGACCTGTTCCGCATGTACGCCCGCTACGCCGAGCGCCAGGGCTGGAAGGTCGAGATCGAATCGGACAGCCCGGGCGAGCATGGCGGCTACAAGGAAGTGGTAGCGCGCGTGGTCGGGCGTGGCGCGTTCTCGCGCCTGAAGTTCGAATCGGGCACGCACCGCGTGCAGCGCGTGCCGGCCACCGAATCGCAGGGCCGCATCCATACCTCGGCGGCCACCGTGGCGATCATTCCCGAGGCCGATGAGGTCGATGACATCGTCATCAACCCGGCCGACCTGAAGGTGGATACGTTCCGTTCGTCCGGTGCCGGCGGCCAGCACGTCAACAAGACCGAATCGGCCATCCGCATCACCCACGTGCCGACCGGCGTGGTGGTGGAATGCCAGACCGAGCGCAGCCAGCACGCCAACCGCGACAAGGCGATGAAGCGCCTGAAGGCACAGCTGCTCGATGCCGAGCGCCAGCGCCAGGACGCGGCGCAGGCCGAGTCGCGGCGCCTGCAGGTGGGCAGCGGTGACCGCAGCCAGCGCATCCGCACCTACAACTTCCCGCAGGGCCGGATCACCGACCATCGCGTGGAAGGCCTGACCCTGTACGACCTGCCCAACGTGCTGGCCGGCGACCTCGACCCGCTGCTGCAGCGGCTCAGCCACGAGCACCAGGTCGACGCCCTGGCCCAGTTGTCGGCGGGCTGAGTCGCATGTCGGCCTGGCAGCAGCGGCAGCACCTGCAACAGGCGATTGCACGCCAGCCGGGCGACTTCGTCGCCTGGGTGATGCTGGCGGACCTGGAACTGGAAGCCGGCGACATCGCCGCCGGCGAGCAGGCCGCGCGCCGTGCACTGCAGCTGCGCCCGAACCACCCTGAAGCGCTGGCGCGGCTGGGCCGCGTGGCCTGGATGGCCGGCGCGCATGCCGATGCGGCGAAACTGCTCGGCCAGGCCTCGGCGTTGGCCCCGCAGCACCCGGGCATTGCCCTGTGGCTGGGCCATGCGCTGGAAGATGCCGATGATGCCGAAGGCGCGGCGGCAGCCTATCGCCGTGCGCATGCACTGATGCCGGGCGAACCCTATATCGCCGCCCAGCGCCTGGCCTGGCAGCGTCGCCTGTGCGACTGGCAGGACGTGGACGCGCTGGCGGTACAGGTACGTGGTGCACTTGCCTCTGGGCAGGGCGTGGTCGAACCGTTCGCGTTCCTCAGCGAAGATGCCAGCGCAGCCGAGCAGTTGGCCTGCGCGCGTGCCCGTGCATCCGCCGTTGCCACTTCAGTGCGGCCGTTGCCGCCAGTGAAGGTGCGTTCCCAGGGCCCGCTGCGGGTCGGCTTCCTTTCCAATGGTTTCGGCGCCCATCCCACCGGATTGTTGACCGTGGCCCTGTTCGAGCAGTTGCGTCGTGACCCGGCGTTGCAGCTGCACCTGTTCGCGTTGAACCACGATGACGGCAGCCGCATCCGCCAGCGCCTGCAGGTGGCCACGCAGCTGCATGATGTGGCCGCGCTGCGCCATGCAGACACTGCTGCACGCATCCGCGCACAGGGCATCGACCTGCTGTTCGACCTGCGCGGCTGGGGCGGCGGCGGTACGCCGGAAGTGCTGGCGATGCGCCCTGCCCCGCTGCAGTTGAACTGGCTGGCCTATCCCGGCACGTCCGGTGCGCCGTGGATGGATGCGGTGATCGGCGACAGCTTCGTTCTGCCGCCGTCACTGGAAGCCCACTACAGCGAGCGCGTACTGCGCCTGCCGCGTGCGTTCCAGCCCTCGGACAACACCCGCTTGCTCGAACCGGCACCGTCCCGGGCCGAGTGCGGCCTGCCCGAACAGGGCGTGGTGTTCTGCTGCTTCAACAACAGCTACAAGCTCAATCCACGCAGCATGGGCCGCGCCTTCGCGGTGCTGCAGGCGGTGCCCGGCAGCGTGCTGTGGCTGCTGTCCGGTCCCGGCCAGGCCGACGCCCGCCTGCGCACCGCCGCGCAGGCTGCCGGCCTGGACCCGGCCCGCCTGGTGTTCATGGCCAAGCTGCCACATCCGCAGTACCTGGCTCGCTATCCGCTGGCCGACCTGTTCCTCGACACGCATCCGTACAACGCACACACCACCGCCTCCGATGCGCTGTGGGCCGGCTGCCCGGTACTGACCTGCCCGGGCGACACCTTCGCCGCGCGCGTGGCCGGCAGCCTCAATCACCATCTGGGGCTGGCACGGATGAATGTCGCCGACGATGCGGCATTCATCGCCACCGCCAGCGTGCTGGGCAACGACCCGGCAGCACTGGCAGCGTTGCACGCCGAGCTGGCGCAGGCACGCGAGCGCAGTGGATTGTTCGACATGGCCAGCTTCGCCCGCGACCTGTCGGCGCTGCTGCAGCGACTGGCCGGCGAGCATGGCTGGCAGGGCCTCGACATCGCCTGAGCGATCCCTGCGCTACGCTCGGGCTCCCTCCCCGCGTGGTGTGATGATGGCCAAGCTCAAGCGCAAGGACTACGACGAATTGCTGCTGCCGCTGCAGCTGGAACTGACCGCGATGGCGCGCTGGGTGCAGCACAGCGGGCAACGCCTGCTGGTGCTGTTCGAAGGCCGAGATACCGCAGGCAAAGGCGGCGCGATCCAGGCCATCAGCCAGCACCTCAACCCGCGTCAATGCCGGGTGGTGGCACTGCCCAAGCCGACCGACCGCGAAGCCACGCAGTGGTATTTCCAGCGCTACGCCTCGCACCTTCCGGCCGCCGGCGAGATCGTGCTGATGGACCGCAGCTGGTACAACCGTGCCGGCGTGGAGCGGGTGATGGGCTACTGCAGCGAAACCGAGTACCAGCAGTTCCTGCATCAGGCGCCGGTATTCGAGCAACTGCTGGTGGACGACGGCATCCTGCTGTTCAAGTACTGGCTGTGCGTGGATCAGGAACAGCAGGAAAAACGCTTCGCCGAGCGCCACCTCGATCCGCTGAAGGGCTGGAAGCTCTCCCCGGTGGACCTGAAATCCCGCAGCAAGTACAGCGCCTACACCGAGGCCCGCGAGGCGATGCTGCGCGCGACGCATCGCGAGGCGGCACCGTGGACGCTGGTGGATTTCAACGACCAGCGGTTGGGCCGGCTGACGCTGGTGCGCAACCTGCTGGACCGGTTGCCGGACACGCGGGTGGATGCGCCGTTGCCGGAGCTGCCGAAGCTGAAGGGCAAGCTGCATCGCGAGCACTACGATGTACTGAAGCCGATCGAGGAGTTCCCGGTCGAAGATTAGGGTGGGTCGGCAGGGCTGCGCCCTGCACCTGCAGAGGCCAGAGCAACAGCAACAGCGGGTATTCCGTGGGGTGGTGGGGCGGTGTCGGAGTGCGGGGACGCCGCAACCGGCCCCACCCCGCCATCCCTCAGGAGACCCGCCTTTGCTTCGGCTGTTGCCGTTGCTGTTGCTCTGGCCTCCACGGGTGCAGGGCCGCAGGCCCTGCCGACCAACCCACTACTTTGCGCTGGCGATCTGCTTTTCGATGTCGGCGGCCGTCACTGGGCCGAGGAAGGTGTGCGCCAGCTTGCCCTGCGGATCCAGCAGATGCGTCAACGGCAGGCCTCGCGGCGTGGCGAAGTCCGCCGGCGGATCGAACGGGTCCACGATCACGATCGGATAGGTCACCGGGTGCTTGGTCAGGAACGACTGCATCTCCGGCACCTCGATATCCTCATAGGCCAAGCCAACCACCTCGATGTTGCTACGCATCGCATGCAGGGCCGACAGCTCCGGCATCTCCTTGCGGCACGGGGCACACCAGGTCGCCCAGAAATTCACGATCACCCACTTGCCGCGGTGCGCGGCCAGGTCGTAGTCGCTGCCATCCACCGCCTTCATCCTCAGCGTCGGGAACTCGGCAGTGGTGCGCTCGGCCGGGGTCTCTTCGACCGGTGCCGGTGTGGTCGGCGTCGGTGCCTGTGCTGGCGGCTGGCTGCTGGCGGGGGTCGGCTCCTGGGCCGGTTTGCAGGCCGACAGCGCCAGCAACAGGGCCAGCGGGAGCAGCAACGGGGTCTTGCGGGTCATGGCATGTCTCCGGAATCGGTGTAGATATCGCTGACCTTGCGCTTGAGGCGTTCGCGCAGGGGCAGTCGCAGATCGTCCAGTGCCGCCAGCGCAGCACGGCCCAGTGTGTCGTCGCGGTATGGCAGATGCTGCTCGGCTACCGGAATGCGCAACTGGGTACATTCGTACAGATCGGCCAGGCTGACCTGGTCCAGGTCGCGCGAGAGCAGCCATTCGCCACGTTCATCGCGGCGCAGCAGGCCGATCTCCTGCAGGTTGCAGGCCAGGTCCTGCAGCAGCGAATCGGTCAGCATCGGCTCCAGCCGCAGGATTTCATCATCGGCCAGGCCCTTGCCCTTGGCTCGGGCATGGTGGAAGCGGCCGAGCAGGCGCAGCAGGCCATAGAACTCGTAGCCCTGCGGCAGGCGCAGTTCCACCGGCTGGTAGCGGAAGGCGGCCATCGACGAGGACAGCGACGCGCCCAGCAGCACCGCCACCCAGCACAGGTAGATCCACAGCAGCAGGATCGGCACGAAGGCGACCGTGCCGTAGAGCTTCTGGTAGGACTGGAAGCTGCCCAGGTAGGCGCCGATGCCCCACTTCACCAGTTCCAGGATGACCGCCGCGAGAATCGCGCCGGGCACCGCGTGCCGCCATTTCACGGTGTGGTGCGGCACCACCCGGAACATCAGCGTGATGCAGACGAACTCGATCAGGATCGGCGCCAGCCGCAGCGCGAACTCGGCCAGCCAGCGGCCCTCCTGGGTGCCGAACAGTGGCATCGCGAACACCCGCGCCGACACCGCCAGCGAAGCGGCAGCGAGCATTGCGCCCAGGGTCAGCACGGTCCAGTAGACCAGGAAGCGGGTCAGCTTGGGCCGGGTCGAGCCGACCCGCCAGATCTGGTTGAAGGTCTCTTCAACGCTGTTGAGGGTGATCAGCAACGAGACCACCAGTGCGATGAAGCCGGCAGCCGTGAGCTGGCCGGCACTGGCCGAGAACTGCCGCAGGTAGCCTTCGGCCGCACGCGCGGCGTTGGGCACGAAGTTGGAGAAGACGTAATCGCTGAGCTGGTCGCTCCAGCGGTCGAAGACAGGGAAGGCCGAGAGCACGCCGAACACCACGATGGCCAGCGGCACCAGCGCGAACACCGTGGTGTACGCGAGCGCCGCCGCCGCCTGGAACAGGCGGTCGTCGAGGAAGCGATGCCACAGGAAGCGGCCGAAACTGATGGCCCGTGCGCGATCCCGCGCGCGCTCCATCCACAGGTTGAGCGTATCCAAAGGTTCCATCGGCGAAAGGGTACCCGATGCGGAATGCTCGCAGGATAGCCATACTGGTGGCCACACGACGAGGAGAAGCGGGCACGATGGGCGAGATTCTGGTGCTGTACTACAGCCGGGGCGGTTCAGTGGCACGGCTGGCGCGCCAGATCGCGCGGGGCATCGGCGAAGTGCCGGGCATGACCGCGCGCCTGCGCACAGTGCCGCCGGTGGCCGCCGTGACCCAGACCGCACAACCTCCGGTCCCCGACGATGGTGCCCCCTACGTGAGCGTGCAGGACCTGGTCGAATGCCAGGGCCTGCTGCTTGGCAGCCCCACCCGCTTCGGCAACATGGCGGCGCCGGTCAAGCACTTCCTCGACGGGCTGGGCGCCGAATGGGTCAACGGCACCCTCTCCGGCAAGCCGGCCGGCGTGTTCACCTCCACCGCCTCGATGCATGGCGGCCAGGAATCGACCCTGCTGTCGATGCAGGTGCCGCTGCTGCACCATGGCTGCGTGATCGTCGGCATCCCGTTCACCGAGCCGGCGCTGAGCCACACCACCAGTGGCGGCACGCCGTATGGCGCCAGCCATGTGGCCGGTGCAGCCGACGACCCGCAGCCGACCGACGATGAAGCCGTGCTGGCGCGCGCGCTGGGCCGCCGGGTGGCCGACATCGCGCAGCGGTTGGCCCGATGAGCGCCGCGCCGCGCACGGCCCTGCTGCTGGCCCTGATGGGGCTGGCCGCGCTGTTCGCCGGCTGGTTCATCAATGACAAGCACTGGCTGGCCACCCAGCTGGTGTTCACCGCGCCGCCGCTGGCGTTGGCCGTTGCCCTGCGACTGGGCTGGCGCAAGGCCGGTTTCTGGGCCTCGGTGCTGGCCCTGGGCTGGTTCAGCCACGGGGTGATGAGTGCCTGGAGCCACCCGGAAACACGCTGGCTGGCGCTGATCGAGATCGCGCTGGCCCTGCTGGTGATCTTCAGCGCCAGCCTCCCCGGGCTGCGCGCCCGCTTCGGCAAGCGACGCTGACGCTGCGCCCGCCGGGCCGTATCATCTGTGTTCCTGGCCCCGCGCCGCTGTACCTGTCCTGGTTTCGCGCATGCACATGATGGAAGAGCTCCTGGTCGTCACCACCGGTGGCACGATCGACAAGATCTACTTCGACGACAAGTCGGACTACCAGATCGGCGACCCCCAGATCGGCATGATCCTGCGCGAGCTGGGCGTGACGTTCCGCTTCAACGTGATTCCGATCCTGCGCAAGGATTCGCTGCACATCAACGATGAGGACCGCGAACTGATCCGCGCCACCATCGCCGCGCAGCCGACCCGCCACGTGCTGGTGACCCACGGCACCGATTCGATGGTGCAGACCGGCCAGGTGCTGGCGACGATCCCGGACAAGACCATCGTGATGACCGGCGCGCTGAGCCCGGCGCGTTTCCGCGGCTCGGATGCGGAGTTCAACATCGGCTGCGCGATCGGTGCGGTGCAGTCGCTGCCGAGCGGCGTGTACATCGCGATGAACGGGCGGATTTTCGACCCGCAGCACGTGCGCAAGAACGTGGCCGCGAACCGCTTCGAATCGGTGTGAGGAACAGCGTGCCGACCAAGGTCGGCACCCACCACGACGCGGCGGCTCGTATCACCGCGCGTCCCCATGCAAAAACGCCCCGGCCGGAGCCGGGGCGTGCCCATGGAGAGGGGCTTGGGCTCAGTACTGGGCGTTGAGAGTCAGGCCCGAGAAGGTGCTGTAGGCCTTCACCCGCACATACCACGTGCCGGCAGCCGGACTGTTGATGGTGCAGGTCTCGCTGTTGCCGCTCAGGTACGGGCGGCAGGTGTAGGCGGTATCGGTCGGGGCACTGCCCTGGCGCACGTACAGGTCGGCATCACCGCTGCCGCCACTGATCGCCACGCGCAGCTGGGTGCTGCCGGCCGGAACGTTCACGGTGTAACTCAGCGAAGCGCCGCTGGCAGCGCCGAGGCCGGTGACCGGAACGTTGTTCTGCAGCACGTTGCCACCCGGGTTCGGGCCGCCACCGTTGATCGCCGCAGCCACGGCCGCGTCGGCGTCGATGATGCCGGCGCCGCAGCCGCCCGAGCAGGCGCCCGGCAGCGGACGTGCAGTGCTCTTGATGATGCTCTCCACCTGCGCCGGGCTCAGCGGGCTCGGGGCTACGGACTGCATCAGCGCGACCACGCCGGCCACGTGCGGTGCCGCCATCGAGGTGCCGTTGTACGAAGCGTAGCTGGCACTGCCCGGGGTGGTGGTGCCGCTGTTGAGGGTGGACAGGATGCCCTGGCCCGGTGCCGAGATGTCGATGCCGTTGCCATAGTTGGAGAAGCTGGCACGCGCACCGGCCGAGGTGGTGGCCGCCACTGCGATCACGTTCGGGCAGTTGGCCGGCACCGACGAGGACACGTTGGTGTTGCTGTTGCCGGCGGCGACCACCACGGTGGTGCCACGCCCGACAGCGCCATTGATCGCGTTCTGGTAGGTGGTCGAGCAGCTGCCGCCGCCGCCCAGCGAGAGGTTGATGACCTCGGCCGGATTGGCATTGGCCGGCACGCCGCTGACGCTGCCGCCGGACGCCCACACGATCGCGTCGGCAATGTCGGAGGTGTAACCGCCGCACTTGCCGAGCACGCGCACCGGCACGACCTTGGCGTTGAACGCAGTACCTGCCACGCCGGTGCTGTTGTTGGTCACCGCCGCTACCGTGCCGGCCACGTGGGTACCGTGCCAGCTGGAGTTCGAACCCGGGTAGCCCGCCTGGCACTCGTTGTCGCCGTACCAGTCGCCTTCATCGTTCGGGTTGTTGTCGCGGCCGTTGCCGTCGCGCGCCATCGCCGCGTCGCTGATGAAGTCATAGCCGGGCAGGATGTTGGCGTTGAGATCGGCATGGTTGGTGATGCCGGTATCGATCACAGCGACCACGACGCCGGTGCCGGTGGCCTTGTCCCAGGCCGGCCGGATGTTGATGCCGGCATTGGAGGTGCCGAAGCCCCATTGCTCGCTGAAGCGGGTGTCGTTCGGGGTCAGCGTGGCACGCATGATCTGGTCGACTTCAACGTATTCCACGTTCGGGTCGGCGGCCAGCTTGCGCATCAGCTGCTCGGATTCGGCCTGGTCGAGCGGACGATCGGTCTTGACCAGGGTCGGGCCGACGGCCAGCTTGCGGACCTGCTGCAGGCCCAGCGCGCGGCCCTGGCTGCTGGCCAGGCCGGCGGCGGCGCTCTTCAGCGAAGAGGCCAGTGCGGTGGTGTTGGCCACCGGCGCGCTGCCGTCGCGGTACTTCACGATGAAACGCTGGTGGGTCTGTGCGGACTGCAGGCCGCTGAGCTGGACATCACCGGCCAGCGCAGGCGTGGCCAGCAGCAGCGATGACAGAACGGACGCACCAAGGACCACCCACACTCGACGCACACGCGGTTGCGTTACCTGGGACATCGTATTTCCCTTTCTTGTGGTGTGAATGCCGGAATCGGCAGAAGCACCGGCCCGAACCCTGGGCTGGCTTGCGTTGGCGAGGTTCGAAGTCCGGCGAGCCAGCGGATCCCCCTAACGATCCGCCGTGCAGATGACGCTAATGACCAAAACCGGACACCACAAGATTTTCAGCGTCTTTTCAGCAAGATGAAATGTTCGTTCTGAGACTTTTTGGGTCGAGGGTTTGTGAAGGTGAAGGAACTTTCTCCTGCCCTGCACGCACCTGACTGGGTCATCACGTGTCCTGCGATGACTTTGCCGACATCGGCGTCCACGGCTCACACCGACGACCGCACGGCGCACCTGCCCGCCGCGTCGGACGCGCTGACTACTTGGCCCGCGGAACGCCCGCTGGCCGGATCCGCTGACCTTTGACCGGCTCGCCGCGTGCAACTGGCTGGTCATCGGCCACATAACCGGAGAACTGTGCCGGCAGCGCTTCGCCGACACCGAACACGGGCCCGGCCTGCAGCTGGTAGTGCAGGTGCGGTTGGGAGGAGTTGCCGCTGTTGCCGCAGTCACCGAGATGCGCGCCGCTGCGGACAGCCTGTCCCTGCGCCACACGCACACTGCCCTGGCGCAGGTGCGCCAGCACCGAGTATTCCTCGTTGCCGTGGTCGACGATGACGCGGTTGCCGGTGAGCTGGGCGGCATTCATCTGGCCCGGCACGTTGTCGGCGACACCCTCGATCACCTCCACCACCGTGCCGTCGGCGGGCGCGAGGATCGGGCGACCGAAGCAGTAGTAATCATCGTTGCGCAGGCCATCGCCACGGTGCGAGCGGCCATCGCGGACCACCAGCAGATCCAGCGCGAAGCGCTGGCCGGCATGCGCCGCATGGTAGTTCTGTTCGACGGTACGCCCGCCCCAGAACACGAAGTACTCATCATCGAACGGCAGTTGCAGCCGTGTGCGGGTCTGGTAGTCGAGGAACCCGCTCGCTGCGGCCTGCGGCGGCGTGGTCTGTAGCGGGCGGATGTAGAAGCCGCCAATCCGCCCGTCGGCATCGATGGCCCACAGCACCTGGATCAGGTCCGGGCTCCTGGCGAAGCGCGCCTGCCGCAGATAGGTGTCGAATCCATCAACCTTCTCGACCTTCTCACTGACCAGCTCGGTTTCTGCGCCCCAGCCCGCCAGCACCTGCTCGCGCAGCGCCACCAGGTTCTGCGGGGACTGCAGCCCCGCCTGCATCTGCGGCGTCATCCGTTCCCACAGGGCGTCGATGTGCCCTTCGTAGAACTGCGTGGTCAGCGCAGCTCCCTGTTGGCGCGGATCTGCGGCCGCGGCCGCGCCGATGAGGGCAGAGAAGGAAACAACCAGAACTGCAAACAGGCGCGGGAGCAATGTCATGTCAGGCGTCCTTTCGATCCGGATCGGGAATGCCGGCAACGATCGCCGCCAGCTGCGTGCGGTACTCGGCCAGGGCAGTGCGGCCCATCGGCGTCAACTGCAGGGTGGTCAATGGGCGCTTGCCGCGGAACGACTTGTCGATTGCGACCAGCCCTGCCGCTTCAAGCTTGCTCAGATGGCTGGAGAGGTTGCCCTTGCTCAACCCGCTGAGATGTTCGACAAAGCCGAACTCGGCCGATTCGGCACCTGCCAGGATCGACAGGATCAGCAGGCGTGCCGGCTCGTGGATCAAGCGGTCGAGCTGGAGCAGCGCTCTGGAGTCAGGCAGCTGGGTCATTCGGCGTTCGTCCGCGCCGCCATGAACGCGCGCATCTCTACCTGCAGCCGGTGGAAGCGCTGGTGGTCACGCCAGCCGACCACGATCAGTGCGATGGATGCCAGCGGGAACACCGCCGTGCTCGGGCCGAAGCCATACGTCTGCCCGGTGAAGGCCAGCGCGGCCTGGCACAACAGGAACACGCCCACGATGAACTCCAGCGGTGTACGCAGCCAGCGCCACACCACCCAGGGCAGCAGCGCTACCACGGCCAGGTAACCGATGGCGCGCAGGTCCCAGGGCAGCTCGCCCATCGGCGCCAGCCGGGTCAGCACGCTGCCGATCACCAGCACGCTTACCAGCGCGGTGAAGGCAATGAAGAAGCGCTGGAAATTGCGCTCGACCGGCGTGACCTGCTCCTCGACCTGGCCCAGCCGCTGGTAGTAACGGCGTGCCAGCCATTGCTTGCCGACGATCCACAGCACCGGCACGGCAATCAGCACGATGCGCAGCGCCAGGGTGGTCGGCAGCAGCGCGCCGGTAAGGAACGAGGCCAGGCAGGCAATGCCGCCTGCCATCGCCGACAGGCCCCCGGCACTTCGCGAGTACCGCGAATATTCACGGGTCAGCGCCTGCAGGCGCGAGGAAGGATCAATGACGGACGGCTGCTGCATGACACGCTCCATCGGGGTCGCTTGAATTTAGTTTGCATCGCAAACCTATTTGCGTCAAGCGCCCGCCTGCTGCGGTCGACGGGCGGGCCCACAACGCAGAAAGCCCGTCACTGGGACGGGCTTTCAAGAAGCGCCGCCGGGCATGGCCCGGCGCTACCGGTTCAACGCGGGCGATCAGCCCAGCTTGACCAGCCAGTTGTGGCGGTCCGGCAGGCGGCCGTACTGGATGTCGGTCAGTTCCTTGCGCAGCGACATGGTCACTTCGCCGGCCGGGGCGTTGATGTCGCCCACCGAGAAGCCTTCGCCCTTCAGCTGGCCGATCGGGGTGACCACCGCAGCGGTACCGCAGGCGAACACTTCGGCGATCTCGCCCGAGGTCACACCCTGCTTCCACTCATCGATGGTGACCTTGCGCTCTTCGACCTTCATGCCGCGGTCGCGGGCCAGCTGCAGGATGCTCTCGCGGGTGATGCCTTCGAGGATGCTGCCGGACAGCTGCGGGGTAACCAGCGTGCCGTCCTTGTAGACCAGGAACACGTTCATGCCACCCAGTTCTTCCAGGTACTTGCCTTCGACCGGGTCGAGGAACAGCACCTGCGAGCAGCCCTGTGCCTGTGCCTTCTGCTGCGGCAGCAGCGAGGCGGCGTAGTTGCCACCGCACTTTGCGGCACCGGTGCCACCCTTGGCCGCACGTGCGTACTCGGTCGACAGCCAGATCGACACCGGGGCGACGCCCTTGGCGAAGTACGGGCCGGCCGGGCTGGCGATCACGTAGTAGCCGGCCTTGTGCGCGCCGCGCACGCCGAGGAAAGCTTCGTCGCCGATCATGAACGGACGGAAGTACAGGCTCGACTCATCGGCCGACGGCACCCAGGCGCTGTCGACGGCGATCAGCTGCTTCAGCGATTCGACGAAGATCTCCACCGGCAGTTCCGGCAGCGCCAGGCGCTGCGCCGAACGCTGCAGGCGACGGCCGTTGGCATCCGGGCGGAAGGTCCAGATCGAACCGTCGGCATGGCGGTAGGCCTTGATGCCCTCGAAGATTTCCTGGCCGTAGTGCAGCACGGCCGCGGCCGGGTCCAGCTGCAGCGGGCCATAGGCGCGCACGTTGGCGTTGTGCCAGCCGGTGTCCTTGTCCCAGCGCACTTCCACCATGTGGTCGGTGAAGTGCAGGCCGAAACCCGGCTTCTCCAGGATCTGGGCGCGCTCTTCAGCGCTGCGCGGGTGGTCCGAACGGGTGACGGCGAAGCTGGGAATGGACTGGGACACCGGAGATTTCCTGTTCTGGTTGCGGGTAATGCCCGGCCCGCGTCACTGCGGGCCGTGGGTCAAAGCATGCCGGTCTCGAGCCGGGCCGCCTCGGACATCATGTGCTGGTTCCACGGCGGGTCGAACACCAGGTCGACGTCGGCCTCGGCCACCGTCGGGATCATTTCGAGCTTGCTGCGCACGTCGTCGACCAGGATCTCGCCCATGCCGCAGCCCGGTGCGGTCAGGGTCATCTTCACGTCGATCTCGCGCTTGCCTTCGTCCAGGTGCTTGATCTCGACCTCGTAGACCAGGCCCAGTTCGACGATGTTCACCGGAATTTCCGGATCAAAGCAGGTACGCAGCTGCTGCCACACCAGCTGTTCCACCTGTTCATCGGTGGCGTCGGCCGGCAGCTCGAGCGGTGCCGGTGCCTCCTTGCCGATGGCGTCGCCGTCCTTGCCGGCGATGCGGAACAGGTTGCCCTCGACGAACACCGAATAACTGCCACCCAGCGCCTGGGTGATGTACCCATAGCTGCCGGCGGGCAGGGTCACAGTGTCGCCCTGCGGGACCATCACGGCCTCGCAATCGCGTTCGAAGTGGACAGGTTCGCTGCTACGGGAATACATGGGGACCGATATGGGGCCGTGGCCAAGGCCACGCAAGACGGCATTCTAGCCCAGCCGCCCTGCCGCCGCCGGTGCACTGCGGCAAACCACAGTATCCTGTGGGTGATCTTCAGGGAGCTTCGATGTCCTCCAATGCCGCGCGTGCCAGGACCGTGACCTGGCTCTGGCCCATCATGCTGTTGCTGGGTCTGCTTGTTGCTCCCCTCGCCTGGATGATGCTGGCGCTGATGACCGGCCGGCAGGTCGGCTGGATGGCGGTACTGACCGCCCTGGAACTGGTGTTCATGCTGCGCATGGGCACGCTGGGCCCGGGCCGGCTGCGCATCGCCCTGGTCGTGCTGGGCACCGTGCTGGTGGCGGCCGTGGCCAACTGGGCCATCGCCAGCGCGTGGATGGGCGGCTCGATCGGGCTGGACCTGTGGGACGCCACCCTGCGGATGGGCCCGCACCTGGCCTGGACCCTGATCACCCTCGCCAACGGCGCGATGGAATGGCTTTGGCTGGCCCTGGGCCTGGCCGTGGGCGCCTGGCTGGCGCGCTGACCCACCGGCAGGTAGTGCCGGCCGTTGGCCGGCAGAAGCGTGCGGACCAAGGTCCGCACCTACCCGATGCAACCACCACGCATGGATTCGGTAGTGCCGGCCGCTGGCCGGCAGAAGCGTGCGGACCAAGGTCCGCACCTACCAGATGCAACCACCACGCATGGATTCGGTAGTGCCGGCCGCTGGCCGGCAAATGCGTGCGGACCAAGGTCCGCACCTACCGGGCGCAGCCGCCGCTCAATGCCCGCCGTCGAGCGCCTTCAGTTCGCTCACCAGCGAGGCCGCCGCTTCCGCACCATCGCCGTACAGCATGCGGGTGTTGTCGGCGTAGAACAGCGCATTCTCGATGCCGGCAAAACCGGTGCCCTTGCCGCGCTTGATCACCACCACGTTGCGCGCGTTGACCACATCCAGCACCGGCATGCCGTAGATCGGGCTGGCCGGGTCGGTACGTGCCACCGGATTGACCACGTCGTTGGCACCGATCACCAGCACCACATCGGTGTTGGCAAATTCCGGGTTGATGTCGTCCATGTCGGCGATCAGGTCGTAGGGCACACCCGCTTCGGCCAGCAGCACGTTCATGTGCCCAGGCATGCGCCCCGCCACCGGGTGGATCGCGAACTTCACCTTCACCCCGCGCTGGCCCAACCGCTGCGCCAGCTCCCAGATCTTGTGCTGGGCCTGCGCCACCGCCATGCCATAACCGGGCACGATCACCACGCGTTCGGCGTAGGCCATCATCGCCGCGACGTCCGACGCTTCAATCGGCTTCTGCGCGCCAGTGATCGCCTGCGCTTCCCCGCCGGCACCGCCGCCGAAGTTGGAGAACAGCACGTTGCGGATCGGCCGGTTCATCGCCTTGGCCATCAGCCGGGTCAGCAGGATGCCCGCCGCGCCGACCATCATGCCGGCGATGATCAGCGCCTCGTTGCCCAGCACGTAACCTTCGAACGACACCGCCAGGCCGGTGAACGCGTTGTACAGCGAGATCACCACCGGCATGTCAGCGCCACCGATCGGCAGCGTCATCAGCACGCCCAGTGCCAGCGCCAGCACGAAGAAGGCGACGATCGCCCAGGTGTTGAGCGTGCTGGCCGCGATGATCGCCAGCACCACCACCGCCAGTGCCACCAGCAGGTTCATCACCTGCTGGCCCGGCCAGGTCACCCGCTTGTCCAGGCGGCCATCGAGCTTGGCCCAGGCAATCACCGAGCCGGACAGCGACACCGCACCGATGGCCGCGCCGACCACCGCCAGCAGCAGCACCATGCCCGAGGGTTGGCGGGCAGCGAGGTCGGCCAGCGCCTGTGCGCTCCAGTGGCTGGTATCACGGTTGGCGAGGAAGGCGTAGCGCAGCAGTTCCACTGCACCGATGGCCGCGGCCGAGCCGCCGCCCATGCCGTTGTACAGCGCCACCATCTGCGGCATGTCGGTGATGGCAACCTTGCCGGCCGACCACCAGGCCAGGCCCGCGCCAAGCAGCAGCGCCACCAGGATCAGCGGCACGTTGTGCAGTTCGGGCAGGAAGAAAGTCGCCACCGTGGCCAGCAGCATGCCCAGCCCGGCCCAGCGGATGCCGCTGCGCGCGGTCAGCGGCGAGGCCATGCGCTGCAGGCCCAGCAGGAACAGCGTGGCGGCGACGAGGTAGCTGGCCTTGACCAGCCAATCGAGCAGTTCGACGGTGCTGATGTTCAAGCCTGCGGCTCCTTCGGCTCGTCCTTGCCGCCCTTGGGCGCGCTCGGCTTGAACATTTCCAGCATGCGCGCGGTGACCACGTAGCCACCGGCGGCGTTGCCGGCACCAAGCACCACGGCGAGGAAGCCCAGAGCTTTCTCCAGCGGTGTCTGCGCGTGCCCCAGCACCACCATTGCACCGATCAGCACGATGCCGTGGATGAAGTTGGAGCCCGACATCAGCGGGGTATGCAGGATCACCGGCACCCGCGAAATGATCACGTGGCCGGCAATGGCTGCCAGCATGAAGATGTACAGCGCTACGAACCCGTCACTCACCGGCAACGCTCCTGCTCTGTCTTCGTCGTCCCATCATAACCATGGGCTGAACCCGGTGCGCGCCCGGCGTCAACCGAAGCCGCGCTCACGCGTTGTCGATGGTGACCCCGAGCGAGGAACCGTACCCTGTGCTGGTGAGCAGCCCCGCCCCCCCGAGCGCCGAGACCGATGCCCTGCCGGCGTCGCTGGAGGCGTTCCTGGCCAGTGTTGGCCCGCGCGCGTTCCGCTTCGCCGAGGCCGGCCTGCGCCAGCGCGAAGACGCCATGGACGCGGTGCAGGACGCGCTGCTGCGCATGCTGGACTACGCCGACAAGCCGGCTGCCGAATGGGCCCCGCTGTTCTGGAGCATCCTGCGCCGACGCGTGATCGACGTGCAGCGCCGGCGCCGCTTCCGACTGCCGTTCTGGCGCGACAACCAGGACGCGGAAGGCGGCGAGATCGACTGGGCCGACCCCGGCCCGGACCCGGCACAGGCGCACGAACAGCGCCAGCAGTACCAACAGCTGGTGGACGCGTTGCGCCGCCTGCCCGCCCGCCAGCGCGAGGCCTTCACCCTGCGCGTGCTGCAGGACCTGGACGGGGCCACCACCGCCCGCGCCATGGGCTGCAGCGAAGGCGCGGTAAAAACCCATCTGGCACGCGCCCGCCAGGCGCTGCAGGATTATCTGGAGACCCATCCGTGAACCGCTCCCTGCCTTCCGATGACACCCTGCGCAGCCTGCACGCGCAGTCGCTGCACGCGCTGTCGCCGGCAACGCTGGCCCGGCTGCGCCAGGCTCGCCACGGCGCCACGGCCGCCCATCGCGGGCGCTGGCGCTGGTGGCTGGCCAGTGCCTGTTCACTGGTGGTGGCACTGGGTATCGGCCTGCAGTTCACCGGCCACGGCACCCTGACGGGCCCTGCGCCGGCACCTGTGCTTGCCTCGGCGGAAGACAACAGCGCGCTCTACGACGAAAATCCCGATCTGTACCTGTGGCTGGGCGATACCGACCTGGCGATGGAGTGAATCATGTCCCGACTGCACACCCTGCCCCTGCTGATGACCCTGTTGCTGCTGCCGGCCTTCCCGGCACTGGCGCAGAGCGCCGCGCCCGCCCCTGCCGCACGCCCTGCGCCGGCCGCACCGCTGCCGGCGTGGGAACACCTGAGCGAAGCGCAGCGCGAATCCCTGCTGGCGCCGCTGCGCGACCGCTGGAACAGCGCCGATGCCGGCCAGCGCCAGCGCATGCTTTCGCATGGCCAGCGCTGGCAATCGATGAGCCCGGAGGAGCGCGACAAGGCCCGCCGTGGCCTGCGCCGCTTCGAGCACATGAACCCGGAACAGCGTGAGCAGGCCCGGGCCCTGTTCGGTCAGATGCGGAACATGCCGCCGGAACAGCGCGACGCCCTGCGCGAGCGCTGGTCGCAGATGACGCCGGAACAACGCAAGGACTGGGTGCGCGACAACCCGCCGCCGGCGAAGCCGCGGTAACGCCGGCATCCGCAGGGTGGGTGCGGACCCTGGTCCGCACGCTGGGCCGTTCCTCCACGCATGGCGTGGATCTACCGGGAAGGCAACCGGCGCTACCGGCTCACGCCTGCCAGCGTGTCTTCGCCAGCAACTCGTCGTCCCAGTCGAAACTGAGCTCCCCTTCGCGCACGAACAAGGCGACGAAGTTGAGCAGGTTGCGCGCGTACATCTCGCTGGCTTGGGTCGCGCCGCGGCTGGCCAGGCCAAGCGGGCCATCGATGGTCACGCCCTGATGTTCGATGCACTGCCCCGGCTGGGTCAGTGCGCAGTTGCCGCCGCTCTCTGCCGCCAGATCGACAATGACGCTGCCGGTGGCCATGCCTTCCACCATCGCGGCAGTCACGATCGTCGGCGCCGGTCGCCCCGGTACCGCTGCCGTGCAGATCACCACATCCACGCTGCGCAGGTGGTCGGCCAGCCGGCGCTGCTGCTCGGCGCGTTCCTCATCGGTCAACGCACGCGCATAGCCGCCTTCACCGGCTGCACTCACACCAAGATCAAGGAAGCGCGCGCCCAGCGACTGGATCTGCTCGCGGGTTTCCGGACGCACGTCGAAACCTTCCACCTGCGCGCCAAGGCGGCGCGCGGTGGCGATGGCCTGCAGGCCGGCCACGCCGGCACCGATTACCAGCACCTTGGCCGGACGCACGGTACCGGCGGCGGTGGTCAGCATCGGGAAGAAACGCGGCGCACGCTCGGCCGCGATCAGTGCCGCCTTGTAACCGGCCATGCCGGCCTGCGAGCTGAGTACATCCATCGCCTGCGCGCGGGTGGTGCGCGGCAGCTGCTGCAGTGGGAACAGGTGCAGGCGGTCGCCAGCGGCCAATGCCGCAAGCGCCGGATCACTGGCCGGAGTCAGCAGGCCGACCACGCTGGCAGCGGGCTTGAGCTGCTCCAGCACCGCCACCGGCGGTGCCTGCACGCACAGCAGGATATCGATCTCGGCCCAGCGACCTACATCGAACACACGTGCACCGGCGTCGTCATAGGCAGCATCGGTAAATCCCGCCGCCAGACCGGCGCCGGCCTCATACCAGACAGTGATGCCCAAGGCACCGAGCTTGCGCGCGGTTTCCGGCGTCAACGCCACGCGCCGTTCGCCCGGCGCGGTCTCCTTGATCCCCAGCAACGCCACGGCCATGCAGGTCCCCGCTGATCGGTGAGTTTTCCCGATCCTAGCAGGCGGCCACGGCTCAGTGCAGTGTTGCGCTGCCCGGGTCCAGCCGATCGATCACACCCTGCATCGCGCTGTCGAAGGCGCCATCGTCGACGTGGGCGCGCAGGCGGCCCAGCCGCACCATCACCGCCAGTTCTTCCGGCGAGGCCACGCAGAAGCGCACGCCGCGGCGGTTGACGAACAGCAGGCGCGAGGAAATCGGGCTGACCCAGGACAGCTTGCCGGCCTGCACCTTGCCGTCCTTGTCGACGAAGTCCAGCCAGTTGCCGATTTCCATGCGTCGGAAGCGGTCGGCGTCGGCGTTGTCGAAATCGTCGGCGTCGATCTGCCCGCCGAGCTCCACCGCTGGCGACTCAGCCACCGGCGGCGCCGGCAAGGCAACCTGCGGCAGCTCCGGCAGCGCGCGCTGCAGTTCCGGTCGCGATTCCGCAATGCCCTGCAGGGTGTCGTGCAGGGCGTCGATGGCACCGGTGGCGGCATCGCCGTGCACGCCGACACTGGCAAATACCTTGGCCAGCACCGGCTGCCAGGCCTGCAGCCACGGCTTGCCGACGATCTGGCGGCGGGCCTCGGCCACTTCCTCCAGCAGGCCGTCAGCCAGGCTCAGTGCCTCGGCCACCGACGCGCCCTCCTCGCCCTCGCGCAGCAGCGCCAGGGTCAGGTGGTGCTGCCATGGCTGGCGCAGGAACTCAGCGATGGCCGGCGGCAGGGTGGCATCGCCGATGCGGCGATCCAGTTCGGCACCCGCCCGGCTGCGGGCCATTTCCAGCTTCTCCTGGCCGCGCTGCGTTTCGGCGGCGCGGCGCTCGGCGATTTCCACGCGGCGGCGATGCTGCACCAGGAACTCGCGGAATTCTTCTTCCAGGGTCAGGAAGATCGCCAGGTTCTCGTTGAACTCGGCCACCAGGCGCTCGATGATTTCCTCGACCTTGGCCATCAGCATGCGCTCGGCCTGGCTTTCGCCGGTATTCCCCTCGCAGGCTTCGGCCAGCGAGTTGAGCAGCTTGCGGGCCGGGTGGGTCTTCTGCACGAACATGCGGCGGTCGAGCATCGCCACCTTGACGAAGGGCACCACCAGGCGGCCGATCAGCTCGCGCGAACGGCCCTCCAGCTCGCGTTCGTCCAGCATCACGTCGAACAGCATGCCGACCAGATCGATCGCATCTTCGTCCTGCGGGTCCAGCCGGGTCTGGCCAGGATCGACGCCGAGACGGGTGGCGCTGGACAGCACTTCACTCTTCAGCCGCTGCGCCAGTGATTCGCCGTCCTCGCCGATGGCCGCACGCAGGGTGGCGCTGGGCGTGGCCTGCAGCAGCGACAGCACCGACATCATCTCGCGCTGGCTCAACGGGCGGTGCTGGCCAACCGCGACCTGCGCGGCCGAGGTGGCGTCTTCGCGGACATGACGGGTCTGCTGCAGCAGCTCATGCAGGGCCTCCAGCAGCATTCCCTGCTGGCCGGCATACGCCTCGCCGTTGCCGGCATCCTCGCTCCCGAGGTGCTGCTGCATGTGGCCACGGCGCTCGGACCAGCGCGCAGCGAAGCGCTGTGCCCAGGCCGGCGCGGCCTGTTCATCATCGCTGAATTCGGATACGAAGCCCGCCGCGTGGCGCGGCTCGCCCAGATCGTCCGACCCGGGCGCCATGCGCGGGTCGGGCGCGGCCGACAATGGACGCCGCGGCGCCCCCATCTGCGACATCACGCCAGCGGCGGCCAGCTGCTCGTCCAGCTTCTCGTAGATGCGGCCCACCGGCGCGCGCAGGTCGCGCTCGCACAGCTTGATCAGCACCAGGTGCACTTCCGGCGCCAGTTCGCAGCCGGCAAAGGCCTCATGGATGGCCACGCCCAGATGTTCGGGGCTGACCGGGTCGTGATCGGCATCCAGCTCGGCGCCGCCGATCAGGCGGCCGAGGCGGCGGTCCAGCCGCGCCAGCACCGGCTTGAAGTCACGCAGCAGCACGGTGGCGAAATTGCGCACCGCCAGCCGCGATTCCAGTACATGTTCAGCCAGCAGGCTCAGGCCATCCTCGGCCGGCCCGGACAGGGTGGCTTCGGCCGACAACGGCTCGCCACTGGCCAGTGCATCCCAGGCCCGCTGCAGGTGGCCGGCGAAGGCGGCGGCGATGTCCTCACGGCGACGGCGCAGCTCGCGCATCGCATCCAGGAACAGCAGCTGCGACGAGCCAGCATTGCCGGCGCGGTCGAACAGTGCATCGTCGAAACGCGCCAGTGCGGCCCCGAACGCCTGGCACAGCGCCGGCAGGACCATGTCCCGGGCACGCTGAAGCTGGACCGGGTCACGGCCCGGCGATCCCATCGGTGTGGGCGCGCTCATCATTCGGGAAGGCTCCCCACCTTCTCTGGTACGACAGACAGCATGGACATCGCGACGGCCGGCACACCCCATGTGCCGGTACGTCGATGGTAGGCCGGCCAGCCCGTCACGGACAGTGAAACAGTCCTCACTTCAAACCTCATGACCGGCGGCCCGGCAAGATAGATATCGTAAGCCGTGCGAGGCCCACGAGGCGAGAGGAAGCGGTCGTCCCTTTCCCGCCAGTGGCATGATGTTCATCACAGTTTGATATTCAGGGGCGGGACGCGACACAGACGGCGTCATTGACCACCCCGACTATAATCAAACACCCGTGATGACCGGTTCAGACTCCATGCCCGATCCCGCTGCCCTGCTTGCCCTGGATGCCCGCCGCTCGGTGCCCTCGCGGCAACTGGGCGAGCCCGGACCGGATCCAGCCACCCTGCAGCGCATGCTGGCCTCGGCCGTGCGCGTGCCCGACCACGGCAAGCGCGTACCGTTCCGCTTCCTGAAGATCGCCGGCGATGCACGTCACACTCTGGGCGACTTCCTGGCCGAGCGCAGCCGCCAGCGCGACCCGCATGCCGGCGAGGCAGTATTCGAGAAGGACCGCCAGCGTTTCAGCCATGCGCCGCTGGTGATCGTGGTGGTGGCCAGCCCGCGGCCAGACCCGAAGGTGCCCGAGCAGGAACAGCTGATGACCGCCGGCTGCGTCTGCTTCGCCCTGCTGCAGGCCGCGCAGGCGCTGGGCTTCGGCGCGCAGTGGCTGACCGCCTGGATGGCCTTCGATCCGGCGGTACAGGCCCACCTGGGCCTGGTCGAAGGCGAACGCATCGCCGGCTTCATCCACATCGGTACACCCAAGGCCGATGTACCTGAGCGCGAGCGCCCCGATCCGGCGGCCCTGCTGCGCGACTGGACGCCACCGGCATGAGCCTGCCGGCACCACCGCCATCGCTGTATCTGGTCGACGCCAGCATCTACGTGTTCCGCGCCTGGCACTCGCTGCCGGACCAGTTCCAGGACGCGCAGGGCTGGCCGACCAACGCCGTGCACGGCTTCGCCCGCTTCCTGCTCGATCTGCTCGAACGCGAGCGCCCGCGGCACATCGCCATCGCCTTCGACGAAGCACTCGACAGCGGCTTCCGCCACCGGCTGTATCCGGCCTACAAGGCCAATCGGGACCCGGCGCCGGAAGCGCTCAAGCGCCAGTTCGTACACTGCAAGGCGCTGTGCGCGGCGTTGGGCCTTGCGGTGCTGGCCCACCACGAATACGAAGCCGATGACCTGATCGGCAGCGCCCTGCACGTGCACCGTGGCAGCCACCGCGGGGTGATCATCTCCGCCGACAAGGACCTGTCGCAGCTGCTGCTGGATCACGACGAGCAGTGGGACTACGCACGCAACCAGCGTTGGGACGTAGCCGGAGTGAAGGCGCGGCACGGCGTGCACGCGCACCAGATCGCCGATTACCTGGCACTGTGCGGCGATGCGGTGGACAACATTCCCGGTGTCAGTGGTGTCGGCAGCAAGTCCGCCGCCGTGCTGCTGGCCCACTTCGGCAGCATGGATGCGCTGTACGAACGCCTGGACGAAGTGCCGTTCCTGCGCCTGCGCGGCGCGGCACAGATGGCGGTGCGCCTGCGCGAACAGCGCGAGCACGCCCAGCTCTGGCGCCAGCTGACCACCATCGCGCTGGACGCGCCGCTGGAAGGCAGCCAACCCGGTCTGCTGCGCCAGGCGGCCGACCCGGAGCTGCTCGGTGGCCTGTGCCAGACCCTGCGCTTCGGCCCGATGACCCGCCGCCGGCTGTTCGATGCCGCCGGTGTGGCCGACCCCGTTCCCACTCCATCCTTTTCCAATTCCAGCGAGCCCGCATGAGCCAGCGCAACACCGAAGCCCCGCGTGTCGTCTATGAAGGCAAGTACCAGCGCATGCTGGTGCGCGGCACCTGGGAATACAGCGAACGTACCCACGCCGGTGGCCTGGCCGCAATCATCATCGCCGTCACCCCTGAGGACAAGGTGCTGTTCGTCGAGCAGTTCCGCGTGCCGCTGCAGGCACCCACCATCGAGATGCCGGCCGGCCTGGTCGGCGACATCCACGCCGGCGAATCGATTGAAGTCTCGGCCGTGCGCGAACTGGAAGAAGAAACCGGCTGGACCGCCGATCACGCCGAAGTGCTGATGATCGGCCCGACGTCGTCCGGCGCCAGCAGCGAGAAGATCGCCTTCGTACGCGCTACCGGCCTGCGCCGGATCGGCGAAGGTGGCGGTGATGACAGCGAGGACATCACCGTGCACGAGATTCCACGCAGTGAGGCCGCGGCCTGGCTGGTGCAGAAGATGGGCGAAGGCTACGAGCTGGATGCCAAGCTGTGGGCCGGCCTGTGGATGATCGAGCACCACCTGGACGGGCGCCCGCGTGGCTGACGCCGATCTGCATGCGCTGCCTGCGCTGCTCGGCGCCGATGATCCGGCAATCTACGCGATCCACCGGGCTCAAGGCGCGTCGCCGTACCTACTGCTGGCCGACCACGCCGGCCAGCAGGTGCCGCGCGCCCTCGCCGGCCTGGGCTTGCCACAGGCCGAACTGGATCGCCACATCGGCTGGGACATCGGCATTGCCGGCACCACCCGCGCACTGGCCGAACGGCTGGATGCCTGGGCGATCGAACAGACCTATTCGCGGCTGCTGATCGACTGCAACCGCCCGCTGGCCTCGCCCACGCTGATTCCGGAAGTGAGCGACCACACCGTGGTACCGGGCAATGCCGGTCTGTCAGTGGCACAGCGGCAACAGCGCATCGATGCGATCCACGCGCCGTACCACGCACGCATCGACGCCGAACTGGACGCACGCCGCGATGCCGGTCGCCCCACCCTGCTGGTGATGATGCACAGCTTCACCCCAGCGATGAACGGCGCGCAGCGGCCGTGGCATGCCGGCGTGCTGTACCACCAGGACACGCGCTTTGCGCATGCACTGCTGCAGGCACTGCGCGACGAAGGCGGCCTGGTGGTGGGCGACAACGAACCGTATTCGGTCAGCAGTACCAGCGACTACGCGGTGCCGGTGCATGGCGAGGGCCGCGGTCTGGTGCACGTGGAACTGGAGATCCGCCAGGACCTGATCGCCGATGCCGCCGGGCAGCAGGCATGGGCGGAGCGGCTGGCGCGGATCTTCAGCGCGCTGCAGCCGCAGTTGCTGGCCGCCGGGTGATTTACCCAGGCTTGGTAGTGCCGGCCGCTGGCCGGCAACTGCAATGATCCAACGAACCTGAGGTTGCCGGCCAGCGGCCGGCACTACCGCAATACGGGCGCATCCATCCACGGGAACGGCTTGAACCCGTGCACCTGCACGGTCGCACCGATCGCTTCGAAATCATCCTTGATCGCCTGCGCGCGGCGACGATCCAGCGCTTCACCCAGCACCAGCGGCAACGCACGGCAGCGCGCCAACGCCTCGCCCACCGGCATCTCCAGCAGGCGCGCCACGCGCTGCGCAGCAGCCTTCAGCTGGTCTGCCGGGCACGCCACCAGGCACAGATCGAACGAAGCGAAGATGCCTGCGCCCACCCCTGCCTCGCGCGCCTCCGCTTGTTCCTCAGCACCCGCTTCGCCCAGAGCCTCGTCGATACCCTCGACCTGCTGGAACGCGTCGTACTCGGCGTAGTACGCCAGTGCCTGCGCGTAGTCCTGCAGCGACGACAGCGGGCGTTGCCGCTTCTGCACATCCAGCACGTCGGCAAACGTGGCCGGCTCCAGATACGGGAACAGCCCCATCGCTGCCGAAGCGGCCGATCGCTCGCCGTCGTCATCCAGCGCTTCATCACTGGATGACGGCAACCACAACCGCGCAGCCAGCAGGTCCTCGTTGCTGGCCATCACCCAGCCGAAGGCGTTCCACACCTCATCGTCATCGTTGCAGGCAGCGAAGGCATGCAGGGTCTGTTGCAGGTCCAGCAGTTCGATCATGCGTCGGTGCTCAGGCCGGCAGTCGCTGCCGAGTCTACCGGCGCCGGGCGCAGGCCCAGCGCGATCACCACGCCGAGCGCGGCGAACAGCGCGGCGCCGTACTGTGCATTGACCATGCCCTGCAACGCATCAGGGCTGGTTGCCGCCTGCGTGCCGCGCGCGGCGTTGGCGACCATCACCAGTACCGCCAATCCCAAGGCGCCGCCGATCTGCTGGGCGGTGGCCGCCATGCCGGACGCGACGCCTTGCTGCGGACCCGGCACGCCCTGCCCGGCCACGATCCACATCGCCGTCCAGCTCATGCCCTGGCCGACGCTGAGCACCACGATGCCCGGCAACAGCGGCCAGTAGCTGGCGCCATGCGGCATCGCCAGCGCCACCGCGGCGATGCCGACGGCACCTGCGGCGAAGCCCCAGGCCAGCACCTGCCGTGGCGAACGGCGCCGCAGCATGCGTTCGGCAATGCGGATGCCGAAGGTGCACACCAATGTCGGCAGCAGGAAGGCCATACCGGCCTGCAGCGGGCTCCAGCCATAGCCATCCTGGAAGTAGAGCGCCAGGAA
This sequence comes from Stenotrophomonas sp. INTA L402-1, assembly GCF_059295135.1. Classification (NCBI taxonomy): domain Bacteria; kingdom Pseudomonadati; phylum Pseudomonadota; class Gammaproteobacteria; order Lysobacterales; family Lysobacteraceae; genus Stenotrophomonas; species Stenotrophomonas sp. INTA L402-1. The sequence continues at coordinate 40,335 of NZ_JCAFWP010000011.1, forward strand.
GTAGTACTGCACGCCATAGCTGCTCATGAAAGCGAAGGTCAGACCCAGCGCGGCGCGGAGGCCGGGCAGGCGCAACAGCGAAAACTGCATCAGCGGGTCACGGCTGCGCTTTTCGATCTGTACGAACACCGTCAACAGTACGGCTGAAAGCAGCAGGCAGATGAGCGTAGCCGGCGCCGTCCAGCCCCACTCCGGCCCTTGCACCAGGGTGGTGACCAACAGGCTGCCGCCGGCGGTGACAGTGAGGCAACCGGCCAGATCGAAGGAACGCCCCTGCACCCGTGGACCATCGGCCGGCAACCACACACCGGCCGCGACCGCGCAGGCGGTGGCCAGCGGCACGATCACCGCCAGCACCGCCGGCCAGCCGAATGCCTGGGTCAGCACGCCGCCGAGCAGCGTGCCCAACGCCAGGCCGGCCGCGCTGGCCATGCTCCAGATTGCCAGCGCGCGGTTTCGCACCGGACCTTCCGCATACAGCGTGTTGATCAGTGCCAGCGTGGCCGGGAACAGCAACGCCGCGCCGATGCCCTGTGCCGCACGCGCGATGATCAACAGCGTGGCATTCGGCGCCAGCGCACCGAGCAGCGAGGCCAGCGCGAACAGCAGCATGCCCAGCCGGTAGAAGCGGCGGCGGCCGATCAGGTCGGCGGCACGGCCACCCAGCAGCAGGCTGCCGCCAAAGGCCACGGTGTAGGCACTGACCACCCATTGCAGCTGCTGCGCGTTGATCTGCAGCGCGCTGCCCATGTCATGCAGGGCAACGAAGATGATGGTGGCATCCAGGGCGATGATCAGCTGGGCGGTGGCCAGCAGGGTCAGCGCCCAGCGCGGGTATTTGAGGGGAGGCATCGGCAGTCTGGCGCGGTGGGGGAGCGCAGTCTCATTGATGCGAGCCAATCAATAAACCCCTCCCCGACAATATCTGTCATGATTTTCGGCATGAATGGAGCCTCGATGGACCTCAATGCGGTGCGCATGCTGGTGCAGGTGGCCGAAGCCCGCAGTTTCACCGTGGCCGCCGGCCAACTGGGCCTGAGCCAGTCCGGCCTGTCGCGCGCGATCGGAAGGCTGGAAGCCACGCTGGGGGTGAAGCTGCTGCAGCGGAACACCCGCAATGTGGCGCTGACCCCGGATGGCCGCCAGTTCGTGGAACAGGTGGCACCACTGCTGACCGGCCTGGACGATGCCGAACGGCAACTGGCCGACCGCCCGTGCACGCCCTCGGGCACATTGAAGATCAGTGCGCCGTCGATGTTCGGGCGCAAGGTGCTGGTGCCGATGCTGGCGCCGTTGCTGCAGCAGCATCCGCAGCTGCAGGTGGAAGCGGTGCTCAGCGACCGTCTGGTCGATCTGGTCGAGGAAGGCTTCGATGCCGCGCTGCGCACCGGCGTCATCGCCGACCAGCGCATCGTCGCGCGGCCATTGCGACCGCTGCGCTGGGTGACGGTGGCCAGCCCCGCCTATCTGGCCCGTTGCGGCGCACCGGACGATGTGTCCGCGCTGCAGGATCATGCCTGCCTGGCGGTGCGCAACCTGCGCAGTGGCCGGCTGGTGGACTGGCAGTTCCTGCAGGACGGGCAACTGCGCGAGTTCACGCCGCCGACGCGGATGGTGTTCGACAGCGGCGATCCGCTGGTGGAAGCGGCCATCGCCGGTATCGGCATCGTGCAGGTGATGGATTTCGCCGTGGCCGATGCGTTGACCGATGGCCGCCTGCAGCGCGTGCTGCAGCCGTTTGAAGGCCGCAGCCGTGCACTGTCACTGATCTATCCGCCCTCGCGGCAATGCTCGCCAAAGCTGCAGGTACTGGCCGACGCGTTGCTGGCTGGGGAGTGGTAGCGCCGGCCGCTGGCCGGCGCCTCCAGGAATCCAACCGTCTCAGGTTTGCCGGCCAGCGGCCGGCACTACCGGGCTGTAGTAGATCCACGCCATGCGTGGATGAGGGCCGATAGCGCCGGGCATGGCCCCGCGCTACCGATCAGGCGAAGCTATCGGTGGCGCGCACCAGCGCGTCCACGTTTTCGGCTTCGAACGCCGAGTGCCCCGAAGCCGGCGTAATTTCCAGCTTCGCCTTCGGCCACACCTTGGTCAGGTCCCAGGCGTTGGCCAGCGGGCAGACCACGTCGTAGCGGCCGTGCACGATCACGCCGGGAATGTCAGCGATGCGGTGCGCGTCGCGCAGCAGCTGGTCTTCCACCTCGAAGAAGCCGCCGTTGACGAAGTAATGGTTCTCGATGCGGGCAAAGGCCAGCGCGAAGTGCGGGTCTTCGTGGCTGTTGATGAAGTCGTCGTCGACGTGCAGGAAGCTGGTCGCGCCTTCCCACACCGCCCAGGCTTTGGCCGCTTCCAGGCGGGTGGTTTCGTCTTCGCTGGTCAGGCGGCGGTGGAAGGCCGAGATCAGGTCATGACGCTCCACCGACGGAATCGGCTTGAGGTAGTGCTCCCATGCATCCGGGAACAAGCGGTTGGCGCCTTCCTGGTAGAACCATTCCAGTTCCCAGCGACGCAGCATGAAGATGCCGCGCAGGACCAGTTCGGTCACGCGCTGCGGGTGGGTTTCGGCATAGGCCAGTGCCAGGGTCGAACCCCAGCTGCCGCCGAACACCTGCCAGCGATCAACCTTGAGGTGCTCGCGCAGCTTCTCGATATCGGCGACGAGGTCCCAGGTGGTGTTGTCCACCAGGTCCGCGTGCGGGGTGGAACGGCCGGCACCGCGCTGGTCGAACAGGATGATGCGGTACTTGGACGGGTCGTGGAACTGGCGCATCTTGTCGCTGCAACCGCCGCCCGGGCCACCGTGCAGCATCACCACCGGCTTGCCATCCGGGTTGCCGCACTGTTCGAAGTACAGCGTGTGGCGGTCGTCGACCTTCAGGGTGCCGACGTCGTAGGGGGTGATGGCGGGGTACAGCGTACGCATGCTTGCAGCTCCAGGGTGATGCCCTGCCGGGGCAGGAGAACCTCCATTCTAGGCCGGACGCCGGCCCAGGGTGATGCGGTCGCGCTGCTCCAGGTCCTGCACGGTCTGCACCTCCGCAAAACCCGCGGCGTCGAACAGCGCGCGGATCGCCGCGCCCTGGTCCCAACCGTGCTCGATCAGCAGCCAACCGCCGGGCAGCAGGTGGGCCTGGCCACCGTCTACGATGCGACGGATGTCATCCAGGCCATCCACGCCGGAGGCCAGCGCGGTAGCCGGTTCAAAACGCAGGTCGCCCTGCTCCAGATGCGGGTCGTCGCTGGCGATGTATGGCGGGTTGCTGGCAATCAGGTCGAAGCGTGCACCCTGCAGTGGCGCATACCAGTCGTGCCCGCCCTCGGCGAAGCGGACGTTGCGCAGTTCATGGCGCGCAGCATTGCGCGCGGCCACGGCCAGCGCGCCCGGGCTGGCATCGGTGGCCAGCACCTGCGCTTGGGGCCGTTCGCTGGCCAGTGCAAGTGCAATCGCACCGCTGCCGGTGCCCAGGTCAACCAGCTGCAGCGCCTGGTCCTGCGGCAGGCGCTCCAGCGCCAGCTCGACCAGCAGTTCGGTTTCCGGACGCGGGATCAGCGTGGCCGGGTCGACCTCCAGGTCCAGCGTCCAGAAACCGCGGCGGCCGGTCAGGTAGGCCACCGGCTCGCCGGCAACGCGGCGGGCCAGCAACGCTTCGAAGGCGGCCAGGTCGGCGGCGGCCAGCGGATCGGTGGCATGCGCGAACAGCCAGCTGCGCGGGCGCTCCAGCACATGCAGCAGCAGCAGTTCGGCCTCGTGGCGGGCCTCGACGCCGCCGAGGCGGGCACTGGCCTCGGCCACGATCTGGCGCAGGGAGGGTTCGGTTTGGGAAAACATGCCGCAATTGTAGAGCGGAGCCCATGCTCGGCTGATTCTGCCGCAGTCGAGCTACACATCCACAGGTCCGCAGTCGAGCATGGCTCGACTCTACAAAAGGCTGCAATCCGTTCAGGTTCTACCCGAGGGGATAAGGAGGGACTATTGGCCCTATTCAGCCGTTCCGGAAGATTTTCCTTGTCACACAGGCAGTTGCAGGATGAAAGCGTCCGGGTTCAGTGCCTGCTCAGTGCATTTTGATAGACTGTATCTATCAAATAGATGCAATCAATGGATTGTTCTTATCGATAGCGAGTCGGTACTCTAGGTCCTGTCGATTCACCCACTCCCCTTCACCCAGAGGAAAAACGATGTCCCTGATCAACACCCAGATCCAGCCGTTCGAAGCCAATGCTTACCTGAATGGCGAGTTCATCAAGGTTTCCGACAGCACCCTGAAGGGCCAGTGGTCGGTCCTGATCTTCATGCCGGCCGCCTTCACCTTCAACTGCCCGACCGAGATCGAAGACGCCGCTGACCATTACGCCGAGTTCAAGAAGGCCGGCGCCGAGGTCTATATCGTCACCACCGACACCCACTTCTCGCACAAGGTGTGGCACGAAACCTCGCCGGCCGTCGGCAAGGCCCAGTTCCCGCTGGTCGGCGACCCGACCCACCAGCTGACCAACGCCTTCGGCGTGCACATTCCGGAAGAAGGCCTGGCCCTGCGCGGCACCTTCATCATCAACCCGGAAGGCGTGATCAAGACCCTGGAGATCCACTCCAACGAGATCGCCCGTGACGTCTCCGAAACCCTGCGCAAGCTGAAGGCTGCCCAGTTCACCGCCGCCAACCCGAACCAGGTGTGCCCGGCCAAGTGGAAGGAAGGCGAGAAGACCCTGACCCCGTCGCTGGACCTGGTCGGCAAGATCTAAAGCAGTACCGGCCTGCCGTGGCCCCACGCCACGGCGCGCCTTTCATCCCCGTGCCGGTCCCCCCGCCGGCGTGGGGGTGAACCCAAGACAGCCAACGCTCGCCCGCCTTGGCCAGCCAGCCCCTTCCACGGTCGCTGTCTTGGGTTCACCCCTACCCCCTGCTGGTCCGCTACCTTCTACAGCGGTGCCACGCCCCCTGTTTGCCTGAAGCCAGGAGATGACCCGATGTTGGACGCCAACCTGCAGTCGCAGCTGAAGACCTATCTGGAGCGCGTGACCCGCCCGATCCAGATCACCGCGCACGCCGACGACGGCGCCAAGTCGCAGGAAATGCTGGAACTGCTGCAGACCTTGGACAGCCTGTCGGACAAGATCACGCTGCAGGTCCTGCGCGATGGCCAGGGCCGCGTGCCGTCCTTCGACCTGGGCACCCCGGGCCAGGATATCCAACTGACCTTCGCCGGCCTGCCGATGGGCCACGAGTTCACCTCGCTGGTGCTGGCGCTACTGCAGGTGGGCGGTCATCCGTCCAAGGCCACCGCCGAGCTGATCGAGCAGGTGCAGAACCTGGAAGGTGAATACAAGTTCGAAACCTACTTCTCGCTGTCCTGCCAGAACTGCCCGGACGTGGTGCAGGCGCTGAACCTGGCCGCGGTACTCAACCCGCGCATCCAGCACGTGGCCATCGACGGCGCCCTTTTCCAGGACGAAGTCGAGAAGCGCGAGATCATGTCGGTGCCGACCGTGTACCTCAACGGTGAAGTCTTCGACCAGGGTCGCATGACCCTCGAGCAGATCGTCGCCAAGCTGGACACCAACGCCAGCAAGCGCGATGCCGAGAAGATCGCCGCCAAGGATGCCTTCGACGTGCTGGTGGTGGGCGGTGGCCCGGCCGGCGCGGCAGCAGCGATCTATGCTGCACGCAAGGGCATCCGCACCGGCATCGCCGCCGAACGTTTCGGTGGCCAGGTGCTGGACACCATGGCGATCGAGAACTTCATCTCGGTGAAGGAGACCGAGGGCCCGAAGCTGGCCACGGCGCTGGAACAGCACGTGCGCGAGTACGAGGTGGACATCATGAACCTGCAGCGCGCCAGTGCGCTGGTGCCGGCCGGTGAAGACGGCCTGGTGCAGGTGCAGCTGGAGAACGGCGCGGTGCTGAAGTCGCGTTCGGTGATCCTGTCCACCGGCGCACGCTGGCGCCAGATGAACGTGCCGGGCGAAGACCAGTACCGCAACAAGGGCGTGGCCTACTGCCCGCACTGCGATGGTCCGCTGTTCAAGGGCAAGCGCGTGGCGGTGATTGGCGGCGGCAACTCCGGCGTGGAAGCGGCCATCGATCTGGCCGGCATCGTGTCGCATGTAACCCTGCTGGAGTTCGATTCCAGCCTGCGCGCCGACGAAGTGCTGCAGAAGAAACTGCGCAGCCTGGCCAACGTCACCGTGCTGACCAGCGCACAGACCACCGAAGTGCTGGGCGACGGCAGCCGTGTCACCGGCCTGGTCTACAAGGACCGTGTCGGCGGCGACGCCCACCGCGTCGAGCTGGAAGGCATCTTCGTGCAGATCGGCCTGCTGCCCAACACTGAGTGGCTGAAGGACACCGTGGCGCTGTCGCCGCGTGGCGAGGTCGTCATCGACGACCGCGGCCAGACCAACCTGCCGGGCGTGTTCGCTGCTGGCGATTGCACGACGGTACCCTACAAGCAGATCATCATTGCCATGGGCGCCGGTTCGACCGCCGCACTGAGCGCGTTCGACCACCTGATCCGCTCGTCGGTGAGCAGCAGCAGCGGTGCCGTTGCTGAAGCTGCCTGATCTATCGTTCCCAGATCACCGGGAACATTGTCTGCCTGTCGGGTAACCATGCCGTCAGCCGGTCCGTTACCCCTGGGGTGTAAGGATGAACCTACGTGATCTGAAGTACCTGGTAGCCCTGGCCGACCACAAGCATTTCGGCCGGGCTGCCGCCTCCTGCTTCGTCAGCCAGCCGACGCTGTCCACGCAGATCCGCAAGCTGGAAGAAGAGCTGGGCCTGCCGCTGGTGGAACGTGCACCGCGCAAGGTGATGCTGACCCCGGCCGGCCAGGAAGCAGCAGCACGGGCACGGGTGATCGTGTCCGAAGTGGAACAGCTGAAGGAAGCGGCACGTCGCAGTCGCGATCCGGAAGCCGGTACGGTGCGCCTGGGGATCTTCCCGACCCTGGGCCCGTACCTGCTGCCGCATGTAATTCCGCGCATCCGCGATCGCTTCCCGGAGCTGGAACTGCTGCTGGTCGAGGAAAAGAGCGATGTGCTGCTGGACCGCCTGCGCGAAGGCAAGCTCGACGCTGCACTGCTGGCCCTGCCGGTGATCGACGACCAACTGCATGCCGAGTTTCTGTTCGAGGAACCCTTCCTGCTGGCCGTATCCGGGCGCCACCCGCTGGCCCGTCGCGAACACCTGGACGTGCAGGAGCTGGCCACGCAGAAGCTGCTGCTGCTGGAAGATGGCCATTGCCTGCGCGACCAGGCACTGGAAGTCTGCCGCCTGTTCGGTGCCAACGAGAAGTCCGAGTTCCGCGCCACCAGCCTGGAAACCCTGCGGCAGATGGTCGCCGCCGACGTCGGCATCACCCTGCTGCCAAGCCTGTCGGTGCAGCCGCCGGTGCCGCGCTCGAACAACATCCGCCTGCTCGACTTCACCGGCGAAGGACGCCCCAGCCGCCGCATCGCCATGATCTGGCGCCGCAGCTCGGCCATGAACGACTTCCTGATGGAGCTGGCCGATCAGTTCAAGCGCCTGCCGCAGGCGCTGTTCACCCTGGAAGCGGTCAACGCCGCCGGCGACACGACCGCCCTGCCCGGCCCCGCGCTGAACGGCTGAACCCCCGCAGCACCGGCCTGGAATCGGCAGGAGTCGATTCCGGTCGCATTTGTCCCCACAATACAGACAGGCGGCGCCAGCAGGTGCCGCCTTTTGCATGGCTTTCAACCAAGGAGCTTCACCATGAGTACCGCCAGCGGCCTGCCGCCGTCGATCACCGTTTCCACCTTCGACATGGACCGCCTGGACGCCATGCTCGAATCCCCTGCGCTGAGCCAGACGCCTGCCGCGCTCGCGCTTGCTGAAGAACTCAACCGTGCCACCGTGCTGGCACCGGACCAGATTCCCGAAGGCATCGTCATGATGCATTCGCGCGTGGAGTGCGAAGATGAAGTGTCGGGCGAGAAGCACGTCCTGACCCTGGTCTTCCCCCGCGAAGCCAACGTCGATGAAGGCAAGGTTTCCGTGCTGGCCCCGGTCGGCAGTGCCCTGCTCGGCCTTTCGATCGGCCAGAGCATCGACTGGAACGCGCCCGGCGGCCGCAAGCTGCGCCTGCGCGTGACCGCGGTCCACAACGACCGCCCCTGATTACCGCTGCGCACCGCGCGATTCGATCCCCCTGCACCAGGAGCCGTAATGAGTACCCCGTCCAAACTGTCCCAGCTGCGCGAACTGTCCGTGGTCGTTGCCGATACCGGTGACTACGAGGCGATCAAGCGCCTGCAGCCGGTGGACTGCACCACCAACCCGACCCTGGTGAAGAAGGCGCTGGACCTGCCGGTCTACGCCGAGCTGATCGAACGCGAACTGGCCTGGGGCCGCCAGCAGACTGGCGACCGCGAAGCCGTGGTGCACGCCGTGGCCGACCGCCTGACCATCGGCGTCGGCGCGCTGCTGAGCACGCTGGTGCCGGGCCGCGTGTCCACCGAAGTGGACGCCGACCAGGCCCACGACACCGCTGCCACCGTGGCCAAGGCCCGCCAGTTCATCCAGATGTACGCCGATGCCGGCGTGCCGCGCGAGAAGATCCTGATCAAGATCGCCGCGACCTGGGAAGGCGTGGAAGCCGCGCGCATCCTGCAGGCCGAGGGCATCGACTGCAACCTGACCCTGATCTTCAACCCGACCCAGGCGCTGGCCTGCAGCGAAGCCGGCGCGTTCCTGATCTCGCCGTTCGTCGGCCGCATCCTGGACTGGTACGTGGCCAACGGCCAGACCCCGGCCAACATCGATGAAGACCCGGGCGTGAAGTTCGTGCGCGGCGTGTATGCCGAATTCAAGCGCCGCGGTTCGCCGACGGTGGTGATGGGCGCCTCGTTCCGTTCGACCGCGCAGATCGAAGCGCTGGCCGGCTGCGACCGCCTGACGATTTCGCCGGACCTGCTGGAGAAGCTGGACGCCGACCACGGCGAGCTGCCGCGCAAGCTGGTGGCCGGTGCGGCGGATGGCGCGGCGGTGACCCCGATCGATGCGGCGAAGTTCGCGGCGGATCTGGCGGCCGATCCGATGGCGACCGAGAAGCTGGCGACCGGTATCGATGCGTTTGCCAAGGATCTGCAGGCGCTGCGCGAGCGCATTCGTTCGGAACTGTGATTCCGGCGAACGGCTGAGCCCCTCGTGGCGGGGGCTTGGTCGCGTTGAAGCAAGAGCGAAAGCCGCGCTGGGTCGGGCGGGTTGGGTTCGCGGGAGACGCCGTGAATCCGTCCCTGGAGGCTTGGCCGCCGCATCCATGCGGCGGACACTCCCGCGAACCCAACCCGCCCGCCCTCTGACAGTTTCCGGTGGCCGCCCGCCACGGATGAAAGAAAGAAGAGCAAAGCGGGTCGCGCGCTTCGCTTGCTCTGAGCGGAGCATGGCTCCGCTCTACAGAAAGCACTGCAGGATCAAACAAAAAGGACGCGGCGAAGGCCGCGTCCTTTTTCTTTTCTTTCATTTCGTCAGTAACCCATGCTCTTGCCCACCGTCACCGGGAAACTGTCGGGGGTGGGGCGGTGTGGGTTGGCAGGACCGTTGGCGCCATGGATGGCGCCATCGAGCCCCCAAGGACGGGTTTACGGCATGTCCTGCCAACCCACACCGCCCCGCCCAACCCGCAGAAACGCAGAGCCGCTTTGGCTTTGGCTTTGGCTTCTGCCGTAGATTCTGCCCGCCGCAGGCGGACCACCGCGCGTCAGCGCGGCGCCTCCACATCCAATCCGATCGGGCAGCTCACCCCGGTGCCGCCGATGCCGCAGTAACCGTTCGGGTTCTTCGCCAGGTACTGCTGGTGATAGTCCTCGGCGTAGTAGTACGCCGGTGCCGGGTACACGATCTCGGTGGTGATCGGGCCGTAGCCGGCCGCATCCAGCTGCGCCTGGTAGGCCTCGCGGCTGGCCAGCGCGGCGGCGTACTGCGCCTCGTCGGTGGCGTGGATCGCCGAACGGTACTGGGTGCCGGTGTCGTTGCCCTGGCGCATGCCCTGGGTCGGGTCGTGGCTTTCCCAGAACAGCTGCAGAAGCCGCTCCAGGCTCACCACCGCCGGGTCGAACACCACCTGCACCACTTCGGTGTGGCCGGTCAGGCCCGAGCACACCTCTTCATAGGTCGGGTTCGGGGTGATGCCGCCGGCATAGCCCACCGAGGTGCTGTACACGCCCGGTTCGGTCCAGAACTTGCGCTCGGCGCCCCAGAAGCAACCCAGCGCGAAGCGGATCTGCTGCAGGCCGGCGAAACGGTCCTTCAGCGGATGGCTGTTCACGAAGTGCTGGTTGCTGTGCAGCGGCAGCGGTTGGTCACGCCCCGGCAGTGCTTCTTCCGGGCGCGGCAGGCGCTGCTTGAAGGCGCCGATGCCGAGGATGCCCTGGCCAATTCCCAACATGATGCGCTCCTACGCCGGAAGGCCGGCTATGTCGTCTGCATCGGAAATGGGGGCGTCCGGCGCGTGGCCCAAGTCCAGCGCCGCCACGATGTCCTCGGCCTGCGGCCGTGCCGCATCAGGGATGCCTACCCGCAGCACGCCGAACAGCGGCAGCTCGCCCATGCCACCCAGCAACGACTCGCCGAACACGAAGGCCGGGATGCCGGCATCCTCCAGCGCGTGCTTGACCAGGTGGGCGTCGAACAGGTTGTCGGCCTTGTACACGATGTGCATGCAGCAGCTCCGTGGGACAGGGTCCCAGCATACGCCCGGGGGCTGAATGGTGGTGGTGACGGCGCATGACCGTTCTGCCGGCCAGCGGCCGGCACTACCCAATTGCACGGCGATCCACATTCCGCCGGCCGGCGGCCGGCGCTACCGGAAGAGGGGTTGGTAGTGCCGGCCGCTGGCCGGCATCCCCACGCCCCACCGGGCAGCCCTGCCCGGTACGCGCTAGACTGTTGGTCTTTCTGCCTTTCTTTTCGCCGACTCATGTCCGAGCACACCCCCGCCAGCCCCGAGACCCCCGCCGACAGCCACGAGAAGCGCGATTTCATCCGCCAGATCGTGCGCGAGGACCTGGCCAGCGGAAAGCACCAGGGGATCAAGACCCGTTTCCCGCCGGAACCGAACGGCTACCTGCACATCGGCCATGCCAAGTCGATCTGCCTGAACTTCGGCATCGCCGGCGAGTTCAGCGGCGTCTGCAACCTGCGCTTCGACGACACCAACCCGGCCAAGGAAGACCCGGAATACGTGGCCGCGATCCAGGACGACGTGCGCTGGCTGGGCTTCAGCTGGAACGAGCTGCGCCATGCTTCTGACTACTTCCAGACCTATTACCTGGCCGCCGAAAAGCTGATCGAACAGGGCAAGGCCTATGTCTGCGACCTGTCGGCCGAGGAAGTGCGCGCCTACCGCGGCACCCTGACCGAGCCGGGCCGCCCGTCGCCGTGGCGCGACCGCAGCGTCGAGGAAAACCTCGACCTGTTCCGCCGCATGCGCGCCGGTGAATTCCCGGATGGCGCGCGCACCCTGCGCGCGAAGATCGACATGGCCAGCGGCAACATCAACCTGCGCGATCCGGCGCTGTACCGCATCAAGCACGTCGAGCACCAGAACACCGGCAACGCGTGGCCGATCTACCCGATGTACGACTTCGCGCACGCGCTGGGCGACTCGATCGAGGGCATCACCCACTCGCTGTGCACGCTGGAATTCGAAGACCACCGCCCGCTGTACGACTGGTGCGTGGACAACGTCGATTTCGCCCATGACGACACGCTGACCCAGCCGCTGGTCGACGCCGGCCTGCCGCGCGAAGCCGCCAAGCCGCGCCAGATCGAGTTCTCGCGCCTGAACATCAATTACACGGTGATGAGCAAGCGCAAGCTGATGGCGCTGGTTACCGAGCAGCTGGTGGACGGCTGGGAAGACCCGCGCATGCCGACCCTGCAGGGCCTGCGTCGCCGTGGCTACACCCCGGCCGCGATGCGCCTGTTCGCCGAGCGCGTGGGCATCAGCAAGCAGAATTCGCTGATCGACTTCAGCGTGCTGGAAGGCGCGCTGCGCGAAGACCTGGACAGCGCCGCGCCGCGCCGCATGGCGGTGGTCGACCCGGTCAAGCTGGTGCTGACCAACCTGCCGGAAGGCCATGAAGAACAGCTGACCTTCAGCAATCACCCGAAGGACGAGAGCTTCGGCAGCCGCGAAGTGCCGTTCGCACGCGAAGTGTGGATCGACCGCGAGGACTTCGCCGAAGTGCCGCCGAAGGGCTGGAAGCGCCTGGTCCCCGGCGGCGAAGTGCGCCTGCGTGGTGCCGGCATCATCCGCTGCGACGAAGTGATCAAGGATGCCGACGGCACCATCACCGAGCTGCGTGGCTGGCTGGATCCGGAATCGCGTCCGGGCATGGAAGGCGCCAACCGCAAGGTCAAGGGCACCATCCACTGGGTCAGCGCCGTGCATGGCGTGCCGGCCGAGATCCGCCTGTACGACCGCCTGTTCTCGGTGCCGAACCCGGATGATGAATCGGAAGGCAAGACCTACCGCGATTACCTCAATCCGGAATCGCGCCGCACCGTCACCGGCTATGTCGAGCCGGCCGCGGCCAGCGCCGCGCCGGAGCAGTCGTTCCAGTTCGAACGTACCGGCTACTTCGTGGCCGACCGCCGCGACCACACCGAAGCCAAGCCGGTGTTCAACCGCAGCGTGACCCTGCGCGACACCTGGTCGGCCTGAGGACCTGCGCGGGCGCCAGCACGGCGCCCGCATGACCCCGACGATGATCACCGCCCTCTCCGTCCTGTTCTGGTTCATCTCGCAGCATCCGCTGCTGACGTTCTTTTCGGCGATGGTGCTGGCCGGGCTGGTCTCGTGGTGGCGGCGTTTTCCGGGCTACGCCATCGTGGTGTTCCCGCTGGCGATGCTCAACATCTTCCTCGGCCACTTCCTCAACGCCGCCTTCCTCAACGTGGTGGGCGAGCGTGGTGAAGCAGTGATCGTGAAGTCCGAGCGCACCAGCTCGACGATGAACGAGCAGTACATCTGGCGCTACGAAGGGGTGCTGCGTACCGCCGAGGGCCGCGACGTGGAGGTGGTGTTCCACACCAACACCGCCTCGCTGTGGCCGCTGGAGAACGCGATCCGCATCCCGGCGCCCGACCAGCCGTTCGTGGTCAAGTACACGCCGGGTTTCCCGCGCAACTTCGTCATCCTCACCAATGAATCGCCGCACGGCATCGCCCAGGCCCGGGCCAGCGCGCGCGAGCGGGTGGAAGTGGCGGCGCGCAAGCTGCACTTCAGCCCGGGCAATGCCGATTTCCGCGCGGACTATCGCCGCGAGCTGGAAACCTGGCTGCGCGACCACGGCAACGATCCGCAGCAGCAGTCCGACGCGCAGCGATATCGCGCCGAACTTGACGCGCTCGACCGCTAGATCCCCAGGCCTTGCCTGGATGTTCCACCCCATCCATCCACAGGCCTGACATGACCACGACCTCCACCGACCTCCTCCCGCTGCTGCAGCAGGTCCTGCAGGAGGCCGGCATCGCCAGCCACGTCGACGGCGACGCGCTGCTGCTGGACAGCGGCCTGCGCCTGACCCCGCATGCGATGGCCGCGCACGCGCGCGACAACGGCGGCTGGCAGACATCCACCGTCATCGAGGCCCAGCATCCGCAGCTGTTCGCCGATGGCCTGTTCGAGTACCAGCACGCCAACGGTGCCGATGAGCAGGCATCGCTGTTGTCCGGCTTTCAGACCTGGGTGCGGGTGGACCTGGCAACGCTGCAGACCGCGATCGGCGCCGAAGACGCGCAGGGCCTGCCGATGATGGGCCTGACCTATCCAGCCGGTGACGATGGCGAGGAACACGAGCGCACCGTGGTGCTGGGGCCGTTGGCGCACTACCGTGCACAGGAAGTGGATGCCTCCACCTGCAGCGAAGACGATCATGGCTCCTGCCCCTGCTGCCTGTTCACGCGTAGCATGGAGGCCTTCGACGAGCTGCTGAAAGCCCGCCAATTCCTCGCCATCCGCCTGTTCGCCTCGCGCGATGCCGACGGCCTGTGCGAGGCCGATTGCCGGGTCAACGGCCACGACTTTACCGCCGCCCTGCCCCTGCTGCGCGCCTACGCCGCCAGCTGGCCGCAGGCCGGGCTGGAATTCCGCAAGCAGTACGTGGTGATCCGCACCGGCTCACCGGGCTGACCCGCCGCCACACCCGATACAGGCCGGTGCAGCTACACTGCGCGCCGGTTTCCCAAGCAACCGCACTTTCTTCCATCCCACTACGAGGCGCCCCCGCGATGCTGTACGCGCAAGTCCACCTGACCCTTCCCGCCTGGATCCACGACCAGATCGACCTGGATCGTCGATATCCGGGCGATGAGGCCAAGGTCGCGCTAGCGATCGAGCTGTCGCGGTTGAACGTCGAGCACGCCAGTGGCGGCCCGTTCGGTGCAGTGGTGTTCGGCCCGGATGACAAGGTCATCGCCGCCGGCGTGAACCGGGTGATGCCGCACGCGACCTCGCTGGCGCACGCCGAGAACATGGCCTACATGCTGGCCCAGCAGCGCCTGCAGACCCCGCGCCTGAACGCGGTGCTGTCGCCGGTCACCCTGGCCACCAGTTCGCAGCCGTGCTGCCAGTGTTACGGCGCCACCGTGTGGGCCGGCATCGACCGCCTGCTGATCGGTGCCAACTCGGCCGACGTCGAAGAGCTGACCCCGTTCGACGAAGGCCCGCTGCCGGCCGACTGGGTGGGTGAACTCAACAAGCGCGGCATCGAAGTGGTGCAGGGCCTGAACCGCGACGCCGCACGCAGCGTGCTGCGCGCCTATGGGGAAAGCGATGGCGCCCGTTACTGAGGCCGGCATCGGCCTGCTGTGCCTGTGCCGGCAGGGCTTCGAGCCCGAGCTGGCTGGCGAGCTGCAGTTCCGCGCCGGTGAAGCCGGTTTCGCCGGCTACGCGCGCACCCAGCGCAATGATGGCTACGTGCTGTTCATGTGCGAAGAAGCTGCGGCACTGGCGCCGCGCCTGCGCTGGCGCGAACTGATCTTCGCGCGGCAGAAGCTGGTGGTGCTGGCCGAGCTGCCGCAGCTGGACCCGGCCGACCGCATCACCCCGATGCTGGAGGTGCTGGCCGATGCGCCGCGCTTCGGCGACCTGTGGGTGGAACATCCCGATTCGGACGCCGGCAAGCCGCTGTCCGGGCTGGCCCGTGCCTTCGGCAATGCGCTGCGCCCGGCGCTGCGCAAGGCCGGCAAGCTCACCGACAAGCCGAACGATCGCCTGCCGCGCCTGCACGTGGTGTTCGTCGACGGCACCCACGCCTTCGTCTGCGTGGCCGACCCGGCCGACAGCGCGCCGTGGGCACTGGGCATCCCGCGATTGAAGCTGCTGCCCGAAGCGCCATCGCGTTCGGCGCTGAAGCTGGACGAAGCACTGCTGACCCTGTTGACCCCGGAAGAGCGCGAGGCGCTGGCCAGGCCCGGCATGCGCGCGGCCGACCTGGGTGCCGCACCCGGCGGCTGGACCTGGGTGCTGACCCGCCAGCACATGCACGTGCTGAGCATCGACAACGGCCCGCTGCGCCAGCACGTGCTGGACACCGGCCTGGTCGAGCACCTGCGCGCCGATGGCTTCCACTGGCACCCGGAACAGCCGCTGGACTGGATGGTCTGCGACATGGTCGAGCAGCCGCGGCGCGTGGCCGAACGCATGGCCACCTGGTTCCGCGAAGGCTGGTGCAGGCACGCGATCTTCAACCTGAAGCTGCCGATGAAGAAGCGCTGGGACGAAACCCGCTTGTGCCTGGACCTGTTCCAGGAGCAGGCCGGCAAGCCGCTGGTGGTACGTGCCAAGCAGCTCTATCACGACCGTGAGGAGATCACGGTACTGGCCTCGCCGCTGCGCTGAGGAACATGCCCGCCGGGCATGGCCCGGCGCTACCGAGGAAGGGAACCATGCGATACCACCCGCTCGCCATGCTGATCACCGTGCTGGCAGCCGCACCGGCCATTGCCCAGCAGCTGCCGCACACCCCTGCACAGAGCCAGCCACTGGGCCCGACCGGCGGCGCGATCCGCCAGCAACCGCTGGATGCCGGCCGGGTCAGCGGCAGCGTCGAGATTGCACGGCCAGCCGGCGAGGCACAGGTGACCGTGCGTTCGCTGGAACCGAGCAGCGTGGTCGGCCAGTACCGCATCCACTTCGCTGCGCTGGATGTGAACAGCGATGGTTTCATCAGTCGCGAAGAAGCGCAGGCGAATCCGGCGCTGGCCGATGAGTTCAATGCGTTGGACGTGAAGCGTCGCGGCAAGCTGGATCGTGCCGACCTGGCTGGTTGGCTGGTTGATTGAAAAAGGGGACGGAGGGGATTAAGTCGTATGTGCACATACGACTTAATCCCCTCCGTCCCCTTTTTGCATCAGACCCCGGCGGCGCGCTTCCAGAACGCCTGCACCAGCGGCGGCCATTTGCCGACACAGCCCAGCGCGCGGCCGCGGGCCAGGGTCAGGTGCATCTCGTCGTTGGAGAACAGCCGATTGATCGCATCGAAACTGTAGGCGGCGATGTGGTTGTCGCTGCGCCGTTCGCGTGCCCAGCGCTGCAGGCGCTGCGGCGACAGCCGCGGCTGGCCGCGGCGTTCGGCCGACGGCGCCAGCCACTGCTGCAGGGCGGCGACATCGCGCAGGCCCAGGTTCACGCCCTGCCCGGCCAGCGGATGCACCACATGCGCAGCATCACCCAGCGCCAGCACGCGGCCAGCCACGTAGTGACGGGCCAGCTGGCGACGCAGCGGGAAGGCCGCACGCGGTGACGCCAATCGCAGTTCGCCCAGGCGCGCAGCGAAGGCACGGGTCAGTTCGCGGTTGAAGGCGTCCTCGTCCAGGGCCAGCACGCGAGCCGCTTCATCCTCGGGCAGGGTCCAGACGATCGAACTGCGGCGCTCGGCCACCGGCAGCAGCGCCAGCGGCCCGGTCGGCAGGAAGCGCTGCCAGGCCGTGGCCTGGTTGGGAAGATCGCTGTCCACATAGGCCACCACGCCACGCTGGTGGTAGTCATGCTTTTCAACCTCGATCCCGGCCAGCTGGCGCAGGGTTGACTCGGCACCGTCGGCGGCCACCGCCAGTGCCGCTTCCAGGCGGCGCCCGTCATCCAGCCGCAGGCGCACGCCGTCTTCATCCTGTTCCAGCGCTTCCACCCGTGCCGGGCAGTGCAGCTGCACGCCCGCCGCCGGCAGCGCCGCCCACAGGCGATCCTGCAGCAGGCCGTTCTCGACGATGTAGCCCAGCTCACGACGGCCGAAGCGATCGGCGTCGAACAGCAGATCCTCGCCACCGGCCGCATCCCACACCTGCATGCGCCGGTAAGGCCAGGCGCGGGCCTGCGCGATCGCCGGCCACACACCCAGGCGGCTCAACAGCTGCACGTTGTCAGCGGCGAAGGCGAACACGCGCAGGTCCGGCTGTGCGGCCTGCCACGGTGCCGGTTCACGGCCTTCCACCAGCGCTACCGACAGGCCGGCATCGGCCAGCGCCAGCGCACACGCGGCACCGACCACGCCCCCACCGACGATGGCCACATCAAGCCGCGTGCGCCGGCTCATGCGGCTTCTCCACGGCACAGGCGCGGCACGTCACCACGGAAGCCCATCGCACCACCAACCAGCATCGACTGCACCGACGCGCGCTGCGCGGCCACCAGGCCGAGGCTGCGCAGCGGCCGCATCAGCGGTGCCGCGTTGCTGGTCAATCGTGCCAGCCCACCGGAGAACGCCACCGTCTGCCGGCGATCTTCCTCGCGACGCGCGACGTAGGCCTTCAGCAGTGCATCACTGCCGGCGTCCTCATGCGCATCCTCCAGCAGTTCGGCCAGGGTCAGCGCATCGCGAAGGCCCAGGTTGAAGCCCTGTGCGCCCAGCGGATGGATGGTCTGCGCGGCATTGCCGAGCAGCACCGTGCGCTCACCGGCCAGCGCGCGCGCCAGCACCTGGATGAGCGGGTAGGCGCTGCGCGGGCCGGACTCGAGCAGGCGGCCGGCACGCCAGCCGATCGCGCTCTGCAGGCGTTGCAGCCAGGCCGCATCGTCCAACGCCATCACCGCATCGGCCTGGTCGCGCGCTACGCCGTGCACGGTTCCGAAGTGGCGGTCACCGCGAGGCAGCAGGGCGGTTGGGCCGGTATCGGTGAACCGCTCCCAGGCGGTGCCGTCCGGCGCACGCTGGCTGCGCACGCGGGCCACGAACAGGGTCTGCTGGAAATCATGACGGTCGACCTCGATGCCCAGCGCGCCACGCACGCCGCTGGTGGTGCCATCGGCCCCGACCACCAGCCGTGCCAGCAGCACGCGCTCGCCGGCCTCGTCAGCCACCCGTACCTGGCGGTAACCATCGACCACCTCACCCAGCCCAAGGAACCGCATCGGCCGGTAACGGCGCAGGCGCGGCAGTTCCTGCAGGCGCGCTTCCAGCGCCTGGCCGAAATCGCGCGCGACCACCACCTGGCCGAACCACGGCCGGTCGTAATCGGCCGCTTCGAGCTGCACACGGCCGAAATCGCCGGCACGACTGACATGGATGCGCCGGATCGGGCCCGGTGCCATCGCCAGCTTCTGCATCACCCCCAGCGCGGTCAGCGCATTGACGGTGGCAGCGGCGAAACTGAGATTGCGCTGGTCGAACACCGCAGGCAGCTCGCCGGCCGGGCTGGCCTCAAGCAGGCCCACGTCGCGGCCCAGGCGGTCCAGGGCGATGGCCAGGCTGGCACCGACCAGGCCACCACCGACAATCAGCACGTCATGTCGTTCACTCATGTGTTCATGATACGCGCTCGCCCCGACTGTACGCCGAACGGGCGGCACCTGCGCCAACCTGCGCGGCGGGCTAGAATGAAACCTGAATCCGCTCCGGGCCCCACCATGTCCGATACCGCCAACCGCGCCTTCGTCCTGTCCGTACTCGTACTGCTGCTGGCGGCGACCCGGGTCAATCACTTCGCGGCCATTCCGGATGCCTCCTGGGCCGTGTTCTTCATCGGTGGCTTCTACCTGGCGCGCTGGACGCGCTGGGCGTTCCCGCTGCTGATGGTGTTCGCGGTGCTGGTGGACTGGATCGTGATCCGCAGCAGCGGTCTGGATTTCTGGCAGCACTACTGCGTGTCGCCGGGCTACTGGCTGCTGCTGCCGGCCTACTTCTCTTTGTGGGCCGGCGGCATGCTGCTGGGCCGCAACTACCAGAGCGCGCGCTGGCCGGTACTGGCCAAGGGCGCACTGCTGCTGGTCGCTTCGGTGGCGGTCTGCCACCTGCTGGCACAGGGCGGTTTCTACTGGAGCAGCCGCAACGTGGGCGAGCCGACCCTGGCCGGCTGGGCACAGAACTACGCGCAGTGGTTCGGGCCCTACCTGCGCACCACGGCGATCTATGTGGCGCTGGCCGCCGCCCTGCAGCTGGCCGTGGAGCAGGTGCTGAAGCTCCAGCAGGCCCGCCGCGACATCCGCCACTGAGCCGCGCCATGGGTCATCGCCTCTCGCGCATCTACACCCGCACCGGCGACGACGGCAGTACCGGCCTTGGCGACGGCCAGCGCGTAGCCAAGGATGACGCCCGCGTGGCGTCCTACGGCACCGTCGACGAGGCCAATGCCGCGCTCGGCCTGCTGTTGGCCGCGCCCCTGCCCGAGGATGTGCGCGCGCTGGTGGTGCATCTGCAGCACCAGTTGTTCGACCTGGGCGCCGAGCTGTGCGTTCCCGGCCATGCCGCGATCCACGCCGCCGACGTCTCGGCCCTGGAACAGCAGCTGGACCATTACAACGCCGACCTGCCGATGCTGAAGGAATTCATCCTGCCGGCCGGCGGCGAAGCCGCCGCGCGCTGCCACCTGGCGCGCACCATTGTCCGCCGCGCCGAGCGCGAAACGGTCACCCTGGCCCGCCACGAGGCTGTGCGCAGCGAAGCGCTGCAGTACCTCAACCGGCTGTCGGACCTGCTGTTCGTGCTGGCCCGGGTGCTGGCCCGTGCCGATGGCCACGGCGAAGCGCTGTGGCAGCCACAGCAGCGCCAGCGCTGAGTCGGCACGATGCTGGTCTACTCCCATCCGTCCTGCCTGCTGCATGACCCCGGCCCCGGCCATCCGGAGTGCCCGCAGCGCCTGCAGTACGTACTCGACGCACTGCACGCCGCCTTCCCTGATCAGCTGGACTGGCGCGAGGCGCCGCCGGCCAAGTTCGGCGAACTGACTCGGGTCCACGACAGCGCCCTGCTCGACTTCGTGCTGCAGCCGCAGACCGCGCCGCTGCGCCAGCTGGACATGGACACCTGGACCTCGCCCGGTTCGGCCAGCGCCGCCGTGCACGCCGCCGGTGCCGGCGTGGCCGCGGTCGATGCGGTGATGCTGGGCGAGGACCCGCTGGCCTTCTGCGCGGTACGCCCGCCGGGCCACCACGCCACCAGCAGCACGGCGATGGGCTTCTGCCTGCTGAACAACATCGCCATCGCTGCCGCCTATGCCCGCGACCGCCACGGACTGGAGCGTATCGCGGTGGTCGACTTCGACGTCCACCACGGCAATGGCACCCAGGACATCTTCCAGCACGATGCCCGGGTCTCCTACTACAGCACCCACCAGGCCGGGCTGTTCCCCAATTCCGGCCTGCGCCGCGACCGCGGTGCCGGCAACCTGATGAACATCCTGTTGCCACCGGGCAGCGGCGGCTTCCGCTTCCGCAACGTCTGGGCCGACGAGATGCTGCCAGCCATCGACGACTTCCGTCCGCAGCTGCTGCTGATCTCCGCCGGCTTCGACGCCCACCTGCGCGACCCGCAGGCCGATCTGATGCTGGAGACCGACGATTTCGCCTGGATCACCCGTGAGCTGCATGCGCTGGCACGCCGTCACGCCGCCGGCCGGGTGGTCTCGATGCTGGAGGGAGGCTACGACCTGCAGGCCCTGGCCGAGTGCAGCGTGGCCCATGTCCAGGCCCTGATCACACCCTCTGCGGGTGCCTCCGCCGGATGAACCCGAACCGGCAGGCTCCGGCGCCCTTCATTGCCCCTATGCAAGGGATGGGGCAAGCTACCGTCCGTTTTCGCCCGAATCCGAACCGCGTGCGCCGAGCCCTCCGCCTGCTTCCCCTGCCTCTGAGCATCGCCATCAGCCTGCCGGCGATGGCCGATGATAAGCCGCTCAACTGGGGCCTGTGCCCGGCCACTGACGTCATTCCCGCGTTCACCGACGCCCCCACCCCGGTCCCGGCCCAGGACAAGGCTGCTGCCGCAGCCGCCCGCGAGAACCAGCCGACCGACATCGAAGGCGACCAGCTGCTGGGCACCACTACCGTGCCGCAGTACGAGGGCAACGTGGCGCTGCGCCGGGGTGACCAGTTCGTCGGTACCGACAAGCTCAGCTTCGACACCGAGACCGGCAACTACATCGCCGACGGCAATGTCCGTTACCAGGACGGGTCGATCCGGATGGTCGCCAAGCGCGCCGAAGGCAACCAGGAAAGCGACACCCACAAGATCTCCGACATCAAGTACCAGCTGGTGTCGCGCCGGGGCAACGGTGATGCCGAGTCGGTCGACCTGCAGGGCGCGGTCGGCCAGATGCACCGCTCCACCTACACCACCTGCGACCCGTCGCAGCCGGTATGGAAGCTGTCGGCGCCGCAGATCGAAGTGGACAACGACGAAGGCTTCGGCACGGCCCGCAACGCCGTGCTGCGCATCGGCAAGGTGCCGGTGCTGTGGGCGCCCTACTTCAAGTTCCCGATCGATGACCGTCGCAAGACCGGCCTGCTGTTCCCGCAGCTGGGCATGTCCGGCCGCAACGGTGTCGACTACGCGCAGCCGATCTACTTCAATCTGGCGCCGAACTACGACGACACCCTGACCCCGCGCTACATGAGCCGGCGCGGCCTGCTGCTCGACAATGAGTTCCGCTACCTCTACAACGGCGGCCGTGGCGAGGTGCTGACCAGCTACATGCCCAACGACAAGCTGCGCGACCGCGACCGCGGCCGGGTGATGTTCGACGGCTACCACAACGTGAACAGCCACTGGCAGGCCCGCGCCAACCTGGCCTGGGTGAGCGACGAACGCTATGTCGAGGACTTCGCCAACCGCCTGGTGGGGGTGACCGCCTCCAACCTGCAGAGCACCATCGGCCTGTACGGCACCGGCCAGAACTGGACGGCCGGCATCATGGCCGACCGCTGGCAGCTGACCGACTACACCCTCGACGAGCGCGCCCTGCCCTACAACCGCGAGCCACGCCTGTTCTTCAACTGGAACAAGCCGGTGCTGCCGTGGCTGGAAACCGGCATCTACACCGAAGCGGTGCGTTTCACGCATGACGACATCAACTTCAAGAATGCCGTCGGCGCCGGCGAGGATCTGCAGTACACCCGTAATGGAGTGCAGTGGACCGACGGCGTCGGTGTCAGCGGCGGTTCGCGACTGGACGTGAAGCCCTACGTGTCGTTCCCGATCAGTGGCGCAGCTTGGTATGTGACCCCTACCCTGGCCTACCGCTACACCGCCTATCAACTGGACCGTGGTCTAGTGGATGGGGTAAGGGGCATCCAGGCCCAGATCCTGCGCTCGCAGGGCATCGACCCGGCCACGGCCACCCCGGAACAGCTGCGCGGCAATACCTCGCCCAGCCGCAGCCTGCCGATCGGCAGCCTTGATGCCGGCCTGTTCTTCGATCGCGAGACGTCGATCGGAGGCAAGTCATTCCTGCAGACCCTGGAGCCGCGCCTGTTCTACCTGCGCACCCCCTACCGCAACCAGGACGAGCTGCCGATCTTCGACACCCGTGACTTCACCTTCAGCTGGGGCCAGCTGTTCCGCGACTCGCGCTATACCGGCGCCGACCGCCAGAACGATGCCAACCAGCTGACCCTGGCACTGGGCACCCGCTTCATCGACCAGACCACCGGCAAGGAACGCTTCTCGGCCGCGATCGGCCAGATCCAGTACTTCGACGAATCGCGGGTGAGCACCACGCCGGGCGGCGCGCCGGTGGAGAAGGGCAAGTCGGCGTGGATCGCCGACGGCAACTACATGATCAACGACCGCTGGACCCTGGGCGCCACCTACCAGTGGGACCCGAAGTACAAGCGCGAGGATCTGGCCAGCGTCCGCGCCCGTTATCTGATGCCCAACGATGGCGTGATCAACCTCAGCTACCGCTACCGCATCAATGCCGGCGCCCCGGCGACCGCCAACAAGCATGACCGGACCCTGCTGGAGCAGGCCGACCTGTCGTTCCTGTACCCGCTGAATGCGCGCTGGAGCCTGGTGGGCCGGTATTACTACTCGCTGCAGGACAAGGAACCGCTGGAGATCATCGCCGGCGTGCAGTGGGACAGCTGCTGCCTGGCCGTGCGTGCAGTGGCCCGCCGCTACGTGCGCAACCGCGAAGGCGACATGAACAATTCCATCCAGCTGGAGTTCGTCCTCAAGGGCCTCAGCTCCATCGGCCAGGACACGGACCGTACGCTGCGCCGTGCTATCCTCGGCTACAACCGCGACGACCTCTATCTCGTGCCGCCCAGCAACACCGGGGCGACCCGGGATGACTACGATCCGAATCAGATCCCATGACCAAGCGCTTCCCCGTTCTTCTCGCCTCCCTGCTGGCGGTGTCCAGCGTGTCCGCCCCCCTGCAGGTGCTCGCGCAGGAGGCGCAGCCGTTGGACCGCATTGCCGCCGTCGTCGACGAGGACGTGATCCTGCAGAGCGAGCTCCAGCGTGCGATCGCCAACATCAAGGCGCAGTACGCCGGCCGTGAGAACCAGCTGCCGCCGGAAGACGTGCTCAGCCGCCAGGTGCTCGAGCGCCTGGTGCTGGTCAAGCTGCAGGTGGCCCGCGCCCAGGGCAGCGGCATCCGCGTCAGCGACCAGGAGCTGAACCAGGCGATGAATGCCATCGCCCAGCAGAACGGCTCGAACCTGGATGCACTGCGCCAGCGCCTGGCCCACGACGGCATCGACTTCAACGATTTCCGCGCTTCGGTGCGCGATGAAATCACCGTGCAGCGCCTGCGCCAGAGCTTCGCGCAGAGCCGCATCAGCGTCAGCGAGGGCGAAGTCGACGCCGCCCTGAAGCAGCAGGCCACGGTTGGCAACCAGTACCACCTGGCGCACATCCTGATCGCCCTGCCCGACGGCTCCAACGCCGACCAGATCGCCACCGGCCAGAAGAAGGCCGAAGGCGTGAAGGCCCTGCTGGACAAGGGTGAGCTGGACTTCAACGCCGCCGCCGTGCGTTATTCGGACAGCCCCAACGCGCTGGAAGGCGGGGACCTGGGCTGGCGCAGCCTGGACGAAATCCCGCAGGCCTTCGCGCAGATGATGGAAAAGATGAAGCCCGGCGAAGTGGTCGGCCCGATCCGCGGCCCCAGCGGCTTCCAGCTGCTGAAGCTGGTGGAAGTGCGTGATGCCAGCGCCGCCAGCGGTGGCGAGCACACGGTCACCGAGTACCACGGCCGCCACATCCTGGTGCGCGTGGACGATCACCAGACCGACGCTGCCGCCAAGGCCAAGATCGATACCCTGCGTGCCCGCATCGCCGGTGGCGCGGACTTCGAGACCGTGGCCAAGGAGTCCTCCGAGGACAACAACAGCAAGGGCCAGGGCGGCGATCTGGGCTGGTTCCCGGCCGACGCGTTCGGTCCGGCGTTCGGCCAGCAGGTGTCCGGCATCCAGGATGGCGGCGTCAGCCAGCCGTTCCGCACCGATGCCGGCTGGCACATCGTGCAGCGCGTGGGCACCCGCCAGACCGACGTGACCACTGACAACCAGCGTGCCCAGGTCCGCGAGACCATCGGCCGCCGCAAGCTGGAAGACGAGTACAACCGCTTCCTGCAGGAACTGCGTGGCGAAGCCTACGTCAGCTTCCGCAGCGGCGACCGCGCGGAAAACACCGCCACGCCGCCGCAGTCCTGACCGATGCGCCCCGAGCTCGCTCTGGTACCGGGCGAGCCCGCCGGGATCGGCCCGGAGCTGTGTGTCCGCCTCGTCCAGCAGCCGCGTGAAGATTGCCGGCTGCTGGCCTTCGCCGACCCGGATACCCTGCGCGCGGCCGCGGCCGCGCTGAACCTGCCCCTGCAGCTGTTGCCCGAGGACGCCGAAGCACGCGTCCCCGGCGATCTGCGTGTGCGCGTGGTAGCCAATACCGTGCCCAGCCACTTCGGCCAGGCCAATCCGGCCAATGCCGGCGCCGTCATCGGCGCCCTGCTCGGTGCCGGCCAGGCCTGTCTGTCCGGCGAACTGCACGGCGTCGTCACCGGCCCGGTGCACAAGGCGGTCATCAACGAAGGCGGCATCGCCTACAGCGGCACCACCGAACTGCTGGCCGACCAGGCCGGGGTGAAGGTGGTGATGATGCTGGCCAACCACATCGTGCGCGTGGCCCTGGCCACCACCCACCTGCCACTGCGCGAGGTGGCCGACGCGATCACCGCGCCCGGCCTGGAACACACCCTGCGCACCGTGCACGCTGCGCTGCGCCGCGAATTCGGCCTGCCCGCGCCACGCATCGCCGTGCTCGGCCTGAACCCGCATGCCGGTGAAGACGGTCATCTGGGCCGCGAGGAACTGGACCTGGTCATCCCGCTGCTGCAGCGCCTGCGCGCAGAGGGCATGGACCTGATCGGGCCGCTGCCGGCCGATACCGCCTTCCTGCCGGCCAAGCTGGCAGGCTTCGACACCGTGCTGGCGATGTACCACGACCAGGGCCTGCCGGTGCTGAAGTATTCGGGCTTCGAGCAGGCGGTGAACCTGACCCTGGGCCTGCCCTACCCGCGCGTGGCGGTGGACCATGGCACCGCGCTGGACCTTGCCGGCCGCGGCATTGCCGATCCTTCCAGCCTGCAGGCGGCAACGACGTTGTGTGCGCAGCTTGCGCGGCAACGTACACTGAGCGCATGAATTCCCCGCATTCCCCCTCCGGCCCGGTGTTCACCGCCCCGGCCAAGAAGCAGCTTGGCCAGCATTTCCTGGCCGACCGCCACTACATCGACAAGATCGTGATGGCGGTCAACCCGAAAGACGGTGACCGCCTGGTCGAGATCGGCCCCGGCCAGGGCGCGATCACCCTGCCGCTGCTGCGCGTGCATCCGAAACTGACGGTGATCGAGTTCGACCGCGACCTGATCGCGCCGCTGACCGCCGCCGCCGAGCCGCTGGGCGAGCTGACCATCGTCCACCGCGACGTGCTGCGCGTGGACTTCACCGAGCTGGCTGCCGGCCAGCCGATCCGCCTGGTCGGCAACCTGCCCTACAACATCTCCTCGCCGATCCTGTTCCATGCACTGGAACATGCGGCGGTGATCCGCGACATGCACTTCATGCTGCAGAAGGAAGTGGTCGACCGCATGGCCGCCGGCCCCGGCAGCAAGGTGTATGGCCGGCTCAGCGTGATGCTGCAGGCCTACTGCCAGGTGACCTCGCTGTTCGTGGTGCCGCCGGGCGCGTTCCGGCCGCCGCCGAAGGTCGATTCGGCCGTGGTGCGGCTGGTGCCGCGTGACCCGGCCACGATCAACATCCACGACCACAAGCGTTTCGCCGAGGTGGTCAAGGCCGCCTTCGGGCAGCGCCGCAAGACCCTGCGCAACGCCCTGAACAACGTGGTGTCCGCCGAACAGTTCGTTGCCGCCGGCGTGCGTCCCGATGCCCGCGCCGAACAGCTGGACGTGGCCGAATTCATCGCTTTGGCCAATGCCTCCTGATTACACTGCCGGTATGGAAGACGCTGACGTTTATGCCATCTCCGTCGAAGTCGCTCCGCGCTTCCTCGACGATCAATCCGCGCCGGAAGACGGGCGCTATGCGTTCGCCTACACGATCCGCATCCACAACCAGGGGCGTGTTGCCGCGCGCCTGGTCGCACGCCACTGGCGCATCACCGATGCCAACGGCCGCGTCGAGCATGTCGATGGTGACGGGGTGATCGGCGAGCAGCCGCGCCTGCGTCCCGGTGAAGACTTCCATTACACGTCCGGTGTCATGCTGGGGACCGATCACGGGACCATGCAGGGCCACTACGACATGGTCGCCGACGACGGCACCGAATTTGCCGCGCCGGTCGCACCTTTCGTGCTGGCCATCCCGCGTACCCTGCACTGACACGGAGGCCGAACGATGAGTGTGTGGGCGATCGGCGACCTGCAGGGCTGCTATGACGTCACCCAGCGACTGCTGGAGAAGATCCGTTTCGACCCGGCGCAGGACACCCTGTGGTTCTGCGGCGACCTGGTCAACCGCGGTGGCCAGTCACTGGAAACGCTGCGGCTGGTGCATTCGCTGCGCGAGCACAGCGTGGTGGTGCTGGGCAACCATGACCTTTCGCTGCTGGCCGTCGGTGCGCGCACCGAAGAGGAACAGCGCAAGGTCAACCCGGACCTGCTGCGCATCGTGCAGGCCGAGGACCGCGACGAACTGCTGGATTGGCTGCGCCTGCAGAAGCTGGTGCACGTGGACCGCGAGCTGGGCTGGATGATGGTGCACGCCGGCCTGGCGCCGAAGTGGACCACGCAGATGGCCGAGAAGCATGCAGCCGAAGTCGAGGTACAGCTGCACGGCGCCGGCTACCGCAAGCTGTTCCGCAACATGTACGGCGACAAGCCGAGCTGGGCACCGAACCTGTCCGGCTACGACCGCTCGCGCGCGATCATCAACGTGCTCACCCGCATGCGCTACTGCACCCCGCGCGGGCGTATCGGCATCGAGGACAAGGGCACGCCGGGCACCCAGGAACAGGGGCTGTATCCCTGGTTCGAAGTGCCGGGCCGGGTCGAGCGTGACCTCAAGGTGGTCTGCGGCCACTGGTCGGCGCTGGGCCTGACCATCACCCAGGGCGTGCACGCCATCGACACCGGCGCGGTCTGGGGCGGCAAGCTGACCGCGATCCAGCTCGATACCGATGAACTGCGCGTGGTGCAGGTGCCAGGCCGCGATGTACCGGCACCCGTGCCCAACGCCCGCCCGCCAGCGCGCCCGGCGCACGAGCGCCCGGCTGCACCGGCGCAGGGCAAGGAACAGGGCGGCGGCAATGCTCCGGCCGCCAACCCGGGCAACCGCGGCCCGCGCCGTCGTCGTCGCCGTGGTGGCGGTGGTGGTGGTGGCTCCGGCGGTCCCAACAACAACAGCACCCCGCCGCAGGCATGACGCGGCACGGCTGGGCACCATGGACGGTGCTGCTGCTGACGCTGGCCCTGGCCAGCGGCTGCCAGCCCGGCTCGCCGACTGCTCCCACGGCTGCGGACAGCGCTGAACGCACACCGACGCCACCACAGGCGCCTTCGCCGCCACTGGTGGCTGCGGCGCGCGCGCAGATCGGCGTCACCACCCGCTACGACCCTGCCTATCAAGTGCTGGCCTATCCCGGCGGCGACGTGCCACTGGATCGCGGCGTGTGCACCGATGTGGTGGTGCGCGCCCTGCGCAGCCAGGGCCTGGACCTGCAGGCACGCGTGCATGAAGACATGCGCGGCAACTTCAGTGCCTATCCGGCGATCTGGGGCCTGTCACGGCCGGACCGCAACATCGATCATCGTCGTGTACCGAACCTGATGCGCTGGTTCGAACGGCAGGGCTGGCAGCAACCGATCACCGCCCTCGCCACCGACTATGCGGCCGGTGACATCGTTGCCTGGAAGCTCAACGGCAACGGCCTGCTGCATGTGGGCATCGTCTCCGACCGGCAGCTGGCCGATGGCACGCCGCTGGTACTGCACAACATCGCGCGCGGCACCCTCGAAGAGAACCTGCTGTTCCGGCACGCCATCATCGGGCATTACCGGATGCCGTAGCGACAGTCCCGGTAGAGTCGACTGTTAGTCGACTGCTCCTGACGCCCTCTGAAAACCCCGCGCTGCGCGCGATAGTCGACTAACAGTCGACTCTACCCCGTCGGTGTTTTCGTTGGTATTTCCGCGATCAGCGGCGCACGTAGTGCACGAAGCGGAACGCGTAGGCGTGTCGTTCGTCCGCCGGGTGCGGCTCGCTGCTCACTTCCTGCCAGTCCTGCACGTCCACTTCGGGGAAATGGGTATCGGCGGGGACTTCGGCATCCACCCAGGTCAGGTACAGGTCACTGGCCTGGTCCAGCAGCTGGTGGAAGATCTCGCCGCCGCCGATGATGCACAGCTCGCTGGCGCCCTCGCCTTCGGCAATCGCCTTCGCCTCGTCCAGCGACGCCACCGCGCGCATGCCCTCGAACGGCACCTGGCCGCTGCGGGTCAGCACCAGGTTGGTCCGCCCCGGCAGCACGCGGCCGATCGACTCGGCCGTCTTGCGCCCCATCAGGATCGGCTTGCCCAGGGTGAGCGCCTTGAAGTGCTTGAAATCATCCGGCAGGTGCCAGGGCATGGCATTGCCCTGGCCGATGCCACGGTTGCGGTCCAGCGCCACGATCATCGACAGCTTCATTGCTACCACCTCCTCAGCTGGCGTCGATCTGCAGGCGTTCGCAGGCAGCGTTCGCGGCACTGGCGGCCTGCAATGCCGCAGCCAGCGCAGGGCTGGACGTGGTCTGCTCATCCAGGCCAGCGAGGATCTTCTGCTTCTGCGCCTCTTCGATCTCCTTCAGGCCCGGTCCCGACAGGATCTCTGCCGACAGCGCAGCGATATCGTCACTGGCACCGCGCGCCAGGAACGCCTTCAGCTGGTCGTTGGAATAGACGGTGGCCAGACCCTGTTCAAGCTCACGCTGATACGCCGGGTTCTCGACGCCCGCCTTCAGGTGCTCGGTCATCGCCGTGTACATGCCGGTCACCGCCTCACGCATCTGTGCCCGGCAGCCTTCCGGCACATCCTGGGGCATCATCGTGCTGCCGTTGAATGCCCCGGCGAACGCCTGCACTTCCTCGCGCATGTGCTTGTGCACGATCTGATCATTGACCTGCCTGGCCAGCGACAGCGTATCCGACGGTGCGGCCTGGGCCATGCCCAGAGGCAGCGCGGCACACAGCGCCAACAGGCAGCGGGAAAGCATGCGCGCGCTCATACCGCCACCGGCGCCTTGATCGCCGGATGCGGATCGTAGCCGTCGATGCGGATGTCGTCGAACTGGAAGCCGAACAGGTCGGTCACCTCCGGGTTCAACCACAGCTTCGGCAGCGCGCGCGGCTCACGCGACAGCTGCTCGCGGGCCTGCTCGAAGTGGTTCGAATACAGGTGCGCATCGCCCAGCGTGTGCACGAAGTCACCCACGCCCAGGCCGGTGGCCTGCGCCACCATGTGGGTCAGCAGCGCGTAACTGGCGATGTTGAACGGCACACCGAGGAAAATGTCGCCGCTGCGCTGGTACAGCTGGCAGCTGAGCTTGCCGTCCACTACGTAGAACTGGAACAGGTTGTGGCACGGCATCAGCGCCATCTGCGAAAGCTCGCCCACGTTCCAGGCGCTGACCACCAGCCGGCGCGAATCGGGGTTGCGCTTGATCTCGTCCACCAGCCACTGCATCTGGTCGATCTCGCGGCCATCGGCGGTGGCCCAGCTGCGCCACTGCTTGCCGTAGACCGGGCCGAGGTCGCCGTTCTCGTCGGCCCACTCGTCCCAGATGCGCACCTGGTTGTCCTTCAGGTAGCCGATGTTGGTATCGCCCTTCAGGAACCACAGCAGCTCGTGGATGATCGAGCGCAGGTGCAGTTTCTTGGTGGTGACCAGCGGGAAGCCTTCGCTGAGGTCGAAGCGCATCTGCCAGCCGAACACGCTGCGCGTGCCGGTGCCGGTGCGATCACTCTTCTCGGTGCCGTGCTCGAGCACATGCGACAGCAGGTCGAGGTAGGCCTTCATGCCTTGCCCTCCGCGGCCACCATCGGCTGCGGCTGCAGCACCGGTGCGCGGCGCGACAGGACCAGCAGCACCAGCCCGAAGGCGATGAGCGGCACGCACAGGATCTGGCCCTTGGTCAGCCAGCCGAAGGCCATGTAGATGCCGTTGTCGGGCATGCGCACGAACTCGACCGCGAAGCGGAAGATGCCGTACAGCAGGGCGAACAGGCCACCGATCAGGTAGCGATGGCGTGGCTTGGCCGACACCGTCCACAGCACCACGAACATCACCAGGCCTTCCAGCGCCGCTTCATACAGCTGCGAGGGATGGCGGGCGTACGGGTTCAGCGCGCCGGTGGCGAACTGCGCCTGCAGGGTGGCGGTGTCGAGCTGGTTCAGCGGGGCCGGCAGGCCGGACGGGAACACCACGCCCCAGCTGCCATCGGTGTACTTGCCCCACAGCTCGGCACCGATGAAATTGCCAATACGGCCGAAGCCCAGGCCCAGCGGCACCAGCGGCGCCATGAAGTCCATGGTGTCGAAGAAATGCAGCTTGTGCTTGCGCGACCACCACCAGCAGGCGGCAATCACGCCCAGCAGGCCGCCGTGGAAACTCATGCCGCCATCCCACACCTTGAACAGCAGCAGCGGGTTGTGCAGGAAATCGCCCAGCGCGTAGAACAGCATGTAGCCGATGCGCCCGCCCAGCACCACGCCGAGCATGGCGTAGAACAGCAGGTCGGAGAAGCCGTTGGCATCGACACCCGGCAGGCGCCCGTCAGCGATGCGCTTGCGGCCCAGCAGCCAGGCCGCAGTGAAGCCGAGCAGGTACATGATGCCGTACCAGTGCACCTTGATCGGCCCCAGCGAGAGGGCGATGGGGTCGATGTCGTGGAAATAGATCATGGAAGGTGCCTTGCGGTTGAACGCCTATTCTCGGGCCAGTGCCGCCCCGGCTCAACCAAGGAGCTGGGGCGAGTTCGGCAACGCGTCATCGTTCGACCGCGTCGAGGCCGGAAAGTGCCCTTCGATCAGGCTGGAGACCTCGTCGATGGCATCCTGCAGCGCTTCCACCGGATGGGAACCACGCAGGCCCTCGCGCAGGTGGGTGCAGACCCGCTGCCACTGCGCCGGACTGACCCGGCCCTGCAGGCCCCGGTCGGCGACGATCTCGATGGCGTGGTCAGCCAGCAGCAGGTAGATCAGTACACCGTTGTTGTGGGTGGTATCCCAGGTGCGCAGGCGGGCAAAGGCATGCTCGGCAGCCTGGCGCGGGGTGACCTTGTGCCACAGCGCGGCCAGCGGCAGGTCCGCTTCCACCGCGAACATCACCTGCCCACCGTGGCGCTGCTCACCGGCCGCGATGGCCTCGGTTATCGCCTGCAATGTGGCGGGCGGGAACGCGCGCCGTACCGACGGCGAAAACACGTGCCGACATAGACGTTGGATCATCACCAGCCCCCCGAAGCACCGCCACCACCGGAGCGGCCACCACCGCCACCCCAGCCGCCGCCACCACCAAATCCACCGCCCCCGCCGAAGCCGCCTCCGCCACCCCAGCTGCCACCGCCCCAGCCGCCGCCGCCGGCAAAGCGGCCCGGATGACCGGAGAGCATGGCCACGATCAGCCCTACGACGCCTGCCAGGCCACTGGCCAGCAGCGTGGACGTGAACAGGAACGCCGCCAGCGCTGCACCGGCGCCGCCGAGAAGGCCGCGCAGCGGTCGCGGCACGCGCGAGAACACGCCGCGCAGGATGCTGCCGGCGAACACACCGATGAACAACGCCAGGAACCAGGTATCGCCGCCACCGCTGGGCTCACGCCCGCGATGGCCGCTGACCGGTGCCGGCAGCGTTTCGCCGTCGATCAGCTTGACCAGCACCGCCGTGGCGTCGGTGATGCCACCGGCGTAGTCACCGCTGCGGAAGCGCGGCACCAGGTATTCCTGGATGACCCGGTTGGCGATGGCATCGGGAATGGCGCCTTCCAGACCGTAGCCCGGCTCGATGCGCACGCGCCGGTCGTCCTTGGCCACCACCAGCAGCACCCCGTCATCCACGCCCTTGCGGCCGATCTGCCACTGGTCGAAGACCCGCGTGGTGTACTGCGCGATGTCCTCCGGCTGGGTGGTCGGCACCACCAGCACCTGCAGCTGGCTGCCCTTGCGCTGCTGCAGTTCGATCGCCTGCTGCACCAGCGCCTGCTTCTGCGCGGCATCCAGCGTGCCGGTGGTATCGACCACCGGCGAATCCAGCGCAGGAACCGGCGCCAGCTGCTGCGCATGCGAGGCCAGCGGCAGCCACAGCAGCAGGGCCAGCAGCGCAGAGGCCAGGCGCATCGATCAGGTCCCCGGCTGCGGTGCCGGCTGCTGCTGCGGCGCGTTGCCGAAATCGACCGCCGGCGCGTTGGAGATCTGCGCTTCGTTGTCCACGGTGAAGTTCGGCTTGGTCTTGTAGCCGAAGATCTTGGCGGTGATCACCTGCGGGAACGAGCGGATGTAGGTGTTGTAGTCCTGCACCTGCTGGATGTAACGGCCGCGGGCGACGGTGACCCGGTTCTCGGTACCTTCCAGCTGCGCCTGCAGGTCGCGGAAGTTCTGGTTCGACTTCAGTTCCGGGTAGTTCTCGGTGACCACCAGCAGCCGCGACAGCGCGCTGCCAAGTTCGCCCTGGGCCTGCTGGAACTGCTTGAGCGAGGCTTCGTCGTCGGCATTGACGTTGATCTGGCCGACACGCGAACGGGCGTTGGTCACTTCAGTCAGCACGCGCTCTTCCTGGCTGGCGAAGCCCTTCACGGTCTGCACCAGGTTGGGCACCAGGTCGGCGCGGCGCTTGTACTGGTTGATGACCTCCGACCAGCTGGCCTTGACCGCTTCATCCTTCTGCTGGATGGCGTTGTAGCCGCAGCCGGAGAGCAGGGAGGCCAACAGCATCAGGGGCAGGACACGGGTGAACAGGCGCATGGCGGAGGTTCCGGGTGGGCTTGGCGCCGAGCATGCCATGGTTCGGGTGAAAGACCGGCCATCGGGCGCCGCCCCCTCCGCGGTGGCTGGCGGGTTCTCTGTGGTTGGCCGGGAGGGTGGGTTGGCTGGGGGGCGCTGCAAGTACGTCCATGTAAGCTCGATCGCCGCTTGCTCGTGTGCGCTGTCCTGCGCGCACGGCAAGGCCGGGGTTGGGCGTCCTGCCCAACCCGCCCGAGGCATGCCTCGGGCCCATGCGGCTCACGCCCCCAGCCAACCCACCCTCCCGGCCACGGACAATTTCCTGCGCACCGCGGGAAGATCAAAAGAAAAAACAAAAGCAAAAGCCGATTCTTCAGGCATTCGTGTCGACCAAGGTCGACACCTACCAAAGCAGAACGCCGTTCCGACAGACCGCGGGAATCTGTCGAAGGCGGGGTGGGTCCGGTTGCGGGGGTGTCCGCGGCATGGATGCCGCGGCCAAGCCTCCATGGACGGATTCACGGCGTCCCCCGCAACCGGACCCACCCCGCCAACCCACGGAATGCAGGCTGTTGCTGTTGCTGTTGCTTCGGCGGGTGCAGGGCGCAGCCCTGCCGGAAACCCTCCCCTCTCAGCAAGCCTCGGCCACCGAAGTGCGCGGACGCCCCAGCCACGCCAGCAGCAACCCTGAGGCCGCCAGCAGGCCACCGGCCACCGGAATCGCCGCATAGCCCAGGCCCGAACTTATCACCGCACCGCCCAGCGCCGCACCCACGGCATTGCCCAGGTTGAACGCACCGACGTTGATCGACGACGCCAGGCCCGGCGCCTCGCTGGCCGCCTGCATCACCCGGATCTGCAACGGCGGCACGATGGCGAAAGTCGCCGCGCCGAACAGCAGCACACCGAGCGCTGCGGTAACGTGGCTCATGAAAGCCAGCGGCAGCACGAACATCAACACGGCCAGGACCGCCAGCAGGATGCGGGTGGCGCCATCCAGCGACCAGTCGGCCATGCGCCCGCCGATGCCGTTGCCGAAGGTGAAGCCGATGCCGATCAGCGCCAGCGACATCGCAATGAAGGCGTTGGACGCGCCGGTCAGCTCGGTCAGCACCGGCGCCACGTAGGTATAGAGGGTGAACATCGCGCCGGCGCCAAGCACGGTGGTAGCCATCGCCAGCAGCACCTGCGGCTGCAGGATCGCTCTCAGTTCGCGGCGCACGTCCGGGCGCGGCCCCGGCGCGGATGCCGGCAGCGCGAGGCCGAGCGCGGTGATCGCGACCAGGCCCAGCACCGCAGTACCGGCGAAGGACAGACGCCAGCCCAGCTGCTGGCCCACCCAGGTGGCCAGCGGCACACCGCCGATGTTGGCGATGGTCAGGCCCATGAACATGGTGGCCACGGCGGCAGCCTGCTTGTCCTTCGGCACCAGGCTGGCGGCGACCACCGCACCGATGCCGAAGAAGGCACCGTGATTGAGGCTGGTGACCAGACGCGACAGCAACAGCAGGCCGTAGTTCGGGGCCAGTGCCGAGAGCAGGTTGCCGACCACGAAGATCGACATCAGCAGCATCAGCGCGGTGCGCTTGCCAAACCGTCCCATCAGCAGGGTCATCACCGGCGCGCCCAGCATCACGCCCACGGCATAGGCGGTGATCAGCATGCCGGCGGTGGGAATGTTCACGCCGACGCCGTCGGCAATGACAGGCAGCAGGCCCATCGGCGCGAATTCAGTGGTGCCGATGGCGAAGGCGCCGACGGCAAGGGCCAACAAGGCGGCTCTGGAGTTCATGGGGTCATCCTGCGTGGGACAGGTCCTGGAAAAGAGCGCGTAGCCTGCGCGCTTTGCTGCCGCGGATTAAGCCTCGCCCCGGGAAAACACTGTTGACCTCAATTCACAGCTGGCGGGAACCTCCCCGCCGGGCATGGCCCGGCGAGCCCAATGGGTCCCATAACGCAGAACCCCCGGCGCTGGCCGGGGGTTCTGGGACACACATTTGCCTGTGATCTGCTTACCAGTCGCCAGCACCCGGCACGTGGTGATCGCGTGCGCGGCGGCGCATCAGCAGGTTCAGCCATTCCACCAGCACCGAGAAGCCCATGGCGGCATAGATGTAGGGCTTGGGCACGTGCACGTCCAGGCCATCCAGGATCAGCACCGCACCGATCAGCAGGATGAAGGCCAGTGCCAGCATCTTCACGGTCGGGTTTGCGTCGATGAAGCGGCCCAGCGGGTTGGCGGCCAGCAGCATCACCAGCACCGACAGCAGGATGGCGGCGACCATCACCGGGATGTGATCGGCGATGCCGACGGCGGTGATCACCGAGTCCAGCGAGAACACGATGTCGATGATGGCGATCTGCAGGATGACCATGCCGAATACACCCGAGGCCTTGCTGGTGGCCGGGTTCTCGTCTTCGCCACCGGTGATCAGTTCCTTGATCTCCATGTAGCCCTTGATGATCAGGAACAGGCCACCGACGATCAGCACCAGATCGCGGATGGAGATGCCCATACCAGCCACGGTGAACAGGTTGGCGGACATGTGCGCCAGATAGGCCAGCGACACCAGCAGGGCGATGCGGGTAATGCAGGCCACGGCGATGCCGAGCTTGCGCGCGAACGGGCGACGCTCTTCCGGCAGCTTGCTGACCGCGATGGAAATGAACACCAGGTTGTCGATGCCGAGCACGATTTCCAGTGCGCTCAGGGTGAACAGGGTCACCCAGGCATTGGGGTCGGCGAGGAACTCAAAGGACATGGAAACTCTTCAGGGCAGTGGGGGAATGGGGATCAGCCGTAATTGCCGGCCATTGCATGCGGGACCACGACCAGCGCCCAGCACAGAAGCACGTTCATCATCAGCACGAACACTGCCGCCGAACCCATGTCCTTGGCGCGGCCGGCCAGCTCGTGGATCTCGCTGCCGTAACGTTCGATCACCGCCTCGATGGCCGAGTTGGCCAGTTCCATCGCCAGCACCAGCAGCATCGAGCCGATCAGCAGCGCACGCTCGACCGGGGTCTGGCCCAGCCAGACCGCGACCGGGGTCAGCAGGATCAGCAGGTAGACCTCCAGCCGGAACGAGGACTCATGCAGCCAGGCGGCGCGCAGGCCCTGCCAGGACCAGCGGGCGGCCTGGAAGATGCGGCGCGGGCCGCGGGGCAGATGGCCGAACTGATCAGCCACGGGTCGAACATCCAGCAACAGGGGCGCGGCGCAGCGACCGCTCAGACGCACGGCAGGGAATCATGGGTGCACAGGGATAGGCAGATGGCCGCCATTTTGCCACAAGGCCGCCAGCCG
Organism: Stenotrophomonas sp. INTA L402-1; assembly: GCF_059295135.1. Taxonomy (NCBI): domain Bacteria; kingdom Pseudomonadati; phylum Pseudomonadota; class Gammaproteobacteria; order Lysobacterales; family Lysobacteraceae; genus Stenotrophomonas; species Stenotrophomonas sp. INTA L402-1. The sequence goes on from NZ_JCAFWP010000011.1 coordinate 77,314, forward strand.
CATCCCGGCACCGGCCCGGTGAATGGACTGCCAGGGGCAAGCCCCGGCCCGCCCCAGCTTCTATGATGGCTTTCCCCTTCCCTGCTGGAGCGCCTGATGTCCCGTCGCCGTACCTGCCTGCTGATGCTGGGCCTGCTGACCGCCGCCCCCCTGGCCCAGGCGCTGAGCCCGGCCAAGCCGCCGCGCGTGCCCGAGCAGGTCTCCAACGTGGCCTGGGCCGGCGACATGGCCCACTTTGCCAGCGCCGACCAGGCCAGCCCGCCGCCACGGGGCGGCATCGAGTTCATCGGCAGCTCCTCGATCCGCATGTGGGAAGGCCTGGCAGCCGACTTCCCCGGCGAGCCGGTGTTCAACCGTGGTTTCGGCGGTTCGGAAGTGCGCGACAGCACCTGGTATGCCGGCCAGATCGTGGTGCCATATGCACCGTGCAAGGTGTTCTTCTACGCCGGTGACAACGACCTCAACAGCGGCCGCAGCGCCGTGCAGGTGCGCGACGATGTGGTTGCCTTCGTGCAGCGCGTGCATCGCGACCTGCCGAAGACGAAGGTGGAGTACCTGTCGATCAAGCCAAGCCCGTCGCGCGTGCACCTGCTGCCGGCGATCAACGAGGCCAACACGCTGATCAAGGCAGCCCTGGCCAAGCTGCCCAACACCGGTTTCACCGACGTCTACACGCCGATGCTGGGCGCCGACGGCCAGCCGGATGCGTCGCTGTTCCGCGAGGACATGCTGCACATGACCCCGGCCGGCTATGCGATCTGGACCAGGGCGCTGGCGCCGAAGGTGAAGTGCAACTGAGCAACCCCATCCACGCATGGCGTGGATCTACTGCGGATCGCGGGAAACTGTCGAAGGCGGGGCGGTGTGGGTTTGCAGGACCGTTGGCGCCATGGATGGCGCCATCGAGCCCCCATGGACGGGTTTACGGCGTGTCCTGCAAACCCACACCGCCCCGCCATTTCACGGAATGCCCGCTTTTGATGTTGATGTCGCCTCGGCGGGTGCCGGGCGCAGCCCGGCAAAAGCCCTCTACCGGAAGATCACCGTGGCCTCGGTGCCCTGACCCGGCTCGCTGGCCAGGCTGACCTTCCAGCCGAAGCGGTCGCACAGCCGGCGCACGATCGACAGGCCCAGGCCGGTGCCCTGCGGGCGGCTCGGCTCGGCGCGGTAGAACGGCTCGAAGGCCCGCGACAGTGCGTCGGCCGACATGCCGATACCGGTATCGCGCACCACCACCCGATCGTTGTGCACATGCACGTCGATGCGCCCTTCGTCGGTATAGCTGCACGCGTTGCGCACCAGGTTGCTGACCACCACCTGCAGCACCCGCGGCGGCGCATGCAGCTGCACCGGGCCATCGCTGTGCAGGTGCACCGACACCGGGCGCGTACCCAGCAGCTCGTTGGCGTTGTCCACTTCGTAGCGGACGATGTCGTTGACGTCGAACAGCTCGACCTGGGGCTCGACGTCGGCCTCGCGGGCCAGGATCAGGAAGGCATCGATCACCGCCTCCATGTCACGGCCGGCACGCTGGATGCGCTGCAGGCTGCGGCGCAGGCGCGGCTCCAGGCTGTCATCGCCCAGCGCCATGTCGCTGGCCACGCGGATGACGGTCAACGGTGTGCGCAGTTCATGGCTGGCATCGCGGGTGAAATTGCGCTCGCGCGCCACGTGTGCGCTGACCCGGTTGGCCAGCGAATGCAGTGCGGCCGCCAGCTGGCGGGTCTCGCCCTGCATGTCCGCCGGCAGCTTGTTCGGCTCCAGGTCGGCCGCCTCCGGGTGGCCCGGGTCCCAGCGCGAGACGCGTCGCGCCAGCCAGTTCACCGGCGATACCAGGCGCTTGGAAGCACGATAGGTGACCCAACTGGCGCCATACACCGCCAGCAGGGTCAGCAGCACCGGCACGATGCCGAACCAGAACGCCAGCATTTCCGCGCGCGATCGCAGGAACACCAGGTACAGGCGGCCGGCCGGGCGCACATCGACCAGCACCAGCTGGTCGTCCTTGGGCAGTTCGTGGAAGCCGGGCTCCAGGTTGCGCAGATTGGCCGGCAACGACAGGGCCGACTGCCCGCTTTCCAGCAGGTAGCCACGGATGTTCTGGGTGTTGGGTGGCGGCTGCACCGGCGAGGCCTCGTGCAGCGTCCAGAAGTACGCCGCCTCCTCGCGCAGGGCGGCGCCGACCAGGCTGTGCTTGATCACCAGCGAAACCAGCCACGCACCGAGCAGGATGCCCAGGCTGGCCAGCACTGCCTGCAGGATGAAAGCGATACGGATCTTGCGCGGCAGGCCGTGCGGCATTGCGGGGTCCCGGTCAGAGCGCTGCGATTATAGGCAGCGCACCGCGCCGTTGGGATGCACGGGCGATGACCGGCGGCACTGCCGGACGGTCATCCCCTGCCCTTGTGCCTGGCCGCAGCCCGGCCCGGCCTGCGGCTGCACCGGCGCGGGCCTGCTCAGGCCATCGGCTGGGCGATGTCGGCAATGCGGTAGCCGGCACTCTGCACGGTATGCAGCAGCGGACGGTCGAACGGCTTGTCGATGATCTTGCGCAGGTTGTACAGGTGGCTGCGCAGGGTGTCCGAATCCGGCAGGCCGTTGCCCCAGATCTCGCGTTCGATCTCCTGGCGGGTGACCACGCGCGGCGATTCGCGCATCAGGATGGTCAGCAGGCGCAGGCCGATCGGCGACAGCTGCAGCTCGGTACCGGCACGGGTGGCACGCATGCTGACCGGATCGAGCACCAGGTCGGCGACCTTCAGCACTTCCGAACCGACCTGGCGACGCTCGCGGCGGATCAGCGCGCGCAGGCGGGCTTCCAGCTCCTGGATCGCGAACGGCTTGGTCAGGTAGTCATCGGCGCCGAAACCGAGGCCGGTGAGCTTGTCGTCCAGCGTGTCGCGTGCCGTGAGCATCAGCACCGGGGTGGACTTGCGCGCATCGTTGCGCAGGCGACGGCACACTTCGATGCCATCCAGGCGCGGCAACATCAAGTCGAGCACCACGACGTCATAGCTGTTCTCCGCCGCAAGGCGGTAGCCATCCAGGCCGTCCTGTGCATAGTCGACTTCGAAGCCGCGACCTTCCAGGTATTCCCCGATCATCTCGGAGATGTTGCGGTTGTCTTCGACCACCAGCACCAAGCCGGAGGTCTCCTTCGTCTGACGCATGTGATTCCCTCTAACTTCAGCTTTGTGAAACATGCCGGATCGACGGTGGACGCGATGTGAAGTTCCGTCAAGAGGTAAACAAACGGTTCAGAGCAGCGGTCTGAGCAGCGGCCAGACGTTGTCCAGCACCTTCGGCTGCGCCTGTGCGGTCGGGTGCAGCCCGTCGGCCTGCATCATGCCCGGCTGCAGGGCCACGCCCTCCAGCAGGAAGGGCAGCAGCGGCACCTTGTACTGCGTGGCCAGCGCCTTGTAGGCCGCCGCCAGGCGCTGGCGATAGGCTGGCCCGTAATTGGGCGGCACGTCGATGCCCAGCAGCAGCACCTTGGCACCGGCCTTCTGGCTGGCCTGCACCATCTTTTCCAGGTTGCCCTGCACCTGCGCCGGGGTCAGCCCGCGCAGTGCGTCATTGCCGCCAAGGGCAATCACCACCACGGTCGGCTTTTCCTTCGCCAGCAGGCCCGGCAGGCGGGTCAGTGCGCCGGCGGTGGTCTCCCCGCTCATGCTGGCGTTGACGATGCGCGCCGGGGTTTTCGACTGCTGCCTGACCCGCTGCTGCAGCAGGCTCACCCAGCCGGCGTCGGCAGGGATATTGTGGGCAGCACTGAGGCTGTCGCCGAGCACCAGCACGGTGCCGGCCGGACCTTTGGCACAGGCCAGCCCGGGCAGCAGCAGGAACCCTAGCAGCAGCACCATCATCGCGCCGGCTCGCCGGCTCCATCCCATCTTGCGCATTGGAGTCTCCTCATCGACAGCCTGTCCCCCCGCAGCGCGTCCGTTGCCATCGCCGTCGACCAGGTCGGCAAATCCGTGCAGGGCCCGGAGGGTGAAGTCCACATACTGGACAACATCACCCTGACCGTCCATGAAGGGACCAGCGCGGCCATCGTCGGCGCCTCCGGTTCCGGCAAGACCACCCTGCTCGGCCTGCTGGCCGGGCTGGACCTGCCCAGCCGCGGCCGCATCGCGCTGGCCGGCCAGGACCTGGCGGCGCTGGACGAGGAGACCCGCGCCCAGCTGCGCGCGCGTGAGGTCGGCTTCGTGTTCCAGAGCTTCCATCTGCTGCCGGCACTGACCGCCGCCGAGAATGTCGCGCTGCCGCTGGAACTGGCTGGGCGCGAAGACCGGGCGCGGGTCGAAGAAGTGCTGGCCCAGGTCGGCCTGGCCCATCGCGCCCGCCACTATCCGCGCCAGTTGTCGGGCGGCGAGCAGCAGCGCGTGGCACTGGCACGTGCCTTCGTCACCCGCCCGCGCATTCTGTTCGCCGACGAACCGACCGGCTCGCTGGACCACGCCACCGGCCAGCACATCAGCGACCTGCTGTTCGAACTCAACGCCGGCAGCGGCACCACCCTGGTGCTGGTCACTCACGACCTGCGCCTGGCCCAGCGTTGCCAGTACATCCACCGCATCGACGACGGCCGCCTGCTGCCGGTCGAGCGTGGGGCGCAGGCATGAACCTGCTGCGGCACGCGTGGCGCGCGCTGCGCCGCGAGGCGCTGGCCGGCGACCTGCTGACCGTGTTCGCCGCGCTGGTGCTGGGCGTGGCGGTGATGACCGCGGTCGGCACGCTGGTGAACCGGGTCAACCTGGCACTGACCGGCAGCGCAGCGGAAATGCTAGGCGGCGACCTCGGCATCGCCGGGCGCGATGACCCGCCGCAGGCGTTCGCCGACGAGGCGCAGCGGCGCGGACTTTCCTACACCCGTATCGCCAGCTTCGGCAGCGTGCTGTTCAACGCCGATGCCAGCCAGATGGCCAGCATCAAGGCGGTGCAGGCGGGCTATCCGCTGCGTGGCACGCTGCGGGTGCGGGCCACGCCCGGCGGCGCCCTGATCGACAACGCCGGCATGCCGGCCAAGGGCCAGGCCTATGCCGACCCACGCCTTCTCCAGGGGCTGGGACTGAAGGCCGGTGACGACCTTGAATTCGGCGCTGGCACGCTGCGCATCGCCGGCATCATCGAGGCCGAGCCGGATACCGGCGGCGACCTGCTTACGCTTTCCCCCACCCTGCTGGTCAACCGCGCCGATGTGGAAGGCACCGGCCTGCTCGGTCCGGGCAGCCGCATCAACTACCGGCTGATGTTCGCCGGAGCAGCAGAGCCGATCGCGGCACTTCGGCAATGGCTGCTGCCGCAGGTGAAGGGCCTGCGCCTGCTGAGTGTGGACGACACCCAGCGTGGCGTGCGCCAGGCGTTCGACCTGGCCGGGCGCTTCCTCGGCCTCAGCGCGCTGCTGGCGGTATTGCTGGCCGGTGTTGCCACGGCGCTGGCGGCGAACCGCTTCGCCCTGCGCCGCATCGACCAGGTGGCGATCCTGCGCTGCCTGGGCGCGCGCCAGCGCGACATCCTGTCCGGTCTGGCACTGCAGCTGCTGATGCTGGCGGTGCCGGCCTGCGCACTCGGCATCGGCCTGGGCATGGCGGCGCAGGAGGGCCTGGTGCAGGTGCTGGGCAGCCTGGTGCCGCAGCGCCTGCCGCTGCCCGAGGCAATGCCTGCGCTGACCGGTGCCGGCATCGGGCTGTTGCTGCTGTTCGGCTTCGGCCTGCCGCCGCTGCTGCGCCTGCGCGGGGTGCCGCCGATGCGGGTGCTCAACCGTTCCTTCGCCGCCCTGCCGCCGGCCTCGCTGCTGGCCTACGTGGCTGCCCTGGCGGCCAGCCTGCTGCTGGCGGTGCAGGTCACCGGTGATCTCAAGCTGGCGCTGTGGGTGCTGGGCGGGTTGGCCGCGCTGGCGGTGGCGGCCGGCGTGGTCGGCTTCGTGCTGCTGCAGCTGCTGCGCGGCCTGCAGCACCGCCTGCATGGCCACTGGCGGCTGGGTCTGGCCGCGCTGACCCGGCGCCGGATGCTGGCGGTGATGCAGCTGGTGGGGCTGTCGCTGTCGCTGTGCGCGCTGTTGCTGCTGGCGGTGACCGGCCCCGGCCTGCTGCAGCAGTGGCGCGAGCGACTGCCCGCGGATACGCCGAACTACTTCCTGATCAACATCCAGCCCGAACAGCGCGACAGCGTGCTGGCCGCACTGCGTGGACTGGGCGCCAACGACGCCAGCATCGAACCGATGGCCACTGGCCGCCTGATCGCGATCAACGGCAAGCCGCCGCTGCGCGTGGACCGCTCGCCGGAGCAGAACGGGCAGCCGGCACAGGGCGAAGGCCAGCGCGATGACGACGACGAGAACCGGCCGTTGAACTTCAGCTGGCGCAACAGCTTCCCGCCGGCCAACACACTGGTCAACGGCACCTTCTGGAAGGCAGACAGCACCGCCGCCGAAGCCTCGGTGGAAATCGGCTGGGCCAAGCGCTACGGCGTGCATCCCGGCGACCGCATCACCATTGCGGTGGGCGAGCAGGAACGCGAGTTCACTGTCACCAGCATGCGCAAGGCCGACTGGAACACTTTCCGGCCGAACTTCTTCGTGCTGCTGAACCCGAATGCGGTGGGCGATACGCCACACAACCTGCTGTCGGCATTCCATCTACCGGCCGGCAAGGCCGCCGGACTGGGCGAGCTGGTACGCGCGCAGCCGAACCTGTCGCTGCTGGACGTGGACGCGGTGATCTCGCAGGTGCGCGATGTGATGGAACGGGTGGCACAGGCGGTGCAGCTGGTGATGGTGTTCAGTCTGCTGGCCGGCGTGCTGGTGCTGCTGGCCGCGCTGCAGGCCACGGCCGGTGAACGCCGCTACGACAGCGCGGTGCTGCGCACGCTGGGCGCGACCCGGCGCCAGCTGCGTGGCGCGGTACTGGTGGAATTCGGTGCGCTGGGCACGCTGGCGGCGTTGCTGGCGGTGGGCGCGGCCGCTGCGATCGGCGTGGTGGTTTCGCAGAGGGTGTTCGAGCTGCCGTTGCTGCCGCCGTGGCCGGGCCTGCTGATCGGCGGCCTGGTCGGCATCGGCTTGAGCCTGCTGGCAGGCTGGTGGGGTACGCGGGCGATCCTGCATACGCCACCAGCACTGGCCCTGCGCGAAGCCTGACGCGATCGTGACACGCTCGGGTGGGGCGCTATGCTGCGCGCCCCACCCGATCAGATCGTCCGGAAGCGCGGAAGGTTGCTCCCGCGCTCCCGAGGTTCAAGGAATGAAGATGAAATACAGCCTCTGCCTGCGCATCCTTCTGGCCAGTTCCCCGCTGCTCACCGCGGTGCTGCCCGCAGGCGCCCGCGCGGCGGAGGGCTATGTTCCTGACGCGGTGCAGGCCTTCGTGCTGGAAACGGTGCTGGCCGATGAAGCGCAAGCCTTCCTCGAGGGCCACCCGACCTATCTGGTTCCGGCCAGCGTGTCACGCACGCGCAGCGATGCCGACGTGGTGGCCGACCTGCGTGCTGAGTTCGACCGGTTCTACCGGGGCCAACCGAAGCCGAGAAAGGAAGTGGCGCACATGGCGATCCTCGTCGCACAGACCGCGCTGCTGCTGCCGGACCGGAGCGCCTGCAGCACGGATCGAGTGCGTTGCCACCAAGCTGTCATGGGCGTCCGCACCCGCGATGACGAGGCCAGCCTGCAGGCTACCCTGCGTGCCTTCCAGGACGCCGGGCTGGACCTGACCACCTTGAGTGGGCCGGCGTCCTGAGTGCATCGCATCCACGCATGGCATGGATGCAGCGTGCGATCACCGATGGAGAGCGTGCCGAGCAAGCTCGGCACCTACCAGGAGCGGATATCCGGCACGGCACATCCACATCACGCGTGGATGCAGCGTGCGATCACCGATGGAGAGCGTGCCGAGCAAGCTCGGCACCTACCAGGAGCAGATATCCGGCACGGCACATCCACATCACGCGTGGATGCGGCGTGCAATCGCCAACGAAGAGCGTGCCGAGCAAGCTCGGCACCTACCAGGCGCGGATATCCGGCACGGCACATCCACACCACGCGTGGATGCGGTGTGCGATCACCGGCGAAGAGCGTGCCGAGCAAGCTCGGCACCTACCAGAAGCGGATACGCGCCGCGGCACCTGACCAGAGGATCCGCGCCATGAGTCGAGCAGGGCTCGACTTACTGGGCCTTTTCCACGTACTTGGCGAACACGTCGTCGATCTGCTTGTCCTTCACCTTCTTGCCGGCCTGGATCTCTTCGGCCTGGGTGAACATCGGGATGATCATCGCCATGCCGTCGATCTTGGTCTTCAGGTGCACGCCCGGGGCCTGGCCGAGGAAGCCGTCCCAGCGCTGGCGCACCTTTGCCCAGTAACCGGCGGTGGCCTTCCAGTAGTTGCGCGCCGGGGTGAAGTCGACCTCGGTGGTCTTCACGTAGTCGTTGAAGCCGAACTCGCGGGCGATCTCCACCTGGCTGCCATCGGCGTTGCGCTGCACCTTGGTGTTGAACTGCTCGTGGGTCCAGCCGTTCGGGGTCAGCGTGTGGCGGTTGATCACGGCCAGCGCGTTGTAGTCACTGCGCTTGGTGTACTCGCGGCGCGGCAGCGGACGCCAGCTCAGGTCGCTGGTCCAGCTCGGCACGTTATTGGTGTAGGTCCAGGTGCCGGTGCCGCAATAGCGCGGTGCGTCGCTCACTTCGTATACGCACTGGGTCCAGGCGCCCTGGTTCACCGCCGCCGGAATGCTGCGCACCTTCCAGGTCTGGTCGGCACTGAACTCGAAACGGTTCGGTGCTTCGTACACCCAGTCCTGACGCCAGTGCTTGGTGATGTGGCCGCTCTTCTCGTCCAGCAGCAGGTGCTGCAGCACGATGCGCTTCGGCGTGTCCTCGACCACGATGACCACTTCGCTGCCGCCGCTGCGCATCGCCGGTGCGCGCTCGTAACCCGGCTTCAGCAGCACGGTCTCGTCGAAGGCGAAGTCCACGGTGTACTCACCCTGCATGGCAAGGATGCTGTCGTGGTCACGGGCGATATCGGAGGGCTGCGCGCTGGCCACGCCGCTGGCGGCGAGCACAAGCAGGGCGCTGGCTGTCTGGAGCTTCATCGGGGTCTTCCTTCGGGGTTGCAGATGCGTTGAGAGGCCGTCCGTGGCCGACAGGCGTTCCATCAGGAGTGGGTCACAGGCGGATCAGCGGCAGGTCGCCGGGAATCCGCGGCGCCGGACGCCGCGCGACATCGGCACAGCAGCAATCGTCGATTGCCAGCTCGCCTTCGGCACCTTCCAGCCGTGCAATGCGGCGCGCGGTGGCTGCGCCCAGCGAGGACAGGGTCGACAGACTGGCGGCCAGCGTGCGGCCATCGTCGGCGGCATGCAGGCGCAGCGCGCACAGGCGCCAGCGCTGGCCACCCAGATGACCGGCCAGGCGTCGCCACAGGCGTTCGCCGACGCTGCCATCGCTGTCGTGCTCGGGCCCCGGCGGCAGCGCAGCCACCAGCCGGTCCCAAGCCAGGAAGTCGCTGTCCGGCAGCAGGTACAGGCGCCACACGCAGCGGCCGCGGCCATCGAGGAAGCACAGGCTTTCGCGCAGGCCTTCGCTGTCCACGCCCTGGCAGGCATGCACGCGTACGGCCTGGCGCCAGCCGCCCAGCTCGTTGCCGTCGGCGTGGTACAGGCACAGCACGGTGCCGAGCGTGGCCAGCTGTGCCGGGGTCGGCCAGGCCGCGCTGTGCGGCGCGGCGATGGAGTCATTCCTGCGTGCGGACAGTGCTCGGCTCATGAGGTCACCAGGAAACGGCAAGGCTGGCGGAGAAGGTGCGGCCCGGGCTGCTGAAACGATCGCTCAGTGCGCGATTGGTGATCAGGCTCGGGGTGATGGACGACCATTCGATGTAGCGCTTGTCGGCCAGGTTGAACACGCCGACATTGAAGGTGGCACCCGGTGCGAAGTTCCAGTGCGCCATCAGGTCCAGCACGCCGTAGCCGGCCGGCTGGTAGACGAACGGCGCCGGTGCGTTCGGATTGGTCTGCGCAGCAGGCGGCGGCAGGCGCTTCTTGCGCTGCACGAAGGTGCCGGCCAGTTCGACGCCCCAGGTATCGGTGTCGTACATCAGGCCCAGCGTGCCACGCAGCGGATCGACCGAGGCCAGCGGTTCGTCATCGGTCCGGTTGTCACCACGCGACCAGGCCAACGCACTGCGCAGCGCCCAGCCCTTCAGCGCCGGGCTGAGTTCACCGAACTCGATGCCGGCCTTCATTTCCGCGCCATAGATGCGCGCGTCGGCGATGTTCTGCGACTGGAACACGGTCAAACCCTGTGCGTTGCGGCCGGTATCGACGTTGGACTGGATGAAATCCTTGTAGTCGTTGTAGTAGCCGCTGACGCTGACGTACGCCGCCGGCGCGATGAAGCGCAGGCCCAGTTCGTAGCCGTCGCTGGTTTCGGGCTTCAGGTCCGGGTTGGCGATGGCAGTGTAGCCGAAGGCCACGTTGGTCAGGCCGATGTTGACGTCGTTGTACGGCGGCGAGCGGAAGCCACGCGCATACCCGGCGAACAGCGACCACTGGTCGGTGAAGCGCCAGACCATGCCCAGCTTCGGCGACACGCTGGTCTTCTTCAGCTGGGCCACGGCCGTGGTCGGGTTGTCTTCGGCGAAGATGCTGTCCACTTCCGGCTTCAGCTCGTAACGGTCCACGCGCACGCCCGGCACCAGCGACAGCTTGCCGTCGGCCAGGCGCATTTCATCCTGCGCGTACAGGCCCAACTCGGTGGTCTTGCTGATCGGGAAGTCACGCACCGGGAAGGTGTCGGGGGTAACGATGTTGCTGACCACACCGGCACGGTTGACCTGGTAGCCGTCGCGCTTCTGGCGGATCTCGGTACGGGTGCCTTCGAAGCCGTAGGTCAATGCGTGCTCGACGCTGCCGGTGCTGAACGCCTTGTTGAACTGCGCCTGCAGGCCAAAGGCATGCTGGTCGAAGGAGAACACGCGGTGACGGCGGCTGCCGTCGGTGCGGGTCTCGTCGGTCTGCTGCCGCGTTTCGCTGTTCTGCGCATACACCTGCCAATGCAGGCTGTCGGCGAACGGCTGGTCCAGCGCATCCATTTCGTGGGCAAAGGACACGCGGGTACGCTTCTGCGTGTCGTGGGACTTCATGCCAGTAGCCGCAGCCATCGCGCCGGGGCGCGGTGCAACGCTGGCAATCGCCGACAACACATTGGTATCGGTGGTGTCTTCGTTGCCTTCCACGGTCAGGCGGAATCGCTGGTCTTCGCTCGGTGCGTAGACCAGCTTGCTGAGCAGGCTGCGGCCGTCGCGGTCCTGCGGATTGGACGCGGTACGAGTATCGTTGTCGCTGCGCACCGTGCCCTTGTTGTCCGTTTCCTGGCCCTGGTGGTGGTTGACGTTGACCAGGCCGCTCCAGTGGTCGCCACCAAAGGCGGCGGTGGCACCGCCGAGCAGGCCCTTCCACTCACCGTCGTAGCCGAACTTCAGGCCGAAGTAGCTGTTCTTGCCGTCCTTGAGGTAGTCGGCCGGGTCCTTGGTGACGAACGCCACCACGCCGCCCAGTGCATCGGAGCCGTAGAGCGAGCTGGCCGGGCCGCGCACGATCTCCACGCGCTTGAGCGTATCGAGGTCGGTGAAGTTGCGGTTGGAACTGGCGAACGAACCGATGTCGAACCGGGTCGGCATGACGATGCCATCGGTCTGGATGCGCACACGGTTGCCGTCCAGGCCACGGATGCGGAAACCATCCAGGCCGAAGCGGGTCGCGCTGCGGGTGACCGACAGGCCCGGCTCGTAGCGCACCAGATCCTTGATGTCCTGCACCAGGTGCCGGTCCATCTGCTCGCGGTCGATGACGTCCACGGTGGCCGCCACGTCGCTCACCGCCCGCTCGGTGCGGGTCGCGGTGACCTGCACCCGGTCAAATTCGCGCGCGTCGGGCGCAGCGGCGGCAGCAGCGTGGGCGGACAGCGGCAACGCCATCCAGACAGCAAGACACAGGGCGGTATGGCGGGTCATCGGGTTCGTTCGGTCAGGCAGGGGAACCCCCGGTTACCGGCACACCCGGAAGGTGCACGCGGTAGACCGAGGGGGAGAGAGCGGGAGCGGACGGGTCGCCCACCCTGTCGGCGCTGCCGGCAGGAGGGAGGGAGGCGGGCGACCAGGCCGCGATTACTTGGTCAGGATCAGCTTGTCGTTGCTGGTGTGCCGCAGGCGATAGAAGCGGTCGCCGTGCTGGATCAGGATTTCACGACGGCCCTTGAGCAGGGCTTCGCTGTCGATGACCTCTTCCGGCGGAACGACGCGGACCGGTCGATCGCGGAGGGTCAGCGTTTCGGGGCGCAGCAGTACAGGTTGAGCATTCATGAGCATCTGGACTCGTGCGAGGGACGAGTTAAATGATAATGATTCTCAGTTGACAATCAACAACCATTCTCAATTTCATTGATGAGATTAATGATCGAATTCTGAAATTCGATAGATTTCATATATTGAAAGGTGGGGGCACACGGCTTTTGTAGAGTCGAGCCACGCTCGACTGCTCTCGCGCCGTCGCCTGGAAATGCCCGCGCTACGTGCGGAGTCGAGCATGGCTCGACTCTACAAAGGCCCAACCAACCTGGAGTCGAGCATGGCTCGACTCTCCAAAGGGTTGTCAGGCGAAGACGGCTTCGACCTGGGCCCAGCCGGCCGCGTCGACCTGCTCCAGCACGTCCAGTGCCTGCAGGTTCTGCAGCAGCTGGCTGACCCGGCTGGCGCCGAGGATCACGCTGGAAACGTTCGGGTTGCGCAGGCACCAGGCAATCGCCAGCGTGGCCGGGGCATGGCCGAGCGCGCGTGCCACCTCGCTGAAGCGCCGCACCTGGCCCAGGCGGGCCCCGGCGTCGGCCCCCAGCACCAGGTCCTGCAACCACTCCATGCCTTCCCGCCCCAGCCGCGCATCGGCCGGGATGCCCTGGTCGTACTTGCCAGTGAGCAGGCCCGAGGCGAGCGGCGAGAAGATGGTGGTGCCCAGGCCGGCACCCGCATACAGCGGCGCGTACTCGACCTCGACCCGCTCGCGGTGCAGCAGGTTGTACTGCGGCTGCTCCATCGACGGGCCCTGCAGGTTGCGCGCCTCGGCGATGTCCAGCGCCTGCTGGATCTGCGCCGCCGACCACTCCGAGGTGCCCCAGTAGAGGATCTTGCCCTGCCGTACCAGGGTATCCATGGCGTGTACGGTCTCGGCGATCGGCGCGTCCGGATCCGGGCGGTGGCAGTAATAAAGGTCCAGGTAGTCCACCCGCAGGCGCTTGAGCGCGGCATGGCAGGCGTCGGTCACGTGCTTGCGCGACAAGCCGCGCTGGGTCGGCCGCGGGTCCTTGGCACTGCCGAAGAACACCTTGCTGGACACGCAGAAACCGTCGCGCGGCAGTCGCAGGTCGGTGATCACGTCGCCCATGACCTGTTCGGCACGGCCGTTGGCATAACCCTCGGCGTTGTCGAAGAAATTGACGCCATGATCCCAGGCGGCGGCCACCAGGTTGCGGGCCTCATCGCGCGGGACCTGGTCGCCGAAGGTCACCCAGGCGCCGAAGGACAAGGCGGAAATCGGCAGGCCGGTGGAGCCCAGGCGACGGTATTGCATGCGAATCTCCTGCTGCGGGCCCGCATCCGGGCCGGGATCGAACCCCATTCTACCCGCCGCCGCCAGCCGCAAGCCCTTGCCGTTGCTGGCCTGATCGGTACCGTTGGCCGCGCACACGCTGCTTTTTCTTGCCCCGGCCCCTGCCCTGCACTAGGCTTCCCGTTTTTCGCGACGCCCCAGGGGAGTCACTCACATGGTCGAAGGTTTGGGCAGGATCGGCTTCGGCCTGTTCGGGTTGGCGGTGCTGATCGGCATCACCTGGTTGTTTTCCAATAACAAGCGCGCGGTTGACTGGAAGCTGGTTGCCACCGGTATCACCCTGCAGATCGCCTTCGCGGCGCTGGTGATCCTGGTCCCGGGCGGACGCGACGTGTTCGACGCACTGGGCAAGGGCTTCGTCAAGATCCTCAGCTACGTCAACGAGGGCTCGGGCTTCATCTTCGGCTCGTTGATGGACACCAAGAACTACGGCTTCATCTTCGCCTTCCAGGTGTTGCCGACCATCATCTTCTTCTCTGCGCTGATGGGGGTGATGTACCACCTCAACATCATGCAGGGCATCGTGCGCGTGATGGCCTGGTCGATCACCAAGGTGATGCGCGTGTCGGGTGCGGAAACCACCAGCGTCTGCGCCAGCGTCTTCATCGGCCAGACCGAGGCGCCGCTGACCGTGCGCCCGTACATCGCCAAGATGACCCAGTCCGAGCTGCTGACCATGATGATCGGCGGCATGGCGCACATCGCCGGCGGCGTGCTGGCGGCCTACGTGGGCATGCTTGGCGGTGGCGACCCAGCGCAGCAGGCCTTCTACGCCAAGCACCTGCTGGCGGCCAGCATCATGGCAGCCCCGGCCACCCTGGTCGTGGCCAAGCTGCTGATCCCGGAAACCGGCACCCCGCTGACCCGCGGCACGGTGAAGATGGAAGTCGAGAAGACCTCCAGCAACATCATCGACGCGGCCGCCGCCGGCGCCGGTGACGGCCTGAAGCTGGCGCTGAACATCGGTGCGATGCTGCTGGCCTTCATCGCCCTGATCGCGCTGCTGAACGCCCCGCTGACCTGGATCGGCGATGTGACCGGCCTGGCCGCCGCCATCGGCAAGCCGACCAACCTGTCGACCATCTTCGGTTACGTACTGGCCCCGATCGCCTGGGTGATCGGCACCCCGTGGGCCGATGCCACCACCGTCGGTTCGCTGATCGGCCAGAAGGTCGTGATCAACGAGTTCGTGGCCTACACCGAGCTGTCGCAGATCGTGAACGGCCAGATCGCGGGCGTGAGCCTGTCCGAGGAAGGTCGCCTGATCGCCACCTACGCGCTGTGCGGCTTCGCCAACTTCAGCTCGATCGCGATCCAGATCGGCGGCATTGGCGGCCTGGCCCCGGAACGTCGCCACGACCTGGCCAAGTTCGGCCTGCGCGCGGTGTTGGGCGGTACCATTGCCACCTTCATGACGGCGACCATCGCCGGCGTGCTGACGCACTTCAGTTGAACCCTTGGTTGAGAAAAGATTCCCTATGAGCAGCAGTGTCGTTGTCGTCGGTTCCTTCAATGTCGATCACGTGTGGCGGTGCGAGTCGCTGCCGGCACCGGGTGCGACCATTGCCGGCCGTTACAGCACCGGCCCCGGTGGCAAGGGCTTCAACCAGGCCGTGGCGGCCTGCCGCGCCGGTGCCGACACGCACTTCGTATGCGCGCTGGGCGACGACGCTGGTGGCGCCACCGCCCGTGAGCTGGCCGCGCAGGACGGCTTCGGTCTGATCGCCGAAGCCAGCAGCGAACCGACCGGCACCGCCGGCATCTACGTCGATGCCCGTGGCCGCAACACCATCGTGATCGGACCGGGTGCCAACGCCGCGCTGAGCACCGACTTCCTGCAACAGCAGCAGGCCCTGCTGACCGGCGCCAAGGTGGTGCTGGTGCAGCTGGAATCGCCGGTGCAGACCATCGAAGCGGCACTGGCCACGGCCCGCGAGGCCGGCGTCACCACCGTGCTCAACACCGCACCGGCCGATGCCCCCTCGACCATCGGCCTGCTCAAGCTGGCCGATGTGATCACCCCGAACGAAACCGAGTTCGCAGCCCTGCTCGGCCGCCATGTCGGTGAGCGCGTGGATGCCAATGACGTCGCCGCGCTGGACGGTGCCAGCCTGCATGCGCTGTGCCGTAAGCTGGTCGGCAACGGCACCGTGGTGGTGACCCTGGGTTCGGTGGGTGTGTTCGTGTCGCATGCCGATGAGAACCTGCGCGGCGATACCCAGCCGTACTACCGCGTGGGTGCCGAACAGGTGCAGGCGATCGACACCACCGGTGCCGGTGACGCCTTCAACGGTGCGCTGGCAGCGTCGCTGGCGCAGGTGGCCGACGCCCCGTTCGCCCGCCACGTGCGCTTCGCCAACCAGTTCGCCGGTCGTTCGACCGAGAAGGAAGGCGCTGCAGCGGCGATGCCGCACTTCACTCCGGCCGACGTGGAAGTGAAGTAGATCCACGCCATGCGTGGATGGGAAGGCCCGGGTGCGCTGGCATCCGGGCCTTTCTTTTGCCCATTGTCCAGCTCTGCGACCGCCTGCCGCATTGCCCGCATCCCGCCCCTCACCCACCATCCGCGCAGCATTTCAGCGTGGGCAGGACATGGACGGATTCCCCTGGTTGCTGGTTGCCGCCGCCGGCAGTGCCATCGCAGCCTTGCTGCATATCGGCTGCATTGCCTTTGGGGCACCCTGGTACCGGTGGTTCGGCGCTGGCCCGCGCATGGTCCGGCTGGCACAGGCGGGGCATTGGTGGCCACCACTGATGACCGCCGGCATTACTGCCGTGCTGGTCGCCTGGACGCTGTATGCGCTGGCAGCCGCAGGCTGGCATTCGCCGCTGCCGGCCAGCCGTCCGGTGCTGTCGGGCATCGCCCTGCTGTTGCTGCTGCGCGCGGCGATGGGCTTCGGGCTGGCGCTGCTCCGGCCCGGCTACAACGGCCGGTACTTCTGGGTAGTCAGTTCACTGGCCTGCCTCAGCCTGGGGCTGGCCTTCGCGTTGGGTACCCGCCAGGCCTGGCAGAGCCTGGGGTAGCCGCCTACCATCGCCCGCCCATGGGGGCGGCGGAAGCAACCGTCAAGCATCTGTTGATGCCGGTAAGGCATGAGCTGGGTGCGGATCGGCCTGAACCGGAACGCCCCCGACACGGCCGTACCGCCGCCCGGGCCCTACAATGGGCGCATGCAGATCGGTCCGTACACCATTGCCCCCAACGTCGTGCTGGCGCCCATGGCCGGCGTCACCGACAAGCCTTTCCGCCTGCTGTGCAAACGGCTGGGCGCGGGACTGGCCGCCTCGGAAATGACCATCAGCGACCCGCGCTTCTGGACCACGCGCAAGTCGATCCATCGCATGGACCATGACGGCGAGCCGGCACCGATCAGCGTGCAGATCGCCGGCACCGAGCCGCAGCAGTTGGCCGAAGCCGCCCGCTACAACGTGGACCACGGCGCGCAGATCATCGACATCAACATGGGCTGCCCGGCCAAGAAGGTGTGCAACGCCTGGGCCGGTTCGGCACTGATGCGCGACGAGCAGCTGGTGGCGCGCATCCTCGAAGCCGTGGTCAACGCAGTGGACGTGCCGGTCACGCTGAAGATCCGTACCGGTTGGGACTGCGACCATCGCAATGGTCCGGTGATCGCGCGCATCGCAGAGAACAGCGGTATCGCGGCACTGGCGGTGCACGGCCGCACCCGCGACCAGCACTACACCGGCCAGGCCGAGTACGCCACGATCGGCGAGATCAAGGCCGCACTCCGCATTCCGGTGATCGCCAACGGCGATATCGATTCGCCGCAGAAGGCCGCCTACGTCCTGAAGGAAACCGGCGTGGACGCAGTGATGATCGGCCGCTCGGCACAGGGCCGGCCATGGATCTTCCGCGAGGTGGCGCACTACCTGGCCACCGGCGAGGAGCTGCCGCCACCGTCGCTGGATGAAGTGCGCGACATCCTGCTTGGTCACCTGCATGCGCTGCATGCGTTTTATGGCGAGCCGCAGGGCGTGCGCATCGCGCGCAAGCACCTGGGCTGGTACGCCAAGGACCGGCCGGAGAATGCCGCCTTCCGCGCGGTGGTCAACCGTGCCGAAGACCCGCAGAGCCAGATCGCGCTGACCACCGAGTACTTCGACCGCCTGATCGCCGGGGAACCGGCGTTGTCTTCGGCAGCCTGAGCGCGCCAGCCCCTCGTAACCCGCCCGACTGCCTTGATCCGTAGAGTCGAGCTTGCTCGACTGCTCCACACCGTAGAGTCGAGCTTGCTCGACTGGCTTTCTGAACAGTCGAGCGAGCTCGACTCTACGCGCCCCTTCCATTGATCACGCTCGACGCTACAAGAGCCCGCCCCCATGACCCCGCCGATTTCCTCCCCGACCTATCTGCACGGATTCTCCGGCACCGAGCAGCAGCGCCTGATGACCCAGGCCCGGCTGCTGGAATCGAGCATCTTCGGCCAGATCGACTACAGCGGCGCGCGTCGCCTGCTGGAAGTCGGCAGCGGCGTCGGCGCGCAGACCGAAATCCTGCTGCGCCGCTTCCCCGATCTGCACGTGACCGGCGTGGACCTGAGCGAAACACAGCTGGCCACCGCGCGCGAGAACCTGGCGCGCACACCGTGGTGCAGCGACCGCTACACCCTGCAGCAGGCCGACGCCGGCGAGCTGCCGTTCGAAGCACGCAGCTTCGACGCGGCGTTCCTGTGCTGGGTGCTGGAGCACGTGCCGTCACCAGCACGCGTATTGAGCGAAGTGCGCCGCGTGCTGGCCCCGGGTTCGCCGGTCTACATCACCGAGGTGATGAATGCCTCGTTCCTGCTCGACCCGTATTCGCCGCATATCTGGCGCTACTGGATGGCCTTCAACGATTTCCAGTACGACCACGGGGGAGATCCGTTCGTCGGCGCCAAGCTGGGCAACCTGCTGCTGGCCGGCGGCTTCCGCGACGTGCACACCGAGATCAAGACCATCCACCTGGACAACCGCGAACCGGCCCGTCGCAAGACGATGATCGCGTTCTGGGAACAGCTGCTGCTGTCGGCTGCCGACCAGCTGTTGCAGGCCGGATCGGTGGACGAGGAAACCGTGGAAGGCATGCGTCGCGAGTTCCGTCTGGTGCAGAACGACCCGAATGCGGTGTTCTTCTATTCGTTCGTGCAGGGCCGCGCCACGGTGTATTGATTCGGTGGAGCCACGTCATGCGTGGCTGCCTTCGCCGATGCCCCCCGCCATCCACGCATGGCGTGGATCTACTGATCAATGCACGGCGCTGTGGTCGGCCGCACCCGGCTGTGCTGCCGGCTGATGCCAGATCCGCTGCCACATCGCGGCCAACCGGCGTCCGACGTCGGCGCGTGCAGCCGGGCTGCTGTAATCCACCCGCACCTGCTCGGGCGTGATCGCCCGCCACTGCCCATCAGCCTGCTCGGCCACCGCGAAGTTGAAGGTGTAGTCCGGTTCCAGCCCCATGCGCAGGTCGCTCAGTACCAACCGGCCGTCCACCACCTGCGCACGCATGAAGCCACGGTTGAACCACGTCAGCTGCTGCACCGCCGGAATGGCCTGCGCTTCGCGCAAGGCCTGCACGTTGGATGCGTGGCCTTCGAACCGCATCGGCCCGTGGTCGGCCACCAGCGAGCGGTCGCCCACCACGTAGCCGTTCGGCGTCATTGCCACCACGCGCCACAGCAGGGTGTTGAACGGCATCGGCACCGAGAAGCGCGGCGCATCGCCCAGGCCCATCGCCGCCAGGCTCTGCTGGGCAGCACGGTCGACCTGCGCCTTGGCGATCAGGCCCCAACCCAGGTAGGCACTGCTGACCAGCAACGCCACACCCAGCACCTTGCCAGCCCAGGGGCGGGCGCGACCAAACCAGGCCAGCACGCAGCCCAGCAGCAGCCATACCGTGTAGCCGAGATCGATGATGAAGACACTTGAACCCATGGTCGGGTGTGGGCGCAGCGGCCACCACAGCTGGGTGCCGTAGACTGTGAACGCATCCAGCATGGGATGGGTGACCAGCGCCAGCTGGATCGCCCAGAACCAGCGCACAGGTGACTGGGCGACGCGGCCATTGCCGAAGCGCTTGAACAACCACCAGATCAGTGCCGCCACCCAAGGCAGCACCAGCAGCGAGTGGCTGAAGCTGCGGTGCTCGATCATGTTCGCCACCGGGTCGGCGGCAGTGAAGCCGAGCCACAGGGCGTCGAGGTCCGGCAGGGTGCCGAGCGCGGCACCGGCCAGCAGGGCCGCACGGCGATGTCCGGGCGGGGCGATGGCAGCAGCGACGGCGCCGCCGAGCACGATCTGGGTCAGGGAATCCATGGGCCGATGCTAGCGGCTTGCGGGCGTGCCGTCTTGATGGCACAGCCGCTCGCGCTCTTTTGTAGAGTCGAGCCATGCTCGACTGCTGTACGCGGGGCAGTCTGAGAAGAGCAGTCGAGCATGGCTCGACTCTACAAGAGTGGGTCAAGCCGCTTGCTTGATGCGCGCGCCCGGCAGTTCCACCAGGGTCTGGCCATTGTGGTCGAGCAGGCGCAGCGCGCCATCATGGTCTTCGGCCAGCGCGGTCAGGCTCTCCACCCAGTCGCCGTCGTTGGCATAGACCAGGCCATCGCGCTCGATCAGCGCCGCGCGGTGGATGTGGCCACAGACGATGCCATCCAGTCCGCGCCGCCGCACGTCGTCCAGCCCGGCCTGCACGAAGCGTTCGATGTAGCGTTCGGCCGCACCGCTGCGCTTCTTCAGGAACTCCGACAGCGACCAGTAGCGCATCCCCAGCCGCCGCCGCACCGCATTCAACGCCTGGTTGCCGGTCAGGATGCGGTAGTACAGCCAGTCGCCGAACTTTTCCTGCAGGCCACCGAAATGGGTCACGCCGTCGTACTCGTCCCCATGCGCGACCAGCAGGCGCCGGCCATCGGCGGTCACATGGATGGCGCGACGGCGCACCTGCATCGCTGGGAGCATCAGCCCGCACACATGGCGCAGCGACGCGTCATGGTTGCCGGGAATGTAGATGATCTCGGTCCCGGCACGGCGCAACGCGTGCAGGGCCTGGATGACTTCGCTGTGCGACTGCCGCCAGTTGGCGCGGCGATGCGCCATCCACCACAGGTCGATGATGTCGCCCACCAGGTACAACCGTTCGCAGCGCAGCTGCGAGAGGAACCGCGCCAGCTCGGTGGCATGGCAATGACGTGAGCCCAGGTGCACGTCGGAGACGAACACTGCGCGCCGGTGCGGCGACAGGTTCGCCAGCGTGCTCATGCCGGCGTCCCCGCGTCGCGCAGGTAGCGTTTGCGCTTGTTCGGCCGGATCGCGCACAGGTCCACTTCGATCAGGCCGTCGATCGAATCACTGAAGTCCGGGTCGACACCGAAGGCAAGGAAACGGGCGCCACCGGGTTCGCACAGATCGGTGTACTGGCGATACAGCGTCGGCACGCCGGTGCCGAGTGCGGCCAGGTTGGCCTTGAGCACATCGAACGCGGCACCTGCATCCAGCTCGCCGAAACTTGGCGGCGCGGCGAAGTACTGGAACGGGCGGTTCGATTCGGCCAGGCCGGCGGTACCGCTGTAGTAGCGCTGGTAGTACGCCACCAGCTGCTCGCGTGCATCGCGTGGCAGCGCTGCGCTGATCGACACGGCGCCGAACAGGTAGCGGATGCCGGGCCGGCACTGCAGGTAGGCGCCGATGCCCTGCCACAGGTAGTCCAGGCTGCGGCTGCCCCAGTAATCAGGCACCACGAAGCTGCGGCCCAGTTCCAGGCCTTCGGCGATGTGGGTGATGGCGTCGTCGGAATAGCGGAACAGCGACGCGCTGTAGAGCCCGGACAGGCCGTGCCGGGCCAGCGCGTGAGCACCACGCATGATCCGGTAGGCGCCGGCGATGCGCTGCGCGGCCGCGTCCCAGATCACGATGTGTTCGTACCGCGGATCGTAATCATCCAGATCGCGGCTGCGCCCGGTGCCCTCGCCTACCTGGCGGAAGGTCAGCTCGCGCAGACGCCCCAGCTCCAGCAGCAGCGGCGAATCGGCGGCACAGGTCGCCAGCAGGATCTGCTTGCCGTCGGCGGTCTGGCCCAGCTGGGTCGCCGCGGCGATGCCTGCGGCCACCTGTGAAGGCGGCACCGGGGACGCCAGCGGCTCGGGGCCTGCTACAGCAGCTGCATCGCCCGCCGCCCCATTGCGGCCCAGCGCATACAGCGCGCGGCGCACCGCCAGCAGCTGTGCGCCCGGGTCGCCGCCCTTGCCCAGCTGCATCGGCTCACCGATGCTCAGCCGCAGCGGACGGCCACGACGGGTGAACATCTCGCGCGCCAGCAGCGCGGTGCCCGCCGGCTTGAACAGGGTCGAGGCGCCGTAGAAAAGCGCCGAGTTGCGCGCCTCCACACGCACCGGCAGCACCGGCGCGCCAGCGGCACGGGCAAAGCGGACGAAACCGCGCTGCCAGCGACCATCACGGATGCCGCGCAGCGACAGCCGCGAGACCTCGCCGGCCGGGAACACGATCACGCACTGCTCGGCGGCCAGCGCCTCTTCGACGGCATGCAGGCTGCCACGCTGGGCCTTGCCACCGAGGATGCGTACCGGCAGCAGCAGGTCCTGCAGTGGCGCGATCGCCCCCAGCAGGTCGTTGGCCACGATCCGCACGTCACGGCGGATGCGGCCGACCGCGTCCAGCAGAGCGAGGGCATCCAGTGCCCCGGAGGGATGGTTGGCGACGATCAGCAGGCGGCCGGTGGCCGGGATCCTGGCCAGCGCGGCCGGGTCCACCTGGTACTGGCCGTCGATGAACTCCAGGCCGGCGGCGACGAAACCGAAGCCACGCAGGCCTGAGCTGCGCTGCAGGAAGGCTTCGATCTGGTCCAACCGCGACCAGCGGCCGACGCTGCGCAGCAACGGCCGCGCCAGTTGGCCACGGCGGCCATGGAACCAATCGGGGAAGCGTTGCTGGAGACGCTGTTCAAGTTCCTGCATGGCAGATCCACTCATGCCCGGCGGCCGGATTGGCCGACAGCCTGCGCCCGGCAGGCGGCAGCCAGATGGCGGTTTTTGGGCAGAACGATGACGGCCGCACAGCCGCTGCCGGGCGTTGTGGCCCGCGCAGTCGGGGCCGGTAGCCGCCCGCTGCGTTGTCACGCTGGTGGAACACTGGGCCTCGAGGCTGAGCCCCAATCCCGGCCGGACGGCCCCTGCCGGGCCTACGCGGGCTTAACCACCGGCAACCGGTACAGGTTCACAATGCACAGGCGGCGCACCCCGTGTATCATTCGCGCCCATCTTTCCATCCGAATCAAGGGATATTACGCCTGATGTCCAGCTATCTCTTCACCTCCGAGTCGGTCTCCGAAGGCCATCCGGACAAGGTTGCCGACCAGATCTCCGATGCGGTGCTGGACGCGATCCTGACCCAGGACCAGCGCGCCCGCGTGGCCTGCGAGACCATGGTCAAGACCGGTGTTGCCATTGTGGCCGGTGAGATCACCACCAGCGCCTGGATCGACCTGGAAGCGCTGACCCGCAAGGTCATCACGGACATCGGCTACGACAGCTCCGACGTCGGCTTCGACGGCGCCACCTGCGGCGTGCTGAACCTGATCGGCAAGCAGTCGCCGCACATCGCCCAGGGCGTGGATCGCAAGAAGCCGGAAGAAATGGGCGCTGGCGACCAGGGCCTGATGTTCGGCTATGCCACCAACGAGACCGACAGCTACATGCCGGCCGCGATCCACCTGTCGCACCGCCTGGTCGAGCAGCAGGCCAAGATCCGCAAGAAGAAGAACTCGCCGCTGTCGTGGCTGCGCCCGGACGCCAAGAGCCAGGTCACCCTGCGCTATGAAAACGGCGTGGTCTCGGCCATCGACGCCGTGGTCCTGTCGACCCAGCACGCCCCGGGCATCAAGCAGAAGGACCTCATCGAGGCCGTCCGCGAAGAGATCATCAAGCCGGTGCTGCCGGCCAAGTGGCTGCACAAGGGCACCAAGTTCCACATCAACCCGACCGGCAAGTTCGAGATCGGCGGCCCGGTGGGCGACTGCGGCCTGACCGGCCGCAAGATCATCGTCGACACCTACGGCGGCTGGGCCCGTCACGGTGGTGGCGCCTTCTCCGGCAAGGACCCGTCCAAGGTCGACCGTTCGGCAGCCTACGCGGCCCGCTACGTGGCCAAGAACGTGGTTGCCGCCGGCCTGGCCGACCGTTGCGAAGTGCAGGTCTCCTACGCCATCGGCGTGGCTGAGCCGACCTCGATCTCGGTCACCACCTTCGGCACCGGCAAGATCAGCGACGACAAGATCGAGAAGCTGATCCGCAAGCACTTCGACCTGCGCCCGTACGGCATCATCAAGATGCTGGACCTGGTGCACCCGATGTACCAGCAGACTGCGGCCTATGGTCACTTCGGCCGCAAGCCGAAGGAGTTCAGCTACCTCAACGGCGAAGGCGAGACCGTCAACGCCACGGCCTTCTCCTGGGAGAAGACCGACCGCGCTGCCGCCCTGCGCGCCGATGCGAAGCTGAAGTAAGAAACACGAAGGGCCGCTCACGCGGCCCTTCTGCTTCTGGTAGAGCCGGCCGCTGGCCGGCTTTTTCATGGCCTCCGGAAACAATCGCGTGGTTGCCGGCCAGCGGCCGGCACTACCGGTTGCCGATACAATCGCCCCATGTCGACCGAACTGAAAACCCACCAGCTGTCCATGACCGTGCTGATGTCGCCGGAGATGGCCAATTTCTCCGGCAAGGTCCACGGTGGCGCCATCCTGCGCCTGCTCGACCAGGTCGCCTACGCCTGCGCCAGCCGTTACGCCGGCAGCTACGTGGTCACCCTGTCGGTGGACCAGGTGATGTTCCGCCAGCCCATCGCGGTGGGCGAGCTGGTCACCTTCCTGGCCTCGGTGAATTACACCGGCACCTCGTCGATGGAGATCGGCATCAAGGTGGTGGCCGAGGACATCCTCAAGCGCAGCGTGCGCCATGCCAACAGCTGCTTCTTCACCATGGTGGCCGTGGATGAGGAAGGCCGGCCAACGCCGGTGCCGTCATTGCAGCCGGTCACGTCGGACGAGAAGCGCCGCCAGGCAGCCGCATTGATCCGCCGCCAGCTGCGCCAGGAAATGGAGCAGCGCCTGTCTCTTATACACATCT
>NZ_JCAFWP010000012.1:0-101544 GCF_059295135.1 Stenotrophomonas sp. INTA L402-1
ACTTTTTTGTTGCTGTTCGGTTTTTTTTTTTATTATTCGACTTTTGTTGTTTATGTTGTGGCGCGGCCCCGGGGCCGCCAACCATCTATTTTTTGGGCGGGGGGGGGGGGGGGGGGGGGCGCCCGGGGGGGGGGGGGGGGCCCCCCCCCCCCCCCCCACGCCCGGGTATTCGTCAGCGCCGGCGCAGCAGCTTCCACGCGCCCCAGCCGCCGGCGGCGAGCGCTGCCAGATAGCACGCCACCATCGTGCGCAGTCCAACCGGCGACCCGGAATTGATGCCGCGGTGCAGGCGCAGCTGCAGCGAGCTGTGGCCGCTGCCCAGGTCCACCGCCAGCTGCAGCGCCAGCGCGGCGCAGAACACCAGCAGGGCAATCCCGAATCCGATGCGCGGCCACGCGGCCTGTGCGTTGGGGCGGCGCAGCAGCCAGGCCAATGCCGTGGCTGCGGCCAGCGTCGCCGCGATCCACATCAATGGCGTGGCGGGAGACGCAGCGGCCACCGGCAGTGCACCGGTGGCCGCGATCAGGGCAACGCGCTTACTTGCGGGTGCCGTCGAGCCAGTTCGGGCCCTTGTTGGTGAGGAAGAACACATAGACCACCAACGATACCGCGATCGTCGCGGTCACGTAGATGGCGAACCAGTCGACGTGGCCGGTCTTCAGCGCGCCCTGGTACAGCAGCGGGGCGGTGCCGCCGAACAGCGAGTTGGCCAGCGCGTAGCCCAGGCCCACGCCCAGTGCGCGCACATGGGTGGGGAACAGCTCGGCCTTCACCACCGCGTTGATGGAGGTGTAACCGGTGAGGATGACGAACGCCATGGCCAGGGTCAGGAAGGCCAGGGTGGCGTCATGCTGGTGCGGCAGCTGGGTGATCAGGTACCAGCTGTACAGCACGCCGCCGACGCCGAAGAACACCAGCAGGGTCTTGCGCCCGATGATGTCCGACAGCCAGCCACCGACCGGCTGCAGCACCATCAGGAACGCCAGCACGCCCAGGTTGATCAGGGTGCCGGTCATCGGATCGTTGCCGGCGAAGGCGCTCTGGATCATCTTCGGGCCGTTCACCGAGTAGGTGTAGAAGGCCACGGTGCCGCCGGCGGTGATCAGGAAGCACAGCAGCAGCGGCCGCCACTGGTGCACGAACAGCTCGTACATCGAGCCGGACTTCTGCGCCTTGCCCTCGCGTGCGGCCTCGATGGACGACTCCGACAGCGACTCGTCCATGCCACGGCGCAGCCAGAACACCACCACTGCGGCGATGCCACCGATGCCGAAGGCGATGCGCCAGCCCCATTCGGAGATTTCCGGCTTGCCCCAGAAGGTCAGCATCAGCAGCAGGGTCAGCTGGGCCAGCACGTGGCCACCGACCAGGGTGACGTAGTGGAAGGAGGACAGGAAGCCGCGCCGGCCGGGGATGGCGGCCTCGGACATGTAGGTGGCACTGGCACCGTACTCGCCGCCGGTGGCGAAGCCCTGCAGCAACCGCGCGAACAGCAGGATCACTGCCGCCCAGATACCGATGCTGGCGGCGGTGGGGGTGATGGCGATGAGGAACGAGCAGGCCGCCATCAGCGTGACCGACACGGTCAGGGCCTGGCGACGGCCATGGCGGTCGGCGAAGCGGCCGAAGAACCAGGCGCCGATCGGGCGCATCAGGAAGGTTGCCGCGAAGATCGCCCACACGTACATAGTGGAGTTCTTGTCATCCGGCGAGAAGAACTGCGATTCGAAGTACACGGCAAATACCGAGTACACGTAGACGTCATACCACTCCACCAGGTTGCCGGCGGAGCCTTTGAGGGTATTGGAGATGGAACGCCGCAGCGCGGCGCCGTCGGTGCTGGGGACAGCGGAATGGGACGTGGTGCTCATCCGGGTGGGAATCCTCGATGCGGCGCTTCCGTGCGGGAAAGATCGGTGCCAGCCGCGCGCGGGGCGCTTGCGGCCAGCCTCCTAGGTAATGCATCCCACGTCAACGCCGGGTGCCGAACGAGCGGGCGGGGAATGGGACCGGACAGGGTGACAGCGGGCGCCAGACGGGCCTATAGCTAAATCGTCGTACGCCGTTTCGCGTCCGGCACCCGGGAAGATCGCCCATCCGAGTTGCAGTGTGTTGAAAACCGGGGTTATTTCAGCCGGCCGAACGTCCTAGAATCCGCGTTCCCCCGGCCCCTCTGGTGCGTCATGTCGGCTCCCCCTGTTCCGTCTGCGGCTGCCCCCCGGGGTGGCCTTGTCGCGCTGGCACTGCTGCTGGTCTACGTGGTCTGGGGCTCGACCTACCTGGGCATCGCCAAGGCCCTGCACGGCGGCGCGCTGCCGCTGACGATGGTCTCCGGCAGCCGCTTCATCATTGCCGGTGGCCTGATGTTCCTGGCCCTGCGCCTGTTCTGGAAGATGCCGAACCCGACTCTGCGGCAGTGGCGCAACCTGGTCATCATGGGCGTGACCATGCTGGTGCTGGGCAACGGCATGGTGGTGCTGGCCGAGCGTGAGGTGTCCTCGGGCCTGGCCGCCACGGCGGTGGCCTCGGTGCCGCTGTGGATGGCGCTGTTCTCGGCGCTGCGTGGCCAGCACGCCAGCCGTGGCGAGTGGCTGGGCATCGCCATCGGTTTCCTGGGCGTGGTCTGGCTCAACGCCGGCAGCAGCCTGACGGCCTCGCCGACCGGGCTGGTGCTGCTGCTGATCGCGCCGATCGGCTGGGCCTTCGGTTCGGTGTGGGCGCGTGGGCTGGACCTGCCGGGCCCGTTCATGACCGCTGCCGGGCAGATGCTCTGCGGCGGCGTGCTGCTGGTGCTGATCGGCCTGGCGGTGGGCGAGCGCCCGACCACGCTGCCCGATACCGGTGGCCTGCTGGCGATGGCCTACCTGTGCGTGTTCGGCTCCATCGTCGCGTTCACCGCCTACGTGTGGCTGCTGCAGAACGTGCGCCCCGCGCTGGCGGGCAGCTACGCGTACGTCAATCCGGTGATCGCGGTGCTGCTGGGCGCACTGCTCAACGGTGAACGGTTCGGCTGGCGCGACCTGTTGGCGATGGTGGTGATTCTTCTGGGTGTGGTGGTGCTGACGATGGCAAGGACGAGAAAGAAATGAGCATGGATGAGAAAGAACAACGCCGGGGCCTGCTGGTCACCGCCTCCACCTTCGTGATCTGGGGCCTGGTGCCGGTGTACTGGCACCTGCTCAACGAGGTGCCCTCGTTCCAGATCATCGCCCACCGCATCATCTGGAGCACCGTGCTGGTGCTGGGCTGGCTGCTGATCAGCTCGCGCCTGGGCTGGTGGCAGAAGATCGCCGCGCAGCCGCGCGCGCTGCCGATCCTGCTGGTGTCGAGCCTGACCATCGCCTTCAACTGGGGCCTGTACATCTGGGCGGTCAACGCCGGCCATGTCATCGAGACCAGCCTGGGCTACTTCATCAACCCGCTGGTGAACGTGCTGCTGGGCGTGCTGGTGCTGAAGGAACGCCTGCGCCGCCTGCAGTGGGTGGCGGTGGCAATGGCGGCGGTGGGCGTGGCCTGGCTGACCATCGATGCCGGTACACCACCGTGGATCGCGCTGGGCCTGGCCTGTTCGTTCGGCCTGTATGGCCTGCTGCGCAAGCTGGTTTCGGTCGACCCGGTGGCCGGCCTGGGCGTGGAAAGCATGTACCTGTTCCTGCCGGCGCTGGCCTTCGCGATCTGGGCCGAGAACGGCCATGGCGGCGCGTTCTTCCATGGCTGGGGCTGGCGCAACGACCTGCTGCTGATCTTCGGCGGCGCAGTCACCGCCGTGCCGCTGATCGGCTTCGCCTACGGCGTGAAGCGCATTCCGCTGTCGCTGGTCGGCATCCTGCAGTACATCGCGCCGAGCCTGCAGCTGCTGCTGGGTGTGTTCTTCTTCCACGAAGCGTTCGACACCGCAAAGGCGATCGGCTTTGCCGCGATCTGGGCCGGCCTGGTGCTGTTTGTCGGCGACAACATCCGCACGATGCGCGCCAAGCGCTAGCGCCGCGTCCGCTCGGCTGACAGGTGTGCACAAAAAAGAGCGGCGCCCCGAGGGGCGCCGCTCTGCTTCCATCCACAGCCAGGAGAGAGTTGGCTGTGACGGGAACGCGGTTGCAGGCTTAGAAGCGCTGCTGGTACTTCATGTACATGAAGCGGCCGATGTCGAAGCCACCGTAGTAGGTGAAGCTGCTGTTCGGCTGGCTGTACATGATCGGACCCTGGTGGTCGAAGACGTTGTTCACGCCCAGCGACACGGTGCCGTCCCACGGCAGGCTGTAGCGCACCTGCAGGTCGTGGAAGGTGTTGGAGCCCACCTTGCGGCTCGGCTGCGCATCGGTGTACGGCGAGACGAAGCCGGCCATGTTGCAGTCCGGGCCACCGCCCAGGTCATACGAGCAGGCTTCCTTCATGCCCGAGTAGTAGCGGGCGGTCCAGCCAATGCCCAGGTCGCCGTACTGCCAATCCAGGTTGAAGGTCGAACGTACGCGGAAGTTGCCCTGCCAGCCGGTCTTCTGCTCTACCGGCGTGGTGGCGGCGCTGTCGTTGCGCTGCTCCAGGTAGTCGGTGTAGGTGGTGTTCCAGGTGGCGGCAAAGCGGCCGAACGAGGTTTCCGGCAGGCGGTAGCGCAGGCTGAAATCGTAGCCAGCGGTTTCGCGGTAGCCTGCATTGACCAGCGAGCGGTCCAGCGCCGTCACCTGGCCCAGCGTCTTGGCGCTGGTGGAACGGGTGAAGCGGCCGCAGGCCGAATCCACGCCCTGCACGTAGCACTGGTTGAGGATGTCGGTGGCCGACTCACCCACGATCGCGTTGTCGATGCGGATCTTCCACCAGTCCAGGCTGACGTCCAGGCCCGGCACGAACTCGGGGCTGTACACCAGGCCCACGGTCCAGGTCTTGGCGGTTTCCGGCTTCAGGTTCGCATTGGAACCGGAGTCGAAATCGGCGATGCCCTGCTGGCCCGGACGGTTGGCGACGTTGCCTTCCGACGCGGTCTGCTGGCGGAAGTTCGCCGGCACCTTCAGCGCCTGGCAGCGTGCGGCCACGGTCGCGCTGCTGGCAGCGATGCCGAACGAGGTATCGCACGGATCGGTGAACGAATCACGGCTCTTCGCGCCACCGCTGTACAGGTCGTCCACGGTCGGCGCACGGAAGCCGGTGCCATAGGTAGCGCGCACCAGCAGGCTGTCGATCGGCTTCCACTTCAGGCCGAACTTGCTGTTGGTGGTCGAACCGAAGGTGTTGTAGTCGGTGTAGCGGCCGGCCAGGTCCAGCGACAGCTCACGCGCGAACGGCATGTCGGCCAGCAGCGGTACCTGCAGTTCCAGGTAGACCTCGTTGAGCGAGTAGTCGCCACGGGTCGGCTGGCCGGTGGTGCCGGCGATCTGGCCCTTCTGCACCATCAGGTCTGGGGTGTAGCTGGCTTCTTCGCTGCGGTGCTCGAAGCCCATCGCGGCCATCACGTCGCCGGCCGGCAGGGAGAACACCGAACCGGAGATGTTGGCGCTGGCCACCTTGGTGGTGCTCTTCATCTTGTCGACGAAGCGGGTGAACAGGTAGTCCTGCACGTCCTGGTTGCTCAGCGAGCCCGGGCCCGCATAGCCCATCGGCGCGGCCGGGTTCCACGGCACGCAGCCGGCGATCACTGCACCCGGGCTGCCGCAGCGTGCCACGGTGCCATCCATGAAGGACGGGCCCACCGCCAGGTCGACATGCGGCTGGTACATGCTGCCGGTACCGATGCGCTCGCCTTCATTGCGGTTGTACATGTAGCTGACGTTCCAGTCCCAGTAACGCGAACCGGTTTCGAAGCTGCCTTCCAGGCCGATGCTGGCGCGCTTGGTGTCCAGGTTGTTCTCGGTCGCACGCGGCAGTTCTTCGGTGCGGTGCGAGAACAGCACGTCCTGGCCCCAGTGGTTGAACGCGCTGTCCTTGGACAGGGCGGCACGGGAACCGTTGCGCGCCTGTGCGGTGGACACCGAGTAGGGGTAGCCGGCCAGGTGCTTGGTCGACTCGCGCTTGCTGTACAGCGCGTCGGCCACGATGCGCAGGTCATCGGTGATCGAGAAGCCACCGTTGGCGAACACCGAAGTGCGCTCCATGCCGCTCAGCAGGCTCATGTTGGTCTTGGTGTTGGTGCCATCGGCCGGATTGGGCGTGTGGAAATTGCCCTTCTGGCTCGGGTCGCCGCCCGGGCCCACGGTCAGCGACTTGCCGTCGACGGTGACGCTGCCCCACTGCGTGGTCTGGTTCAGTGCCTTGACGTCGTCGGGATGGCGCGGGCCCCCCGGGTAACGGCTGAACTCGCGCTCGCTGCCGAGGATCTCGTCTTCCTTGGTGCGCTCGGCGCCCACGCTGAACCAGCCGCGGTCGAAGGTCTTGCCGAAGGTGGCGCTGTAGGAGCGCTTCTGGCCGTCGCCTTCACCGTACTGGCCGACGTAGACGCTGGCTTCGCCACCGTCGAAGTTCTTGCGGGTGATGATGTTGACCACACCGGCGATGGCGTCCGAGCCGTACAGCGCGGACGCGCCGTCGGTCAGCACTTCCACGCGCTCGACAATCGCCGAGGGAATCGAAGCCAGGTCGGAGTAGCCACCGGCGCTGACGCCCATGCGGCGGCCGTCGATCAGCACCAGGCTGCGTTCCGGGCCTAGGTTACGCAGGCTGACGTACGTGCCGCCGAAGTCGCGCGAAGAACTCAGCGACGACGAGCGGCTCAGGCTCGGTGCGCCGGCGGCGGTGACGTCCTGCAGGATGTCGGCGACGTTGATGTAACCCTTCTTCTCGATCTCGGCGCGGCTGAGCGCGACGACCGGCTGTGCGGTCTCGACACTGGCCTGGCGGATGCGCGAGCCGGTGATTTCGATGCGGTCGAGGTTGGTGGGGGTATCGCCGGCGCTCTGTGCGAAGGCGGGGGTGGTGCAGCTGGCGGCCAGCGCGATGACGATCGCGTTGCGCAGCGGAGTGGTCTTCAGGGACATCCGTGAAATCTCGTGTTTCAGGAAAAACATGCGCCCGTTCTATGGGCGCGTGGGGTGCTGCAAACCAACGTGGGGGCGCGATTCTAGAATGTTTCCATTCGTAACTGTTTGTCCCTGCGCGCTGGGATGTGCGCGAAAATGAATCGCAACCAACAATCCACAGATGTGATGTGCGCAACGTCACGTGCGTTGCGTTGGCGATGGGCAGAGGCATCGATAGCGGCGGATTTCCCGCAATCTGTAGCAGTGCGTGTGTGCAGGCATCCATCCACGCATGGCGTGGATCTACTGGACGTACTGGTTCATCACCCGGCCTGGATGCATCGCCCTCGGTAGATCCACGCCATTCGCGGATGACGCGCAAGAAAAAAGGGACGGAGCCTTCGCTCCGTCCCCTGCGCAATGCGCGTTGTATCGCTGCGTGATGCTCAGGTTTCGCGCAGCGCCGTGGTGATGGGTAAACGTGCCGCGCGCAGCGCCGGGAACAGGCCGCCGACCAGGCCGATGCCCAGCGCCCATTTCAGGCCGGTCCACAGCAGTTCCGGCGACACATGGAACTTGAACACCACTGCGCTGAAGTTGCTGCCGATGGTGGACACGCTGTAGCCATTGAACAGCAGCCATGCCACCGCACACCCCAGCAGGCCGCCGAGCAGTGCCAGCAGCATCGTCTCCAGCATCACCGCCGTCACCACCGGCAGGCCGCGGAAGCCGATCGCGCGCATGGTGGCGATCTCGCGCGCACGCGTGGCGACCGCCGCGTACATGGTGTTGAGCGCGCCGAACACCGCACCGACCGCCATGATGGTGCCGATCACCTTGCCGAGGATGTCGATCAGCTTGGTCAGCCCGCCGCCCTGCTTGCTGTAGTAGACGCGGGTGGTTTCCACGTCCAGTTTCAGGCGCGGGTCGGCGGCGACGGCGGCCTTGAACTGCTCGAAGCCGGCCTTGCCATCGGTGCGCACGCTGATCGACTGCCACGCACTGCGCTGGTAGGTGGTGGCCAGCGTATCGGCGTCGGTCCACAGTTCCGAATCATGCGCGTCGCCGGTGGCGAACACACCCACCACGGTCCAGGTCTGGTTGCCCAGCGTCAGCGTCTTGCCCACATCCAGATCGCGGAACTGGCCCTTGGCGCCCTGGCCGACCACGATCTCACGCAGCCCGGTGGCGAACTTGCGACCCTCAACGATCTTGACCTTGTCATGCACCGCCCACGCCTGCGGGCCGACGCCGCGGAACTGCGCGTTGACGTCGGTGCCATCGGACTTCGACACCAGGTTGACCACCTGCGACAGCTCCGGCGAGAGCAGCGGCCGGCCCTGCGCATCGCGGCTGATGCCGGGCAGGGTGGACAGCATCGGTACCTGCTCGCGGGTGATCACCGAGTTGGTCTCGGCCTGCGAGCCACCGCGCAGCACGATGGCGGTGGTGTCATCGCCGGTGTTGTTGAGCGTGGCCTGGAAGCCTTCGCCCATCGCCAGCATCGCCACCAGCACGCCGACCACGCCGGCGATGCCGACCACGATCACCGAGGACGCGCCCCAGCGCTGCGGCAGGCTGGCCACGCCGATGCGGGTGGCGGCCAGTGCCAGTCGCCCACCGCGGGTCAGCAGCAGCCACAGTGCCACCAGCACGGCCACGGCCAGCACGCCGATCCACGGCAGGCTGATCCACAGCACCAGGCCGATCACCAGCAGCAGCACCGTCACGCCGTTGCCCAGCCACTTCTTGAGTTTGCTCTTGAACATGTCTGCGTTCTCCTCAGCGGCCGGCCAGTGCGTCGACGATCTTCAGGCGCTTGGCACGCAGCGCGGGCAGCAGGCCGACAATGGTGCCGATCAGCAGCACCAGGGCGACGCCCAGCAGCCAAGTATTCCACGGCACATGCGCGGGCAGCACGCCGCCGAAGTTCGCGGCCACCACCGGCAGCACCAGCGAGGCCAGCACCATGCCGAGCAGGCCGCCAAGGCCCACCAGCAGCACCGACTCGATCATCACCAGCGACAGCACGGTGCCATCCTTGAAGCCCAGCGTCTTCAGCGTGGCCAGTTCGGGCACGCGCTCGCGCACCGCCTGCGCCATGGTGTTGCCGGTCAACAGCAGCAGGGTGAAGAACACCGCACCCATGATCGACGTAACGATCATGCCGATGTCCGCGAACTGCTTGACGAAGGCCTGCTGGAACGCCGATTCGGTCTGTGTCTTGGTCTCGTGGTCGGAGTTGGCAGAGATCGCATCGATGGCCTGCGCCACCCGCGAGGACTGGTCAGGGTTGTCCAGCGTCACCGTGTACCAGCTCACCTGGTTCTTGATGTAGTCGTTGGATTCGTCGAAGTACTTCCAGTTCATCATCAACTGGCGTTCTTCGTTGCCCGCCTGTGTGCGGTCCTTCGAGCGGAAGATGCCCTTCAGTTCCAACGGCCAGTCATTGCTGCCGCCACGCGGGAAGATGGTTGCCTGCAGCGGGATGGTGTCGCCGATCTTCCAGCCGAACTGCTTGGCCAGCGTTTCGCCGACGATGGCGCCGGTGCGGGTCTGCTTCCAGTCTTCCAGCTGCGCCGGATCGATCTGCAGTTCACGGTAGACGTCGAAGTAGTTGGGTGACACCGAGAAGTTGGGGAAGAAGTTCTTCGGGTCCTGGTAGATGCCGCCGAACCACATGCCGTAGGCCACGTCGCGCACGCCGGCCACCTGCCGCACCTGCGCTTCCAGGCGGATCGGCAGCGATTGGGTGATCGACAGTCGTGAGGCCACCACCAGCCGATTGGCGCCCTCCACGCTGCCGCCGGAATTGAACGCCACGCGTACCGAATCGAGCATGCCGAACAGCAGAAAGGCGACCACCACCGAAAGCAGGGTCAACAACGTGCGGGTACGGCTGCGGAACAGCTGCGCCCATACCAACGAGAAATATTTCATCGCCGTGGCCTCCGTCAGTGGGCCAGCGGCGCGTCGGCCAGCTCGCCCTTGTCCAGGTGCACCGTGTGCGTGGCGTACTCGGCGGCCTTCGGGTCATGGGTGACCATGATGATGGTCTTGCCGTGCTCGCGGTTGAGCTGCTGCAGCAGGCCGAGGATTTCCTCGGCAGACTGGCGGTCGAGGTCGCCGGTCGGTTCGTCGCAGATCAGGAAAGTCGGGTCGGAGACGATCGCCCGCGCGATCGCCACGCGCTGCTGCTGGCCGCCGGACAGTTCATTCGGGCGGTGGCTGCGGCGGTCGGCCAGGCCGACCAGGGTCAGCGCGATCTCGGCGTTGCGCTTGCGCTGCGCCGCATTGAGATGGGTCAGCAGCAGTGGCAGTTCCACGTTCTTCTGCGCGGTCAGCATCGGCATCAGGTTGTAGAACTGGAACACGAAGCCGACGTGGTGGCTGCGCCAGGTCGACAGCTGGCCGCCGCTCATCTGGTCGATGCGCTCGCCTTCGATGCTGATCTCGCCGCCGCTGGGGTTGTCCAGGCCACCGATCAGGTTGAGCAGGGTGGTCTTGCCCGAGCCAGACGGGCCCATCAGCGCGACGAAGTCGCCGCTGGCGATGTCCAGGTCGATGCCGTGCAGCACCTGCACCTTTTCGGGGCCGCGCTGGTAGGTCTTGGTGATGTTGCGCAATGAAACCAGGGTCGACATGGGTGGTTCTCCACGGAAGGCGGGAAACGGGAAGTCACACCGGCCGATGGCCGGCGGCGTGCGTCGAGCGGTACTGCCGGCGGCGCCGTGCAGGCGCCGGGCCGTTATTGCGCTTGTTTCTGTTGCACCTTGGCACCGTCGCGCAGGCTGTCCGGCGGATTGACCACCACCGACTCACCCGCGCTCACACCCTTGAGGATCTGGCGATCCTTGCCCATCGCCTGGCCGGCCTCGACCGTGCGCTGCTGCACGCGGTTTTCATCGCCCAGCACGAACGCCACCGCTGCCGCATCGCGCTGGACCACTGCGGCGGCCGGCACGCGCACGCCCTGCGGTTTGGCCGCCGCTTGCGGCTGCGCCTGCTCCAGGAAGCTGACGCGCACGCCCATCTCCGGCACGATGCGCGGGTCTTTCACCTTCAGCGCCACGCGCACTTTCACCGTGGCCTTGCCGCGGTCGGCGGTGGGGATGATGGCGATCACCTCACCCGGAATTTTCCATTCCGGATAGGCGTTGAGCGTGGCTTCCACCGGCATCTTCGGCTGCACGCGGCCGATGAAGGCCTCGCCGACCTCGACTTCGATCTCCAGCGAGTCCATGTCGACGATGGTGCCGATGCCGGTACGGGTGAAGCCACCGCCGGCCGACAGCGGCGAGACGATTTCACCCGGTTGCGCTGCCTTGGCGGTGACCACGCCGGAGAACGGTGCGCGCACGATGTTGTTGTCCACGCCCAGGTCGGCGATCGCCAGCTGGTCGTTGGCAACCTTGACGTTGCGCTGTGCGGTGTCCAGCTGCGCACGCAGGCTGTCGCGCTGGGCTACGGCCTGGTCGTACTGCGAGCGCGACACCAGCTGCTGGCCGACCAGCGCCTGCAGGCGGCTGGCTTCGGCGGCGGCCTGCTTCTGCTGTGCTTCCAGTCCGGCGACCTGGCTGCGCGCGGCCTGCAGCTGCGAGGCATACAGGCTGCGCTGGGCATCGGCATCGATCGGGTCCAGCGTGGCCATGATCTGGCCCCGCTCCACGCGCATGCCTTCCTCGATCATCACCTCGCGCACCTTGCCGGTGATCTTGGCCGAGACCGTGGCCATGCGCCGCGCAACTACATAGCCGCTGGCGTCGAGCACCGAACTGCTGGCGTTGCCCTGCTGGATGGCCACCGCAGGTGCGGTTTCCACGTCTACCGCCGGCGTACGCCCGAACAGGGCGAAGGCAGCAGCGGCCAGCAGCAACACGACCACGATGATCGCGATCCACAGCCAGCGGCGGCCACCACCACTGCCACTCCCTCCGGAGGCGGGCGGCGGGGACTTGCGGTCGATACGGAGTTCCTTCAACAGCTCGGCAGAAGCGTTCATTCGTTCCATCACAGGCGTTCGGGCGGGTGTGACCGGAAGGGCGGACGGCGGCGGTTCCGGCGGTGGAGCGTGCGGCACAGCATGAAGGCAGGCACAGCGATGACGGCAGTGACAGCTGTCACCCGATGACACTGACGGCGGCAACTGCGAAATGTGACCACGGCGGCACAGGATGGCAACGTCCCCGCTACCGGTACCGCCCATGGATCCGATCGCCCCGTCGCTGGCCCGCCTGCAGCAGGTGCAGGTGCGCTACCGCGACCATACCGCCCTGCATGGCATCGACCTGCAGGTCCGCGCTGGCCAGGTGCTGGCATTGCTGGGCCGCAACGGTGCCGGCAAGAGTACCGCGATCAGCGTGCTGTTGGGCCTGCGCCGTGCCGACGCCGGCCAGGTCGAGCTGCTTGGCGGTGACCCGCAGCAGCGCGCCAGCCGTATCGGCCTGGGCGTGATGCTGCAGAGCACCAGCCTGCCGCCGATGCTGCAGGTGGACGAACTGGTGGCGCAGGCCAGCGCCTGCTATCCCGACCCGATGCCGCTGCAGGAGGTACTGCAGCGCGCCGGCCTGCAGGCGCTCGCGCGCCGCCGCTATGGCCAGCTCTCCGGCGGCCAGCAGCGTGCCGTGCAGTTCGCCATCGCCCTGTGTGGCCGCCCACGCGTGCTGTTCCTGGACGAGCCCACCACCGGCCTGGACATCCAGGCGCGGCAGGCGATGTGGCAGGCGATCCGGCAGCTGGTGGCCGAAGGCTGCGGCGTGCTGCTGACCACCCACTACCTGGAGGAGGCCGAAGCGCTGGCGCAGCAGGTAGTGGTACTGGAGCAGGGCCGGGTATTGGCCGATGCACCGCTGAGCGAGCTGCGCCTGGCCGATCGGCCGCGCCGCATCCGCTGCCGCAGCGGGTTGCCCATTGCGGACGTGCAGCAGTGGCCGGGCGTGCAGGAGGTGCAGCGCGACGGCGAACATCTGCAGCTGCTGGCGAGCCCGCCCGAGCCGGTGGTAGCACGCCTGTTGGCCGCCGATGCGCAGCTGCGCGAACTGGAAGTACAGGGCGCGGCGCTGGCCGACGCCTTCCTCGACATGACCCGGGAGGCCGCATGAACACCCTTGTCCGTACCACCGGATTGCCGCTGCCTGCATGGCGACAGGCACTACGTCCGTACCGCGCCGAGCTGATGGCCGAACTGCGCCGCGCCTGGCGCACGCCGGCGTTCGCGGTGCCCTCGCTGCTGTTCCCGGTGCTGTTCTACCTGCTGTTCGGCGTGCTGCTGGGGCGCGGTCATGCGCCGTTGTACCTGTTGGCCACCTACTGCGTGTTCGGCGCGATGGCCCCGGCCCTGTTCGGCTTCGGCGTGCAGTTGGCGCTGGATCGTGAAGGCGGCCTGCTGACTCTCAAGCGCGCGCTGCCGATGCCGGCGGCGGCACCGCTGCTGGCACGGCTGGCGATGGCGGTGATGTTCGCGCTGCTGGTGGCGTTGCTGCTGATCGGCGTCGCGCGCGTGCTCGGTGGCGTGCAGCTGCAGGCGTTTCAGATGGTGCAGCTGCTGGCGGTGGCGGGCCTGGCGGCGCTGCCGCTGGGGGCGATTGGCCTGCTGATCGGCAGCCATGTCAGTGCCAGCGCGGCACCGGCGATGGTCAATCTGGTCTACCTGCCGCTGGCCCTGTTGTCGGGCCTGTGGCTGCCGTTGTCTGTGCTGCCCACGCTGTTCTCGACGATGGCCCCACTGTGGCCGACCTGGCATCTGGCGCAGCTGGCGCTGCCCGTGGTCGGGTTGCCGTCGGTGGGCAGCGTGGCCGGCCACCTGCTGGTGCTGCTGGCGGTCACGGTGGTCGCGCTGCTGCTGGCGCGCCGTCGCCTGCGCCGGATCGGCTGAACTGGCATGATCGGCAGCGATCGTCCCCGCCTGGATTCTCCCGTGTCGTCGAGCTGGCTTGCGTCCCTGCTGCGCCCCGCACCGGATTCGGCGGTGGCCGAGCTGCTGCGGCGTGGCAAATCGCCCTGGAGCGGTGCGATCCACCTGCTGTGGTCGGTATGGATTTTCCTCACCCCGGTGCTGGGGAACGGCTTCACCCTGCGCTGGCTGTTGCTGACCCTGGTCAGCTATCCGATGTTCCTGCTGTTCTACGCCAAGGTGATGCTGGCGCCACGGCACCATGCATGGCGCTACGCGCTGGGCATGATCGTGATGGCCCTGGTACTGCTTCCGTGGTACCCCTCGGGACTGAGCTATTTCGTGTTCGGCTGCGTGATGATCCGCATGAGCAGCCGCGGCGGCTGGTGGGTATACCTGCTGCAGTTGACCGGACTGAACCTTCTGTTCTGCAGCACCGCGCTGTACTTCGGTTATCCGTGGCAGGCCATGGTGTGGATGCCGGCAGTGTCGTTCATCGTCGGCCTGGTGGTGAACGTGGAGGCCTTGAGCCAGCAACGCGACGTGGCCCTGCAGCTGTCCCAGGACGAGGTGCGACGGCTTGCGACCACCGCCGAGCGCGAGCGTATCGGCCGCGACCTGCACGATCTGCTGGGGCACACGCTGTCGCTGATCACGCTGAAACTGGAGCTGGCGCGCAAGCTGTACGATCGCGATGACGAGCGTGCACGGCAGGAAATCGGTGAAGCCGAGGCCATCGCCCGCGAAGCACTGGCACAGGTGCGCAGTGCGGTGACCGGCATTCGCGCCAGTGATCTGGCGGGCGAACTGGCGTCGGCGCGTCTGCTGCTGGAATGCCAGCAGGTGCACCTGCAGTACACGGCGCCGCCAGCGATGCCGGTGGAGGTGGAACGCGGGCTGGCGCTGGTGTTGCGCGAGGCCGCCACCAACATCGTGCGCCATGCGCAGGCGACCCGGGTGCAGGTGGATTTCATGCTTGAGGACCGACAGTTGGTGATGCAGATACGCGATGACGGCCGTGGCGGCGTGCAGGCCGAGGGCAATGGATTGAGTGGCATGCGTGAGCGGGCCGCAGCACTGGGTGGCCAGTTGACGCTGCAGTCGCCGCGCGGGGCGGGCACCGTGCTGACGGTACGCGTGCCGTTGATGGCCGCGACCACGCCGCTGTCGCCCACGTCGTTGGCGCAGGACGGTGCCGCATGATCCGCATCCTGCTGGCCGAAGACCAGGCCATGGTGCGCGGCGCACTGTCGGCGCTGCTGGGCCTGGAGCCGGACATCGAAGTGCTGGGCAGTGCTGCCGATGGCGAAACCGCGTGGCGGATGCTGCAGCAGCTGCAACCGGACATCCTGGTCACCGACATCGAGATGCCGGGCCTGAGCGGGCTGGAGCTGGCGCAACGCATCGCCCGCCACGAACTGCCGATCAAGGTGGTGATCGTGACTACCTTCGCCCGCGCCGGTTTCCTGCGCCGCGCGCTGGAGGCCGGTGTGCTGGGTTACCTGTTGAAGGATGCGCCGGCCGAGAACCTGGCCGACGCCCTGCGCAAGGTGAAGCAGGGCATTCGTGCGATCGATCCGCAGTTGGCGCTGGATGCATGGTCGCAGGCCGATCCGCTCACCGACCGCGAGCGCCGCGTGCTGCGTCTGGCGGGCGAGGGCCGTACCGCCAGCGAGATCGCAGAGCAGCTGGGGTTGTCGCACGGCACGGTGCGCAATTACCTGTCCGAGTGCATCGGCAAGCTGGGCGTGGCCAACCGGATCGAAGCGTACCGGCTGGCGCGGCAGAAGGGGTGGTTGTAGCGGCGTGCGCCAACGCATCGGTAGCGCCGGGCCATGCCCGGCGGATCATTTCCGCGACCGCGGAGGGGTGTCACTTTCTTTGCGCGCAAAGAAAGTAACCAAAGAAACGCTCCGCCGGCCGCGAGCCGTCGCTGCGCGCCGGTTCCCTGCGCTTCTCGGTCCGTCGAGGGACGGTGCGGGAACTCGCTGCGCTCAGACACCCGCACCTCTTCGCCCTCGCCGGACCTGCGGTGCTCGGCTCGCTTGAAGGCGGACTGGAAGGTCAACGGCAACGGCAACGGCATCCACGCATGGCGTGGATCTACTGGGTGCAGCTGTGGCATTTGACCTTGGGTCCGCCTTGAGCGAGCCGAGCATCGCAGGGGAATCAGGGGCGAAGAGGCGCCGGTGTTTGAGCGCAGCGAGTTCGGCGCCGTCCCCTGATTCACCGAGAAGCACAGGGCACCGGTGCGCAGCACCGGCTCGCGCTCTGGCGGCGCGTTTCTTTTGGTTAATTTTCTTTTCGCGCGAAAAGAAAAGTGACACCCCCCGCGGTCGCGGAAACGATCCGCCGGGAACTCCCGGCGAACCCGCTCAATCCTTCCCGCGCGCCATCGCCTGGAACACCCCATCACGCCGCACCCACAGGTGGAACAGCGCCGCACCCACATGCATCAGTACCGTGGCGAACAACACATACGCCAGCAGGCTGTGCGCGTTACGCAACGCGGCGTACAGCGCCGGGGTATGCGGCACGATCGGCGGCAGGTGCAGGCCGCCCCACAGCACGATCGGATAACCGCCGGCCGACAGCATCGCCCAGCCGATCAGCGGCATTGCCAGCATCAGTGCGTACAGCATCCAGTGCGAGGCCTTGGCCGCCATCACCTGCCACACCGGAAGATCCGCCGGCAGTGGCGGCGGGCGATGGCGCAGCCGGTTGTACAGGCGCAACAGCACCAGTACGCCGAGGGCGATGCCCAGCGGACGGTGCAGGTCGATCAGCATCGGCCGCAGGTGCAGCGAGGCGACCATGGTCACGCCGATGAACAGCATGGCGATGATCATCAGCGCCATGGACCAGTGCAGCACGCGCGCGAGCAGGTTGAAGTGGCCGTTGCCGGTGCTCATCGTGCGGCCTCCTTCGGTTGCTCGACGTTGCCGGTGGCGCGCTCGCGTTCGCGGCGGTTGAAGGACTGCGAGTACACGGCGGAGCGGGCCGCCAGGATCGGATCGTCACTGCCACGCACGCCACTGGGCAGGATCAGCGGATCGAAGTTGATCTGGCCGCACGCGCCCTGTTCCTGCGACTGCATGCGGTCCAGGCTGAGTACGCCGGCCACCACCTGATCACGCGACTCGGGCCACGGCACCGACGGATCATCGATGGCATCGCCGGGCTCGGCGGTGGTCACGACCAGGTTCCAGCGCACCGGGCCGCTGGCCAGGCGCTGCTGCAGTTCCTGGCTGAGGAAATCGACGCTGGCGTTCTTGCGCGTTTCCGCATCCATCTCCACCACCGGCGCCTGCGGCTGCCAGCGCCAGCGCACCGCGCGTTTCTGGCCCTGCGCGTTGGTGAACCAGAAGCTGTTGACGCTGTTGAAGGTGGTGTCAGCCCAGCTGCTGGTCCACGGCGCGGTCTTGGCCCACTGCTGGAACGCTTGTGCACTGGGGTATTTCGCCAGCACCGCGGCCATATTCTGCGGGTCGGGCTTGCCGGTGGCCGGGTCCGGGATGGAGGCGCGCGTCTGCTCGTAGAATGCCTCGGCGTTGGGCACGGCGAAGAACGGGAAGCTGTTCATCGCCATGCGCCATTCCTGGCCATCATCGCTGACCATCTGCACCGCGAGGCTGCGTACGCGCGCGGTGTTGTCGGCGCCGTACGGGTCGCCGCCGCCGATCGACAGGCGACCCATCACCGGCACGCGGCGCTGCGAGAACACGCGGGCGCTGGACAGGGTGGGGGCCTGCGCACTGGGTTCGAACCAACCGCTTACACACACGCCCTTGCTGTGCGCACGGCGGAAGCCCGGATGGGCCGGGCCGGTGGCCTCGATGGTGTCGGTGAAGCGCTGCGCGGTCAGGCGGCCGCCAATCCAGCCGGCCAACCAGGCGAAGGCCAGCGCCACCGCACCCAGAATGAGTGCGATCAGTGCGATCCAGAGCAGGGGGGAATGCTTGCGCGGCGCGCCCGGTGTCTGGCCGGCGCGGGTGTAGCGGAAGAGCGACATGGTCGGAGTCCTGCCTTCACGGAGCGTGTGGGTGGTCGACCCACACATCCTCGCAGAACCCTTCCAGGCCCGGTATTCAATTTTTCGTCAAGTTTGCCGGGGACGGCGTGCCGACCAAGGTCGGCACCCACCCGATCAGCTGTAGCGCTGCTTCAGCATCGCCCACGCCGAACGCAGCGCCAGTGCTTCACCGCCAGCCGGCCGGCCCGGGCGTTCGCCGTCGTTCCAGGCATACACGTCCAGATGCGCCCAGCGCTGGCCGTCTTCCAGGAAGCGTTCCAGGTACAGCGCGGCGGTGACCGAGCCGGCCATGCGCGAACCGGCGTTGGCCAGGTCGGCGATGCCGCTGCTCAGGTAACGCAGGTAGGGGCGCCACAGCGGCATGCGCCAGACCGGGTCGCGGGTCGCGTCGCCGGCCTGCAGCCACTGCTGCGCCACGCTGTCGTCGTTGCTGAAGAGCGCCGGAAGGTCCGGGCCCAGCGCGATGCGCGCAGCGCCGGTAAGGGTGGCGAAGTCCAGTACCAGGTCCGGCTTCTGTTCGCTGGCGAAGGTCAGCGCATCGCACAGGATCACGCGGCCTTCGGCGTCGGTGTTGTCGATCTCCACGCTCAGGCCCTTGCGGGTGGCGATCACTTCGCCCGGGCGGAAGGCATCGGGGCCGATCGCGTTTTCCACCGCCGGCACCAGCAGGGTCAGGCGCACCGGCAGGCCGCGCGCCATCACCAGGCCTGCCAGGGCCAGTGCATGCGCGGCACCGCCCATGTCCTTCTTCATGTTGCGCATGCCGTCGGCCGGTTTGATGTCCAGGCCGCCGGTATCGAAGCACACGCCCTTGCCGACCAGCACCAGTGCCGGATCGGTGTCCTTGCCCCAGCGCAGCACGACCAGGCGCGGAGCGCGGTGCGAGGCGCGGCCGACGGCATGGATGGCCGGGAAGTTCTGCTTCAGCAGTTCATCGCCGGTGATCGCCTCGACCTGCGCACCGTGCGCATCGGCCAGCGCGCGCGCGGCGTCTTCCAGCTGCTGCGGACCCATGTCTTCGGTCGGGGTGTTGACCCAGTCGCGCACGCGCAGGCTGGCGGCGATCAGGTCGGCCACTTCGCCGGTCGGCTCAGCCACCAGGCGTGCCGGTGCACGGTGGCGCTTGCGGTAGCGATCGAAGCGGTAGCTGCCCAGGCCCCAGCCCAGCTGCAGCAGCGCCTGTTCGGCGGCCGGCAGTTCGCTGGCCAGCTGCCACACGCTGCCTTCGGGCAGCGCGTGCGGGGCATGCGAGTAGCTGTAGGCATCGGCGCGATCACCCACACCGATCACCGCACCGGCCAGGCCATCGGCGCCCGGCAGCAACGCCGTGGTGAAGGCACCGGCGGTGAAGCCCTGCGACGCCAGCCATGCCTGGGTGGCGGCCGGCTGGCCGTCCTTCCAGGACGCGAACTGCTCGCGGTCCAGCACGTACAGCGGCAGTGCTGCGGCGGTGTCGGCAGTGAAACCAGTGATCTCGCTCATGCGTCAGGTACTCCGGGGTGCGGCAGCGTCGAGGTTGGCATCCAACCAGTCGGCCAGGCCGGTGAGGGTGTCGAACTGCAGGTCCGGCTGCAGCTGCGGATGGGTCCAGGTGGCTGCTTCGCGGTTGATCCAGCAGCCGCGAAGGCCGGCGGCGATCGCCC
The DNA here is from genome assembly GCF_059295135.1 of Stenotrophomonas sp. INTA L402-1. Taxonomy (NCBI): domain Bacteria; kingdom Pseudomonadati; phylum Pseudomonadota; class Gammaproteobacteria; order Lysobacterales; family Lysobacteraceae; genus Stenotrophomonas; species Stenotrophomonas sp. INTA L402-1. The sequence continues at coordinate 19,510 of NZ_JCAFWP010000012.1, forward strand.
CGGCCACGTCCATTTCGGCGTGGTCGCCGACGTGCAGTACCTGTGCCGGCGCAACACCCAGGCGGGCGCAGGCGGCGTGGAAGATGCTTGCCTCGGGCTTGGCCGCGCCGTGTTCGCGCGCGCCCAGCTGGAAGACGAAATGATGGGCCAGGCCGATCCGCTCCAGATCGGCATTGCCGTTGCTCAGCGCCGCCACCGGCACCCGCGCGGCAATCCGCGCCAGTGCGTCGATCGCATCGGGGTAGCACTCGACCTGGTTGCGCGCGGCGAAGAACACGTCATACGCCGGCTCCAGCAGATCCAGGCTGGCACCACTGGTGTGCAGCGCTTCGTGCAGGGTCAGCCGGCGCAGTGCGCTCAGGTCGTGATGGAGGTGCGGATGGGCGTGGTACAGGCGCTCGCGCAGTTCGCGCATCGCCGCCACCGGATACATCTCGGCCGTGGCGGGGCTGTGTTCACGCATCCACTCGTGCAGGACCAGGTCGATGCGGGCGCCGATCGGGGCGAACGGCCAGAGCGTGTCGTCGAGGTCGAGGGTGATGGCAAGGACAGGGAATTTCACCCCGCCATTCTACCCCTGCCCGCGCGGGCTTTCATTCCAGCAGACGCGCCCATCCCTGCATGCCGTCCAACCGCGCCAGCACCAGCTTGATGCAGACCAGCAGCGGCACCGCCAGCAGCAGCCCGATCATGCCCCAGGCCCAGCCGAACACCATCAGCGCAAGGATCAGCACCAGTGGCGACAGTTTCATGCGACGGCCCAGCACGATCGGGGTCACCATCTGCCCTTCCAGGGTGTGCAGGCCCAGGTAGGCGGCGGCTGGCAGCAGGGCCTGCAGCGGGTCGCGGAATTCCACGAAGCCCATCAGCAGCATCAGCGCCACGCCGATCAACGGACCCACATACGGAGCGAAATTCAGCAGTGCGGCCACCGTGCCCCACAGCAACGCTTCCTGCAGGCCGATGCCGAGCAGCATCAGTACGCCGGCGAACACCAGCCCGACCAGGGTGTTGATCACGCTGATGGTCAGCACATAGCGCGACACCTCGCGCTCGATCGAACGCAGGATGTCACTGGTGAAGCGCTGCTGCTGGCGGTTCGGGAACAAGGCGATCGCCGCGCGTTGCAGGCTCTGCCCGTAGATCATGAAGAACAGGGTCAGCAGCACCACCGCCAGCACCGAGGCGGCCAGCCGCGGCGCACGGGTCAACATGCGGTACGGGTCATCGAGCTGGGCGCGGATCACCTGCACCTTGCGGTTGCTGTCGCCACCGGCCACGCGGGCGAAGTTCTCCGCGGCCTGGTTGGCCTGCTGCACCGGCTTGGTCAGGTCCTGCACCTGGCGGGCGATCTTGCGCAGCTGCTGCGGTGCTTCCTGTGCCCAGTCCATTGCCGGGCCGATCAACTGCACCGCCAGCGAACCAGTCACGCCCAGGCCCGCGCCGAGGATCAGCAGAGCGCCCAGCGCACGCGGAATCCACAGCTTCTGCAGCAGGCGCAGGATCGGATTGCCGACCAGTGCGAAGAACATCGCCAGCAGCACCGGCAGGATGATGTCCTGTGCCGCCCACAGTGTGTAGCCCACCGCCAGGGTCGCCAGCACCACCAGCGACATCGGTCCGCGCGGACGCGACGGTGGCGGCAACGGGGCGTCGGGCTGTTCGGGGCCGGCCGGTGACGGGGGCAGGAGGGACTCGCTCATCGACGCACCAACCGGGAAGGGGAGCGCATTATCCGCCGGCCGCGATCGGCGCGGCGGATTCCATGGATCAACGTTCGGACAGCTCGGTAGCCGCTTCGGCCGGACGCGGTCCGCGCGGGTCCGGCTCTGGCTCCGGCACGGAGCGTGGAGCCGGTGCCGGCCGTGGCTCGGCAGCGGAGGCCGCCGCCTGTGCCTGTTCGCTGGCTTCGTCGGCTTCCTCAGCCGCGTCGTCGGCAGTGGCTGCGGCCTGCGCCGCCATCGCCGTGGCGAACGCCGCCTGTGCACTGGCGAACAGGTTCGAGACCGAACCCACCATCTGCAGCCAGCGGGCACCGTTGACCTTGCCCGGCACTTCCAGCTTGCCGGCGATGAAGCCACCGGCCAGGCCGACCACCACGATGCGCAGCGGCGACCAGCCCTTTCGCCAGACGTCGCTGAGCGTGGACCAGTGGTCCTGGGTTTCGCCCAGGCGCACGGTCACCACCTGTTCGCAGCGTTTCACCCGCCGTTGCAGCGCGCCGAACTTCATGGCTTGCCCTCGGGCAGCTGCACCTCGGCATCGGGATCGTCTTCGCTGGGTTCGTCGAACAGGCCCAGGCGTGACAGCTGGCGCCGGGTAGCGTGCATGCCGGTGTGGTGGAAGAAGTAGGACACCCGCCAGATCGCATAACCGGTGACGGCCAGGCTCAGCAGCGAGGTGATCAGCAGCGCCTGCAGCCAGCTCAGGCCCCAGCTCTGCAGCAGGGCGATGAGGGTGGCGGCCATCAGCAGCCAGGCCGAGGCTCCAAACACGATCGCCACGCCGGCCCAGGCCAGCGCGCGACCGAATGCACTACGCGCCAGCGCGAAGTCGGCCGAGGCCAACCGGCGCAGCGAGCGCAGCGTGTGCTTGGCAGAATCGGCAGCGGCACGACCGGCCGCGCCGACCTGGCGGATGCTCTCATCCAGCGGCGGGGTAGCCGCCGGATCAGGCGCTTGCGCGTTGTCTTCGCTCACGCCGCGGCTTACTTGTCGCTGCTGCCGCGGGCCAGCTTGGCGATGATCCAGCCGGCAGCGAAGGCGACACCGAACGAGGCCAGCGGACGTTCACGGATCAGCTCAGCGGCGCTGTCGATCAGGTCCTTGCCCTTGTCCATCAGTGCGTCGACCTGTTCCTTGGCGGCTGCACCACCAAACTCGGCGGCGGCCAGGCCGGACAGCGCGCTGTCGGACAGTTCAGCCTTGACGTTGGCCTTGCCGATGCGCAGTTCGTCGCCGGCTGCGCCGGTTGCACCCTTGATCGCACCGCCGGCGGCCGACGCGGCCTGCTTCAGGTGGGAACCGGCTTCACCCAGGTGTTCCTTCAGGTTCTCGGTATTGGTGGGGCTCATCGAATCACTCCTGTTGCGATGGGGGAACGGGAGTCGGCGGTGCCGACCTGGACTGACAGCAATAGCATTGCCGGGGTATAGGGGGTGTTACGGCAGGGCGATCAGCGCATCACGAGCTGGCCCTGCTGCTGGCCATTGTTGCGCAGCACGCGTATCACCAGGGTCGGCGGGCGCTGCTGGAAGTTGGCGCGCCAGCTGGCCAGGTCGGCGAATTCGCCCACGGTGGCATCGGTGATGATGTCGCCCTGCTGCAGGCCGTTGGTGGCCGCGCGGCTGCCGCGCTTGACCTCGCTGACCAGCACGCCACCGACACCGGACTGGCGCAGCGACTCGGGCAGGTCGACGAAGGTGGCCCCGGTCAGGCGCGGGTCCAGGCTCTCGCCGGTGACCGCGCGCGCCTGTTCCTTCAAGGATGCCTTGATCTGCAGCGGCTTGCCCTCGCGGCGCACGTCCAGCGTCAGTGTGCTGCCGACCGCCGCCAGGCCTTCCACGTTGTGCAGGGCTTCTGCGCTGTCCACGCGCTGGCCGTTGGCCGAAACCACCACGTCGCCCGGCTTCAGTCCGGCGGTCGCAGCGGCCGAACCGGCCAGCACGCGGGTGATCAGCGCACCACGGGTTTCACCCAGGCCCAGGCCCTGCGCGATCTGCGCGGTCAGGTTCTGGCTCTCCACGCCCAGCGTGCCGCGCACCACTACGCCGTGCTTGACCAGCTGGTCGACCACGCTGCGCGCCAGGTTGGAGGGGATCGCCAGGCCCAGGCCGATGTTGCCGGCCATGCTGCCCTGTGGGTTGAAGCTGGCGGTATTGATGCCGACCAGCTGGCCCTGCAGGTCGACCAGTGCGCCACCGGAGTTGCCCGGGTTGATCGACGCATCGGTCTGGATGAAGTTCTGGTAGCCCAGCCCGCGGATGCCGCTGCGGCCCACCGCCGAGACGATGCCGGAGGTGACCGTCTGGCTGAAACCGAACGGGTTGCCGATGGCCACCACGAAGTCACCGACCCGAAGCTGGTCGCTGTTGCCGAGCTTGATGTCGGTCAGGTTCTGCGCCGGGATGCGGATCAGCGCGATGTCGGTATCGCGGTCCGAACCGAGGAACTCGGCCTTGACCGTGCGCCCGTCGGCCAGTGTCACCTGCACGTCATCGGCGTTGTCGATGACGTGGTGGTTGGTCAGCACCAGGCCCTCCTTGGCGTCGATGATCACGCCCGAGCCCAGCGATTCGTTGATGCGTTCCTGCGGGATGTCCGGGAACAGGCGGCGGAAGAACGGGTCGTTGAAGAAGGGGTTGCGCACGCGCACCACCTGCTTGGTGTTGACGCTGACCACGGCCGGCATCGCCTTCTCCAGCATCGGTGCCAGCGACGGCACCGCCTGTCCGGCCACCGAGGCCGGCAATGCCGCTGTGGTCGGCAGTACCGCAGGCAGCGGCGCGGCGTCGGCACGGTTGTCCAGGTGGGCATTGATGCCGGTGGCAACGAAGCCACCGAAGGCGGCGGCGATTGCGAGCGTGAGCAGGGTGGGAAGCGGTCGCATGGGAGTCGGTTCGCTGGCGTGGGTGGGGGCGGTTCGGCTCTACGGTAAAACAAGCTGAATGAGTGTGTCGCGAACTGGATAAATGCGCCATGAAAACCGGGCGCCCGGAACGCGGGTCGGCATCGTCATCTGTGGGGCGGTAGCGACAACGTCGGGCGTGCTTCGCAGCGTGCCGACGTCTGCCGAAGCGCGTGTGGATACAGGCCGATACTTGCGCAGTTCTGCGCATCCTGGTGCCGCGATGCGCCATATCGCATGCCTTTCGCAGCACTCGGGCAGGTGCGCGCAGGCAGCACCTGCCGCTACCCGCACCATGCGGCGCAGCACTGAAAAAAAGGGGTTTCCTGTCAACCCACTGTGCTCGAGAGGGTGCTGGGCTACACCATTACCGTCGCAGCAGATGCGATTGCGGGTGCACGGCCCGTTCCACGATCGTCAATGTCGGTATAGCATCGCCCCGTTTTGATACTTAAGGCCCGCAGGAGGGCAACATGAGCAACGGTAATGGTGTGTCGGTCGTGACCGACGCCGTCGAGAACGTCAAAGAAACCGCCACCAACGTTGGCGAGACCATCGCCCACGCTGCCGAAGACGCAGTGAAGTCGGTCAAGAAGACCGTCAAGCGCGCCACCAAGGCTGCCGGCAACCGCGTTGCCAAGGCCAAGAAGGCCGTGGCCAAGGTCGAGAAGACCGTTGCCAAGAAGGCCGAGAAGGCTGCCAAGTCGGTCGGCAAGACTGTTGCCAACGCCAAGAAGAAGCTGGAAGCCGCCAAGAAGAACGCCAAGGCCGAAGCCGCTGCCCTGAAGAAGGAAGTGGCCAAGAAGAAGGCGGCTGCAGGCAAGGCTGTGACCAAGAAGGCCGCCGCTGCCAAGAAGACCACCAAGGCTGCCACCAAGGCTGCTGGCAAGAAGGTCGCTACCGTGAAGAAGGCTGCCACCAAGAAGGCCGCCGTCGCGAAGAAGACCGTTGCCAAGAAGACCGCGGCCGCCAAGAAGGTTGTCGGCAAGAAGGTCGCCACCGCCAAGAAGGCCGTGGCCAAGAAGACCGTCGCCGCCAAGAAGGTCGCTGGCAAGAAGGCCGTGGCTGCGAAGAAGGTTGTCGGCAAGAAGGTTGCCGCTACCAAGAAGGTCGCCACCAGGAAGACCGCGGCCGCCAAGAAGGTTGTCGGCAAGAAGGCTGCTGTCGCCAAGAAGGCCGTCGGCAAGAAGACCGCTGCTGCCAAGAAGGTTGTCGGCAAGAAGGTTGTCGGCAAGAAGACCGCCGTTGCCAAGAAGGCGGTGGGCAAGAAGGTTGCCGCCACCCGCAAGACGGTCGCCAAGAAGGCTGCGCCGCTGAAGAAGGTCGCCGCCAAGAAGGCTCCGGCCAAGAAGGCCGTGCGCAAGGTCGCCAAGCGCAAGTAATCGCGCCGTGACCGAAGGCCCTGCCACCCAACGGGTGGTGGGGCCTTTCGCGTTTCTGGGGCACGGTCTGGGGCAAGATGCAGGTTCTTCCTGCAGGAGCCCCGGGCATGCGTGGTATCGACTTCAGTTCCTGGCAGGGCGTGCTGTCCACATTGGCCGGCCTGGTCCTGATCACCCTGCTGGGCGTGGGCATCCGCCTGCTGGTGATGCAGACCCTGCAACAGCGCCGCGAGCGCGAGAACCGGCAGATCAACGAACGGCTGCGCACGCTGATGGCGGCCTACAAGACCCTGGGCGGGTCGTTCACTGGCGAACTGGGCGTGGATCCCAGCCATCGCCGCGACCTGCGCCAGCGCGAAGATGTCGAAGGCATCGCCGAACCCCGCTCGGATCGCGCGCGCCGCATCCGCGATGCCGTCGAGGCCGCGTTGTCGGACATCCTGTTGCTGGGCACCGACGAACAGGTGCGGCTGGCCGCGCGCGCGGCCAACGAACTGGCACAGGGGCGGCCGGTGCACACCCACGAACTGGTGGTCTCGCTGCGCGACTTCGTGCGCGAAGCGCTGGATCTGGCGCCGATTCCGACCGACCTGCAGATACCGCCGCAGGGGCCGACCCGGCCCGCTGCCAGTGGTGGCGGCAAGGGCCGCAACGATGGCGATGCCAAGGGCGGTCGCGCGGGTGGTGGCGGTGGCGGCGGTGGCGGAATGGGGGCCGGCATGGGCGGCATGGGCCTCGGCGCCGGCGCCGCACTGGGCGCCGGCCATGCCTCCGCCAGCGATGAGACGGACGCGCGCTGAGCACGTCCGCCCGGTTCAGCGCGTCAGCTCGTAGATCGGCACGAAGCCGCCGTAGATCATCCGCGCGCCGTCGAACGGCATCGGATTCTTCGCCGGATCAAACCGCGGGTCTTCCATCATCTTCTTCATGCCGGCGTCGCGGGTCGGCTTGTCCGGCCATTCGATCCACGAGAAGACCACCGTCTCGTCTGCCGTGGCTTTCACCGCGCCGAAGAAGTCGGTGGTCTTGCCGTGCGGTACGTCGTCACCCCAGCACTCGACCACGCGCAGCGCGCCGTATTCGATGAAAACGGGATCCCCTGTGCGTGCATGGGCGAGGAACTTCTCCTTGTTGGCGGTGGGCACCGCCAGTACGAAACCATCGATGTAGCTCATTGCCTGCCTCCGGATGGACCGTGCCGCATGCACGGCCTTCAAGGACCCGACGAACCAGGGCGCCGTGGATCGACATCCTGTGTGCGCCTGTTCAGCCCGGCCCACCGGGCAGCGGCGCCAGCACCGTCTCCGGTGGCTGCTGGCCGGCCAGGTGGCGCACGAAGTAGTCCCACATGCGGTGCGTGTAGGTGGCGTCGTTGCGGAACAGTTCGTGGTCCTGCCGGGCCAAGTACAGCAGGTCGTAGCTGCGCTGGGCCTTGTTCAGGGCGGCGGCCAGCTGCAGGGTCAGCGCCGGCGGCGCGTTCTCGTCCAGTTCGCCATACACCAGCAGCAGATGCCCGCGCAGGTTGCCAGCCAACGCTGCATTGTCGAGCCCGGCAAACGGCGCCGGAACGCCATCGGCCAGGGGTGTTGGCGGCAGCACGCCACCGAACAGCCGGTCCATGCCGTGCAATGCACCGCCGTACATGCCCTGGAAATTGTGGCTGCCGGCCGAGGCCACGCCCACCTTGTAGAACGCCGGATAGCGCAGCAGGGCGCGCGCTGCACTGTAACCACCGAACGAATGCCCGTAGATGCCGACCCGCTGCAGGTCGATGCCCCGGTAGCGTTCGCCCAGCTGGCGCAGCGCAGCCACATGGTCATCCAGTTGCACATCTGCCCCGTGCAGAAAGCTGCTGTCATGGAACGCCTTGTCGCGGCCACCGGTGCCGCGCGCGTCGATGCTGACCACCACGAAGCCCAGTTCGGCCAGGCTGGCGCGTGACACCGGATTCAAGGCGGACACCGCCTCGGCGTAGGTCACCGGCGCATTGCTGACGAAGGAGCCACCGTACATCGCGTCGATCACCGGAAAGCGGCCGTCATCGCGATAGTCGCGGGGCAGGTAGACGGTGGCGAAGATCGGCGTTCGCCCATCGGCGGCCAGCAGCCGTTCGCGCCGTGGGGGGCGCCAGCCGGCAGCAATGATCGCGCTGTCATCGGCTGTTCCCAGCACCATCACTTCACGGCCGTCATCGCTGGCCCGCAGCACGGTGCGTGGTGGCTGGTCGAGACGGGAAACGGTATCCACCAGATAGCCACCGCCAGGCGACAGCGCCTGGGGGGCGCGCCCGCCGAACAACGCGCCGGTGCCGGCATCGGCCAGATGGTCGTTGCCATCGGCGGCCAGGCGCTGGACCGGTCCACCCTGCAGCGATACACGGTACAGGCCGCGTACGTAGGGGTCGCCACCGTCGACGCCGCCGGCGCTGAAGTACGCCCAGCCACCCGCAGCGTCCACGCCCAGCAGGTCGCGCACCGCCCATTGGCCGCGGGTGAGCTGGCGCAGCACCTTGCCGTCGGACAGGCGGACCCGGTACAGATGGCCCCAGCCATCGCGCTGCGAGAACCACACCGCCGTGTCCTGGCCGGGCAGGATGGCCACCGCTGGCCGGTTGTAGGAATACACGTTGAGCTGCAGGCGGGTGTCGCTGGCCTCTTCCAGAACCGTGCGCAACGCGCCGCTGTTGGCATCGATCTCCAGCAGGCGCAGCCTGCGCGATGCGCCGAAGTGCGCGATCACGGCATACAACCGGTCGCCGTCCCAGCCGAGTACGCCGGCTTCGCTGAGGGTGTTCCAGCCTTCCGGCAAGGCGATGTCATGCTGCTGGCCATTGCGGATGTCGACCACATACAGGCTGTCGCGCACCTGCCGGGTGTCACCCAGCAGCCCCAGCTTCACCGTATGCACGCGCGGCCGCGCGCTGTTGGCGGGGCTGCTTTCCAGATAGGGGTAGTCCTGCAGCGCGCGTTCGTCGTAGCGGATGCCGGCCACGTAGCGGCCATCCGGTGACCAGCCGACCGCGAACGGCCGCGTCGGCATCCGGCCCTGGCGGCGTGGAATGCCGCGCAGGGTGAAGTCCGGCAGCACGCCATAGCCATGATTGGGTTCACCGCCGCTGGTCAGCGCTCGTGCTGCCATTCCGGGCGAGTGCAGCCACAGGTTGTGATCGCGTACCTGCAGCCAGGCATCACCGCCGGGCGATGGCAGTGCATCGGCCGCTGGCACTGCATCCTGCGAAGGCACGCACTGCAGGCGTGGTCATTGACAGCTGATCGCCGCCTCGCCGTTGAACTGCAGGCGCAGGCCTCCATCCAGTACCTGCACGTTGTTCAAGCGCAGGCGTGGTCCGCTGGCGCCGAGAGGTGCAACCGCAGCGTCCAGCGCATCGGGTTCGAACAGGATCTGGCGTGTGGCCTGGACTGGATCGACCAGTACCGCTTGGCGCCGGCCCTGCGTGGTTTCGCGTTCGTACCAGAAGCGCCCATCGGCCAGCCAGTGGGGCAGCACCGAAGCATTGCGCAGCGCACCGCGAAGGTGACTGTCATGCACGCGTTCGGCGCGCTGGTAGTCAGCGGCCTGCAGTGCGTGCGCAGCGTGGATCGGAAACAGGGCAGCGCATGCCAGGAGCGCGGCGCGAACAGGCACCAGCGGCGGATCGGAAACGTACAAGGCAACCTCCTGTTGCAATCGACGACGAATCACAAATGCACGCGCGCCTCGCGCGTATGCCAGAGACAGCCTGAATCAAGGCAAAAAATTCAGCAATGCGAAGACCGCTGTTTTCAGGGAGCGTTGTGGCGAATAACGGAGAATTTACATTCCCGATGCGATGGCGCCCTGGCGCTGCTGCACACCATAAGAAAGTAAAGGTGTACCCCCATGAAGAATTCGCTGATTGCTCTGGCCCTGGCCGCTGCCCTGCCGTTCACCGCCTCGGCTGCTGAGAACCTGTCGTACAACTACGCCGAAGCCGACTACGCCAAGACCGACATCGACGCGTTCAAGGCCGACGGCTGGGGCGTGAAGGGTTCGTACGGCTTCCTGCCGAACTTCCACGCTTTCGGTGAGTACAGCCGCCAGGAAATCGACCACACCAACATCAAGCTGGACCAGTGGAAGATCGGCGCCGGCTACAACGTTGAAATCGCTCCGACCACCGACTTCGTTGCCCGCGTTGCCTACCAGAAGCGCGACCAGAAGCACGGCCTGGACTTCAACGGTTACAGCGCTGAAGCCGGTATCCGTACCGCCTTCGGTGCCCACGCCGAAGTCTACGGCATGGTCGGCTACGAAGATTTCTCGAAGAAGCACGGCATCAATCCGGAAGGCCAGTGGTACGGTCGCCTGGGTGGTCAGGTCAAGCTGAACCAGAACTGGGGCCTGAACGGCGAGCTGAAGATGAACCGCGACGGCGACAAGGAATACACCGTCGGCCCGCGCTTCAGCTGGTAATTGCTTCCTCGGCGCGCCTGCGCGCCGAAGATGCCTCGACAGGCCCGGCCCATGCCGGGCCTGTTGCGTTTCCGGCTGGGCAAACGCTACCTGACCGTGTCGCGGCGGAAGGGCGGCATTGCAACGAATTGGATTCCGCAGGCGTCGGCTGCGCCCTAGGGTGAGTGGCCTGTTCTGCAGGAATGCAACCATGCCCACGTTTCCGTCGCCCCGCGATTCTCCCTGCCGCCTGTTGCTGCTGGATCCGCACCCGCTGTTGCGGCATGGCGTGCAGGAAGTCCTGGCCCGGCAGGCGGACCTGCAGGTCGATGGAAGCTACGGTCGCAGCGGTGATCTGCTGCAGCGCCTGCAGCAGCAGGCGGCCGCGATCGATCTGCTGCTGGTCGACGCCTTGCCGATCGGTGACAGCGGCGAAGGCCTGGAACTGCTGCGGCACCTATCACGCCACTGGCCGGCAGTGCCGATCCTGGTGCTGACCGCACACTGCAACGCGGGTGTCGTGTCCTTGGCCTTGCAGGCCGGTGCGCGCGGATTCCTGTCCAAGGCCTGCGCGCCGCAGATGCTGCTGCGGGCAGTGAGCGTGGTTGCCCGTGGCGGGCGCTTCGTGCCGCCGGATCTGCGTGCACAGTTGAACCAGTCCCGTCGGCAGCGCCAGCAGTCCATGCGTTCACCACGGTTGAGTACCCGCGAGCGCACCGTCCTGCAGTGGGTGCTGCGTGGTTGCAGCACCGGCGAGATGGCACGCCGCAGTGGGCGTGCAGCCAGCACCATCAGCACGCAGAAGCGAGCGGCGTACCGCAAGCTGGGCATCCGCAACGATGGCGAGCTGTTCCGCTTCCGCCATCTGATCGACGCTGATTGAGGTGGCGTTACTCGCCCTGGTACTGCTTTTCTTCCACCAGGGCCGAACCGGCCACGCGGTTGATCTCGTTCTTCACCTGCACGCGCTCGCCATTGGTGCCATAGACACCACGCGCCAACTGGATGAAGGCATCGTCGAACACCTGGGCCGCTTCCTTGTCGCGCAGTTGGTCCTGGATGTCCCACATGCGCTCGTTGATCGCCTTCAGCTGCTGCTTCAGCACGGCCAGCGCCGGCTGAGCCTGCAGCTGCAGCTGCAGCAACGGCAGCAGGCCGTCCAGCTCGGTGCGCACGTTGCTCAGCTTGGCGGCATCGTCGATGCGCTCGGCCTTGATCTCGAGAATGGTGATCTTGTCGATCAGCTCGCCGATCGATACCGGAGTCAGGATGGCGTCCACGCGGTTGGTTCCTGGAAACAGGGCGCCATGATACCGCGCTGCTGGCATGTGGCCCCGGTCCGCGGGATTTACGCCGAATTTGCGCCACGGGCCCGGCAGCACCCTCGATCCGTTACGGCCACCGCCTCGACACTGCGGTCCCGGCGGCGTGACCGCCTTCGACGAGGAACACAGTGCAGTGAACAGCAAGGGGATGATGGCGGCAGTGGTGGCCGCCCTGGCAGGGCTGCTCGGCATCGGCACCGCCCAGGCGCAGGTGAGTGGCAGTGCCGCATTGACCAGCGATTACGTGTGGCGCGGCAGCTCGCAGAGCGATGGCGACCCGGCGGTGCAGGCGGGCGCGAAGATCTCGGTCGCATCGGGCTGGTATGCCAGCGTGTGGGGCTCCAACGTTTCGTTCAAACCGGACAATGGCGCGCGCAGCGAGTTCGACCTGGTGGCCGGTTGGAGTGGTGCACTGGCACCGGACTGGGCACTGGATGCCAACCTGACCCGCTACGTGTACCCGGGCACCGGCCGCGCGCTGGACTGGACCGAGCTCAATACCACCGTGACCTGGAAGCAGCGCGCTTGGCTGCAGCTGGCGCATTCCAACGACGCGCTGGCGGGCGGCCATCGCGGCACCTACGCCCAGCTGGGTGTGCGGGTGCCGTTGCACGAGCGGTTCCGCCTCGAAGCGGCGGTGGGCCAGTATTGGCTGGCCACCGCACAGGGGCCTGATTACCTGCATGGCCAGCTCAGTGCCATCGCCTCGCTGACCCCGGCATGGGAACTGCGCGCCACCGTGCATGACACCGACAACGCAGCGAAGCGGCTGTTTCCGGGCAATGCCGGCGGACGCTGGGAGCTGGCGCTGCAGGGCAGCTTCTAGTCAGTCACCGAAGCCTGGCGCGCGCGCAGCGCGCCGGGCAGCCACAGCAGCAGGGCCAGCATGGCCACCGCAGCACCGGCCACGCAGACGCCGGTCCAGCCGAAGCGCTGGTAGACCTGCGCCGACAGCAGCGAACCCAGCGAACCGCCGATGAAGTAGCCGGTCATGTAGCCGGCATTGAGGCGGTTGCGCGCTGCCGGTTGCAGTGCATAGATCAGGTTCTGGTTACTCACGTGCAGCAGCTGCGCGGCCAGGTCCAGCACCACCACGCCGACCAGCAGCGCCAGCAGCGAGTGTGCCGACAGCCCCAACGGCAGCCACGAGAGCAGCAACAGCATCAGTGCGATGGCAGTGGCATGCCCGGTCAGGCCACGATCGGACATGCGCCCGGCCAGGCCGGCCGCCAGCGTACCGGCGGCGCCGACCAGCCCGAACAGGCCGATGGTGGCATCGCTGTAGGCGTAGGGCGGTTGTGCCAGCAGGAACGCCAGCGGCGTCCAGAAGATCGCGAACATGGCGAAGCTGCAGGCGCCCAGCAGGGTGCGCTGGCGCAGCACCGGCTCCTGCACGAACAGCACGCCGATCGAGCGCAGCAATGCGAAATAGCCGAGGCCGGCGCTGTGGTGGAATCGCGGCAGGCCGCGCTGCAGCGCCAGCGCGGTCAGCACCAGGGTGCCGGCGGCGATCGCATACACCAGGCGCCAGTCGCCCAGGCTGGAAAGCAGGCCGGCCACGGTGCGCGCCAGCAGGATGCCCAGCAGCAGGCCACTCATCAATGTGCCGACCACGCGGCCACGATGTTCCGGCGCGGCCAGCGTGGCCGCAAACGGCACCAGTACCTGCGCCACCACCGAGAACAGGCCGGTGATCGCGGTGCCGACCAGCAACCAGGTCAGCGACGGTGCACAGGCACTGATCACCAGCCCGCCTGCCGACAGCAGGCTCATCACCACGATCAGGCGGCGGCGTTCGAACAGGTCTCCCAGCGGCACCAGCAGGATCAGTCCAGCGGCATAGCTCAGCTGTGCGGCAGTGACCACCATGCCGACCTGGCCGAACGGCACGCCGAAGGCATCGGCGATGGTGTGCAGCAGTGGCTGCGCATAGTAGTTGCTGGCCACGGCCACGCCGGTAGCCACCGACATCAGCAGCACCTGCCAGCGGTGCAGAGGGGGGAGGGACGGACTCACGCGGTATTCCAGGAAGCGGGGGAGCACAGTGTCCGCCTGCTGCAGTCATGACGGAAATGAATCATCATCATCCCTGTCATCTGGAAATGAGATGGTTGCGTGAATCTCAAGCAGCTCGAGTTCGCCGTCGCCCTGGCCGAGGAGGGCAACTTCACCCGCGCCGCCGAGCGCTGCCACGTGGTGCAGTCCGCGCTCAGTCACCAGATCGCCCATCTTGAGCAGGAACTGGGCACAACGCTGTTCGAGCGCCTGCCGCGCCAGGTGCGGGCCACCGCCGCCGGCGAGGCGCTGCTGGTGCATGCACGCCAGGTGCTGGCCAGCCTGCGCCACCTGCGCGCCGACGTGGCCGCCGTCACTGGCGAGGTGCGTGGCCTGCTGGCGATCGGGCAGATCTCCTCGCTGACCGACATCGATGTGGTGGCGATGCTGGCGGCCTTCCAGCAGGCGCACCCGCAGGTGGAGTTCCAGCTGCGGGTCGACAAGAGCGAGGACCTGATCGCGCAGGTGCAGTCGCGAGAGCTGGACGTGGCACTGGTCGGGTTGGCGCCGTCGGCGGGGCTGGACGGGGTCTGCCACCAGATGCTGCAGGAAGAAGACCTGGTGGCGGTGCTGGCGCCATCGCACCGCTTGGCCCGGCGCAAGCGGCTGCCATTGACCGAACTGCAGGACGAGGCGCTGGTCGACTTTCCGCGCGGCACCGGTGCGCGGCGGCAGACCGACGATGCCTTCGCTGCCGCTGGCCTGCCGCACACGGTGCGCTTCGAGGTCAATCTGATGGAACTGATCGAGCGCTTCGTCCGCCATGGGCTGGCGGTTGGCATCGTGCCAGCGTTGATCGCCGACGGGTTCCAGGGGGTGGTACAGATTCCGCTGCAGCCGACCCCGACCCGCCGCGTGCACCTGGTCTGGCAGCGACTGCCGACACCGGCGGCGCGGGCGTTCGTCGAGGCCGTGCTCAGCCGCGCAGGCGCAGGCTCAGGCCCTTGAGGAAATTGCGCAGCATCTGGTCCAGGCAGCGCCGGTAGTTGGTGTGCCCGGGCTGGCGGAACAAGGCGCCCACTTCCGACTTGGAGACGTTGAAGCCGGCGCTGGCGAAGATCTCCATCAGATCGACGTCGCGCAGCTGGAAGGCGACGCGCAGCTTCTTCAGCACCAGGTTGTTGTCGATGCGGGTTTCCACCGCACGCTGAGGCTGGCTCTCATCGCGACCGCGCAGGTGCACGATCAGGCCGTCGAGGAAGTGCGCCAGCGCGCTGTCGCTCATCGCCTCGAAACCGGCTTCGTCCTCGCGGCGCAGCCAGGCCTTCACCTGTTCCGGATCTACGGCGAAGGCCGGGTCGGCCATCTGGCACAGGGTCACCACGTGGTGGTCGCCCAGGTCCAGGGAGTAGCGCACGCTGCGCAGGACATCGTTGTTGATCATGGCCCCAATTGTACCGGTCACCCCGACAGGTGGGGCCGGATCTGGCCGATCAGGCAACGCAACCCCCGGCCGACGGTGCCAGAATGGGGGTCTGGTTTTCCCCCTGGAGTTGCCTGATGACCCGCACTGTCCTGATTACCGGCGCCACGTCCGGCTTCGGCGCCGCCGCCGTCCACCGCTTCGCCCAGGCGGGCTGGAAGGTGATCGCCACCGGCCGCCGCGCTGAACGCCTGCAGCCGCTGGTCGAGCGCTACGGCAAGGACGTGGTGCATGCCGCCGCCTTCGACATCCGCGATCCGGTGGCGATGGAAGCGGCGCTGCTGGCACTGCCGCCGGCCTTCGGCGAGATCGATCTGCTGGTCAACAACGCCGGCCTGGCGCAGGGCACCGCGCCGGCACAGAGCGCCAAGCTGTCGGACTGGACCACGATGATCGACACCAACATCACCGCGCTGGTGACGCTGACCCACCGCCTGCTGCCGCAGCTGGTGGAGCGCAAGGGCGCAATCATCAACATTTCGTCGGTGGCCGGCGTCTACCCGTACCCGGGCGGCAATGCCTACGGTGGCACCAAGGCTTTCGTCAGCCAGTTCTCGCTCGGCCTGCGTTCGGACCTGCACGGCACCGGCGTGCGCGTGACCACGATCGAGCCGGGCATGGCCGAAACCGAGTTCACCGTGGTGCGTACCCATGGCGACCAGGCGGCGTCGGACAAGCTCTACACCGGCGCCAACCCGATGACCGCCGAAGACATCGCCGAACAGATCTTCTGGGTGGCCAGCCTGCCGCCGCACCTGAACATCAATCGCCTGGAACTGATGCCGGTCAGCCAGTCCTTCGCCGGTTTCCAGGTCGCCCGCGAAGGCTGACCGCCGTCTGTAGAGTCGAGCTTGCTCGACTGCTCTTCGCCCTTTGTAGAGTCGAGCCATGCTCGACCGCTTTCAACAGAAGCCGAGCATAGGCTCGACTCTACACAGACAAAAAAAAGCCGGGCTGTGCCCGGCTTTTTCATTCACTTCGGCAGACTCACTGTGCCTTGATCGCCATCGCCTGCAGGCCGGTGCCATCCAGCTTCTGCTTGGCTTCAGACAGTTCACCTGCACTGCCATACGGCCCCATGCGCACGCGGTACACGGTCTTGCCGTTGATCTGCGCCGATTCGACGCGTGCCGCCAGGCCCATCATCGCCAGCTTGGCCTTGGTCGCTTCGGCATCGCCGGAGGCACCGAACGCACCCGCCTGCAGGATGTAGCGGGCATTGTCGGCGGCAGCCGGCGCCGCAGCGGCGGGGGTAGTGGCCGCGGTCGGCGCGGTTTCCGCACGCGCTGCCGGAGTGGCGGCGGCGGTGCTGGTCGACGCCGTCGGCGTGCTGGCCGCCGGCGTTGCCGCCGCCGGACGCTCACTCAGCGGCGCCGGCAACGGACGGCTGGTGGCGGTGACCGGTGCAGTGCTGGCCACGCTGGCGGTTGCCGTCGGTGCCGGTGCAGTGGCCGTGGCCGGCGGAACCGGCTTGCCTTCCAAAGCGGCCTGCGCGCGCTGCGCTTCGGCCTTGGCCCGGCGCTGGTCTTCAGCACGCGCGCTGGCAGCCAGCTCGGCGTCGGACATCTCGACTTCCTTGCCCGGCAGCAGGGTGTAGAAGTCGTACTGGGTAGCGGCCGGCTTTTCCGCTTCGGCCGGCTTCGGCGTGGCCGGCTGTGCGGCCGGCTGGGTGCCGACATCGCTGTCGGCATCAGCGACCGGGGCTGGCTGTGCGTTCGGGTTCGGCTGCGGACCGGCGCGCAGGAAGCCATCGCCTTCGCCCTTGAACAGGTTCGGCGCCGCCAGGAACACCACGGCCGCAATCGCCACGCCAGCGACCAGCCACACCCATCCGGGTGTGCCCTGGCTGCTGCTGTTGCGTCGTGCCTGGTTTTTGCCGCGTCGTGCTGCCATGTGTACTGCGTCTCCTGATGCTTACATTTTTTCCGGGGCGCTGACGCCCAGGAGTTCGAGGCCGTTGGCCAGCACCTGGCGCGCGGCGCAGGCCAGGGTCAGCTTGGCGTTGCGATCCGCAGCGTCTTCCACCAGCACCGGCGTCCCGTGATACCACGTGTGGAACGCGTGCGCCAATTCACGCAGGTACTGCGCCACCAGATGCGGTTCCAGCGCCACGCCGGCCGCCTCCACCACTTCCGGGTACCGCGAGATCTCGTTCATCAGCAGCAGCGAGGCGTCGTCGGCCAGGCGGCCGAGGTTGGCCAGGCCATTGCCCTGTTCGTACACCAGGCCCTTCTCCTGTGCCTGGCGCAGCAGGCTGCAGACGCGGGCGTGCGCGTACTGCACGTAAAACACCGGGTTGTCGTTGCTCTGCTGGCGGGCCAGGTCGATGTCGAAGGTCAGCTGCGAATCGGGCTTGCGCGCGATCAGGAACCAGCGGGTGGCATCGCGGCCGGCTTCCTCGATCAGGTCGCGCAGGGTGAAGTAGCTGCCGGCACGCTTGGACAGCTTCACTTCCTCGCCGCCACGCATGACGGTGACCATCTGGTGCAGCACGTACTCCGGCCAGCCCTGCGGGATGCCCACTTCCATCGCCTGCAGGCCGGCGCGCACGCGTGCCAGCGAACCATGGTGATCGGCGCCGAGCTCGGTGATCGCGCGCTCGTAGCCGCGCTGCCACTTGGACAGGTGGTAGGCCACGTCCGGCACGAAGTAGGTGAAGGTGCCGTCGGACTTGCGCATCACGCGGTCCTTGTCGTCACCGAAGTCGGTGCTGCGCAGCCACAGCGCGCCACCTTCTTCATAGGTATGACCCGAGGCCTGCAGCTTGGCGACCGCTTCGGCGACTTTGCCGTCGGCGTACAGCGAGCTTTCCAGGAAATAGATGTCGAAGTCGACGCCGAACGCGGCCAGGTCCAGATTCTGCTCGTTGCGCAGGTAGGCCACAGCGAAGCGGCGGATCGCCTGCATGTCGTCCGGGTCCTTGGCACCGACCACGGTGCTGCCTTCCAGATCGACGCTGGCGCCGGCCATGTAGGCGCGGGCGACGTCGGCGATGTATTCACCGCGGTAGCCACCTTCCGGCCAGCCATCCTGGTCCGGCGCGATGCCCTTGATCCGCGCCTGGGTGGACAGCGCCAGGTTCTCGATCTGCACGCCGGCGTCGTTGTAGTAGAACTCACGCTTGGCGTTCCAGCCGTTGGCGTCGAGCACGCGCGCCACGCAGTCGCCGATCGCCGCCGCGCGGCCATGGCCGACATGCAGCGGGCCGGTCGGGTTGGCCGACACGTACTCCACGCCCACCGTGCGGCCATTGCCGGACAGGTTGCGGCCGTAGTCGTGGGCTTCCTTGATGACCGACGCGGCTTCACGCTGGTACGCGGCCGGCGCCAGGTGGAAATTGATGAAGCCGGGGCCGGCGATCTCGACCTTGCTGACGTCCTCGCTGCGCGGCAGTGCCTCGACCAGCGCCTGTGCCAGTGCGCGCGGATTGCTGCGCGCGGCCTTGGCCAGCAGCATCGCGGCATTGGTGGCGAAGTCGCCGTGGTCACGGGTCTTCGGGCGCTCGACCACGAAGTCCGGCGGCAGGGAGTCGGCGGGCAGGGTGCCATTGGCGCGCAAGGCTTCGATGCCTTGGCTGATCAGGGCGCGGAGGAGATTTTTCACGAGGCCTGCTGTGAGAATGAGCGGCGGAATCGCCCATTTTAGCGCAGATACCAGCGGCCACGCTGACCGAAACCTGCCTGTGGGGGCGACCGATGGCGCCCGGAGGGCGGGCGCTCAGCCGAACAGGCGGGGCTGGGGCGGCGACAGCAGGCCTCGTTCAGCAAACGAAACGGGGCGGCCCTCACCGACCACGAAGTGGTCCAGCAGGCGCACGTCCACCATCGCCAGTGCCTGCTGCAGTTCGTCGGTGATGCGGGTATCGGCGCTGGAGGGTTCCGGGTCGCCGGAAGGGTGGTTGTGGCTGAGGATCACCGCCGCCGCGTTGTGCAGCAGGGCGCGCCGCACCACTTCGCGGGGGTAGACCGGTGCGGCGTTGATGGTGCCGTGGAACAGTTCCTCGCAGGCGATCAGGCGGTGCCGGTTGTCCAGGAACAGGGCCATGAAGATCTCCCGGGCCTGCCCCCGCAGGCGGTGCTGCAGATAGCGGCCGACCGCGGCCGGGTTGTTGCCGACCGCTTCGCCGTGTTCCAGCTCGGCAGCCAGGTAGCGGTGGGCCAGTTCCAGCCCGGCAGCCAGCGTACAGCTGCGCGCCGGGCCGAGCCCGGGCAGGCGGGCCAGTTCACGCGCGGGGCGGTCCAGCAGCACCCGCAACGGGCCGTGCGCCTGCAGCAGGTCGCGCGCGGTCTGCACGGCATCGCGGCCACCGAACCCGGAGCCGAGAAACAGGGCCAGCAGTTCGGCGTCGGAAAGTGCCGTGGGCCCGCGCGCGATCAGCTTCTCACGGGGGCGTTCCTGTTCGGGCCAGTCATGGATGGGCATGCCTGCATCATCGCCAGCCTGCGTGGCGGCTCCCATCGGTGCATACCGCAGCACCGGGTCGGAGGATGCCTCACCCGCGCCGGGTCTGCAGATAGTCGAACAGTTCCTGGTTGTTCTGCAGGCCCAGCTTGCGCTTGGCTTCGGCCTTCTGCCGGCTGATGGTCTTCGGGCTGCGCCCGCAGCGTTCGGCGACGGCATTCACGCTGAGCCCGGTCGCCAGCAGATCCAGCACTTCCTGTTCCCGCGCCGACAGCGGCGACGGTTCGCGTGGAAACAGCAGGTCGCGCGCCTGCAGGTGGTGGCGCAGCTGCTGGGAGACGAAGACCTGCCCGGCCAGTGCGGCGTTCAGTGCCTGCGGCAGTTCGGCGAAATCGGCGCATTTGTCGACCAGCCCACTGATGCCCTCGCGCAGCAGTCCGTCCAGCAGCCCGGGATGGCGGGCGCCGGTGAGCACCACCACCGGCAGCCCGGGGTGACGCACGCGCAGCGCGTCGATCAGCTCTGGACCGTCCGGGCCGTCACCCGGCATCGACAGGTCGGTCAGCACCGCATCGCAGTCGTGGTGGTCCACCAGCTCCAGCAGCTGGGCGCCGTCACGTGCACTGCCGACGATGTCCATCAGGTGGGTCTGCAGCACGATACGGATGCCATGCAGGACCACAGGATGGTCGTCGGCAATGATGATGCGTGGATGCACGAGGCTCCTCGAAGGTCGAACAGGCCACGGCAGACGGCAGCCAATGCCTGATTCTGCAAAAGCGCAGACCCGCAGAGGTATAGGAAAGGTCCGAAACCGATGCCCGGCAAACCCCGGGTCAAGCGCAACGTGCTCCATCTGCTGATAGCTGTCCGCTATGTGCACCCTGCACCGGGACATTACCGACCATCGGGTAAGCTAGCGCCCTCGTTTGCACAGGAATTCCAGGTGGCTGACTCCCCCAACGCTTCCCCCGCGCCGGCCCGCGCGCTGGAAGGTCAGAAACTGCTGTTGTGCGTCGGAGGCGGGATCGCGGCCTACAAGGCCCTGGAACTGGTGCGGCGCCTGCGCGACGCCGGTGCCCAGGTGCAGGTGGCGATGACCGCCGGTGCCCAGCAGTTCGTCACTCCGCTCAGCTTCCAGGCCCTGTCCGGGCAGCCCACCCGCACCACGCTGTGGGACAGCGCCGCCGAACAGGCCATGGGCCACATCGAGCTGGCGCGCTGGGCCGACCGCATCGTGGTTGCCCCGGGAACCGCCGATCTGCTGGCCCGGCTGGCCCAGGGCCATGCGGATGACCTGGTCAGCACGCTGTGCCTGGCCAGTACCGCGCCGTTGACGATCTGCCCGGCGATGAACCATCGCATGTGGCTGCACCCGGCCACCCAGGCCAACATCGCCCTGCTGCGCCAGCGCGGCGCGCAGGTGATCGGCCCGGTTGACGGCCCGCTGGCCGAAGGTGAATCCGGTCCCGGCCGGCTGGCCGAACCGGCCGACATCGTGGCCGCGCTGGCCGCCAACGGCGGTGCCGCCGCTGCGGTTGCCGCGCCGGAAACCCGCGCGCTGCAGGGCCTGCGCCTGCTGATCAGCGCCGGCCCGACCTATGAAGACATTGATCCGGTGCGCTATGTCGGCAACCGCAGCAGCGGCAAGATGGGCTTTGCCCTGGCCGCGGCCGCCGCCGCGATGGGTGCTCAGGTGGTGCTGGTCAGCGGCCCGGTACAGCTGCCGACGCCGCCCGGCGTGCAGCGTGTGGACGTGCGCTCGGCTGCGCAGATGCGCGATGCCGTGCTGAAGTCGCTGCCGGCCGACATCTATATCGGTGCCGCTGCAGTGTCCGACTACACGCCGCGCCAGGTCGCGCCGCAGAAGCTGAAGAAGACCGCCGACAGCCAGTCGCTGGTGATCGAGCTGGTGCGCACGCCGGACATCCTTGCCGAGGTGGCTGCGCAGACGCAGTCGCTGAAGCTGGTGGTCGGCTTTGCCGCCGAAACCCACGACGTGGAGAAATACGCGCGTGGCAAGCTGGTCGACAAGCGCCTGGACCTGGTGATCGCCAATCAGGTCGGCATCAGCGGCGGCGGTTTCGAGAGCGACAACAATGCGGCCACTGCCTTCTGGCAGGACGGTGAACAGGTATTCCCGGCCACCTCCAAGCGCGAGCTGGCCGAACAACTGCTGGCGCTGATCGCGCGGAGACTCCAGGCATGACCCAGGCATCCACTTCCCAACCGCTGCAGGTCAAGCTGCTCGATCCGCGCTTCGGCGACAGCTGGCCGCTGCCGGCCTACGCCACCGAGGCCAGCGCCGGCATGGACCTGCGCGCGGCGCTGGATACCGCGCTGACCCTGCAGCCGGGCGACACCGCGCTGGTGCCCAGCGGCCTGGCCATCCACATTGCCGATCCGAACCTGTGCGCGGTGATCCTGCCGCGCTCGGGGCTGGGCCACCGCCACGGCATCGTGCTCGGCAATGGCACCGGCCTGATCGACGCCGATTACCAGGGACCGCTGCTGATCAGCGTCTGGAACCGTGGCCGCGAGGCCTTCACCATCGAGCCAGGCGATCGCATCGCGCAGCTGGTGATCGTGCCGATTGCCCGCGTCAGCCTGCAGGTGGTGGATACTTTCACCGACAGCGTGCGGGGAACGGGTGGATTCGGCCATACCGGGGTGCGTTGACAGGGGACATCGATGAGCGGCATCGGGGAAGGACAGCGGGGACGGTCGTTGGGACGCAGTGCGCCACTACTGGGGGTGCTGCTGATCCTGCTGGCCGGCTGGTTCGGATGGAGCGCAGTGCAGCAATGGCGCCAGGAGGCCAACGGCCAGGCGCTGGAAGCTGCACGTGACCAGGCCGTGCAGGGCTTGCAGGAGGCCGCTGCCGGCCAGCTGAAGCAGCTGCAGCAGCAGCTGAAGAACGAGCGCGTGCAGCAGGCGCTGCAGGCCGGTGATGCCGCTGCGGCGGCACTCGCGGTCCGCGAGAGCTGGACCGGCGTCGAGCACGCCGAGGTACTGACCGCCGATCTGGCCAACGCCTACGCCGCCCCGGCCGCCTTTGGCTATGCCCGATTGGCGCTGCTGGAAGCGGCATTGGCCGAAGGCAAGCCCAGCCTGCGCGTGGTCCGCGATGGCGGTGGCAATCGCCTGGGCCTGGCAGCGCCGGTTCAACTGGGCAGTCTCGGCCCGGCGGTGCTCTACGTGCGCCAGCCATTGCTGCGACTGACCTCGCCGCTGGACCAGGTGAGTGCGCCATCGGCCGGTTTCCTTGGCCTGCGCCAGGGCGCGCATGACCTCGTCGCCCAGGGCGATGCCGGCCTGGCCGAAAGCGCCGAAGCATTGGCCCGGCCGATTCCGGGGACGCCGTTGCGGCTGGTGGCCGCGGTACCCAATGTCGAACCTGGTCCGCTGGGCCTGGGTTCGCTGGCCAGCGCCATCGTTGCGCTGCTGCTGGCGTTCATCGCCGTGCTGCTGGTGGTGGGGCGCGGCCGCCTGCCGAAGTCGCTGCCGCTGCCGCGCCGGGCGACCGTGGCGGAAGCCGATCATGGCCCGACCCTGAGCGAGAGCCTGCAGATGGCGCCGCCGCCGGTGGCCGAGGCCAGCACAACTGAAAGTGCACCGCCGCCCCCGCCACCGGTTCCGGCCGAGGAACTGGCGGCCGGTATCTTCCGCGCCTACGACATCCGCGGCGTGGTTGGCAGTGAACTGACGCCGAAAACGGCGACGCTGATCGGCCAGGCCATCGGCACCGTGGCCCTTGAGCAGGGCCTGCGCGAGGTGGTGATCGGCCGCGACGGCCGCCTGTCCGGCCCGGAACTGGCCGCAGGGTTGGCCGAGGGCCTGAGGCGCGCCGGTTGCGCGGTGATCGACATCGGCCTGGCACCGACCCCGGTCGTGTACTACGCCGCCTTCCATCTGCGTACCGGCACCTGCGTGGCGGTCACCGGCAGCCATAACCCGCCCGAGTACAACGGTTTCAAGGTGGTCATCGGCGGCGAGACGTTGTCCGGTGATGCCATCACCGATCTGTACCAGCGCATCGTCGAAGGCCGCCTGGTACAGGCCGCCGAGCCGGGCGATTACCAGCAGCGCGATGTCAGCGCCGACTACATCCAGCGCATTGCCGATGATGTGCAGCTGGACCGCCCATTGAAGGTCGTGGCCGATGCCGGCAACGGCGTGGCCGGCGCGCTCGCGCCGCAGCTGCTGGAAGCGATCGGTGCGGAAGTCATCCCGCTGTACTGCGATGTCGACGGCAGCTTCCCCAACCATCACCCCGACCCCAGCGAGCCGGCGAACCTGGAAGACCTGGTGCAGACAGTAAAGCGCTTCGGTGCCGATCTCGGCGTCGCCTTCGATGGCGACGGTGACCGCCTGGGCGTGGTCACCGGCGAAGGAAAGATCATCTATGCCGACCGCCTGCTGATGCTGTTCGCCGCCGACGTGCTGATGCGCAATCCGGGCGCGATGGTGATCTACGACGTGAAGTGCACCGGCAAGCTGTCCGACCACGTGCTGCGCAATGGTGGCAGCCCGCTGATGTGGAAGACCGGGCATTCGCTGATGAAGGCGAAGATGCGCGAGACCGATGCCGAGCTGGCTGGCGAGATGAGCGGCCACTTCTTCTTCAAGGAGCGCTGGTTCGGTTTCGATGACGGCCTGTATGCGGCCGCGCGCCTGCTGGAGATCCTGGCCCAGCGCGAGGAGACTCCGGACGAGGTACTGGCAGAGCTGCCGGAGATGGTGGCCACGCCGGAGCTGAAGGTACCGGTGGCCGAAGGCACGCCGCATGCGCTGGTGGCGATGCTGGTGGCGGCGGCGCAGTCGCCGGACAACCCGTATGTGGGCGGTCGGTTGTCGACCATCGATGGCCTGCGCGTGGACTTCCCCGATGGCTGGGGCCTGGTGCGCGCCTCCAACACCACGCCGGTGCTGGTGCTGCGTTTCGAAGGCAATGACGAGGCGGCGCTGGAACGCATCCAGGCGCTGTTCCGCAGCCAGCTGCAACCGGTGCTGGGCGACACCCCGCTGGGGTTCTGAGGTGGGGCCGGGCTGCGCCCGGCACCCGCCGAAGCAACGGCAGCAGCAACATCAACATCAACATCAATAGCGAGCTATCCGCGAGATGGCGGGGCGGTGTCGGAGTGCGGGGACGCCGCAAGTCCCCCTCACCCATGTAAGCTCGGTCGCCGCTTGCTCGTGTGCGCTGTCCTGCGCACACGGCAAGACCGGGGTTGGGCGTCCTGCCCAACCCGCCCGAGGCATGCCTCGGGCCCATGCGGCTGACACCCCGCACTCCGACACCGCCCCACCCCTGACAATTTCCGCGATCTGTCGGAACGGCATGGACCGCTGTTGGTAGGTGTCGACCTTGGTCGACACAGTAGATCCACGCCATGCGTGGATGCTCTTCCGGATTCGCTTTGGTGGGTGCCGACCGTTGGTCGGCACGCCTTCACCCCTTGAACCGCAGCCCGACGCCCGGTTCGGTGAACAGGTAGCGCGAATCCAGCGCTGAATCGCCCAGCTTGTGCCGCAACTTGCCGACCAGGATGCGCAGGTAATGGGTGTCGTGCTGGTGGGTCGGGCCCCAGATCTCCTGCAGGATCTGGGGCTGGGTCACCACCCGCCCGGCGTTGCGCAGCAGCAGCGACAGCAGCGCGTACTCCTTGCGGGTCAACGCTACCGGCTCGCCATCCAGCGCCACTTCACGGCGCACCAGGTCCACATGCAGGTGGCCATCGTCGAATACCGGCGGCGTGCCATCACTGGGCACGCTGCGCGTGCGCAGCAGCGCCCGCACCCGCGCCATCAGCTCCTGCGTGCCGAACGGCTTGGTCACGTAGTCATTCGCGCCGGTATCCAGCGCACGCACCTTCTCCGCCTCGCCGGCGCGCACGGTCAGCATGATCACCGGCACCTGGCTCCACTGCCGCAGCTGTTCCAGCACCTCGTGGCCTTCCATGTCCGGCAGGCCGATATCCAGGATCACCAGATCCATGTCCTCGCTGGCGGCCAGTTGCAGGCCTTCCTGGCCGGTGGCGGCCTGCCGTACCTGGTAGCCCTGCGCGCGCAGGCTGATGTCCAGGAACCGGCGGATCTGGGTTTCATCATCGATCACCAGCACGCGCGCGGCCGGCACGCTGGCATCAATCGGGGTCGGGCTCATCGTGGGAGGCTGGCTTGAGCAGGGGCAGGGTGATGCGGATCAGGGTACCGCGACCGTCGCGTCCGGGCAGCGCCTGCACGCTGCCGCCATGTGCGCCGATCATGCCCTGGCAGATGGTCAGGCCCAGGCCGGTGCCATGGCGGCCACGGTCGCCACGTTCGACGCTGTAGAACATGTCGAAGATGCGCGCACGCTCGTCGTCGGGAATGCCGGGGCCGGCATCGATCACGTCGATGCGCAGCTGGCCGTCCAGTTCACGCGCCTGCACCTGCACGGCAGCATCCGGCGGTGAGAACTTGGCCGCGTTTTCCATCACGTTGAACACCGCCTGTTCGACCAGCGCCGGGTGTACCCAGATCGGCGCCAGCGTGGCCGGAATGTCCAGCTCCAGCCGCACCTTCGGCTGGTATCGCTGCAGGCGCCGTGCGGCCGAACCGATCAGTTCGTCCACGCCAATCCAGTCGCGGTTGATCTTCAATCCCTCGTGGCCGAGGCGGGTCATGTCCAGCAGGTTCTGGATGTAGCGGTCCAGCCGTTCGCCCTCGACCAGGATGGTGTCGAGCAGGGCACGGCGATCGGCCGTATCCATTGCCGCACCATAGCTGGCCAGGCTGTCGGCCGAGCCGATCATCGCCGCCAGTGGCGAGCGCAGGTCGTGCGACACCGAAGAGAGCAGCGCCGAGCGCAGTCGCTCGGTCTCGTTGCTGACGTGCGCCTGCTCCAGTTCGGCCACCAGCCGCGTGCGCAGCGCGGCCTGCGCGATGTCATCGACCATTGCTTCGGCCAGCTGCCGTTGCTCGGGCAGCAGGCGCGCCTGTGCGCCGGGCAGGTACAGGCCGGCCACGCCGATCGCGCGGTCCTCACCATCCAGCAACGGCAGGAACCACCACTGCGCACCGGCCAGGGTGTCGGTGAAGCGTCCACTGGGCTGGCCATGACGCAGCGCCCAGTCGGCGGCGGCCAGGTCGGTGTCGCCGGGTTGGCTGCGGCCACCGGTTGCGGTGTCGGCGCCGATCCGCAGCCACGCCGGCACGTCCATGGCCTGTTCCAGTGCATGCCGACCCGCCTGCGCCACCTCGCCGTTGCCGGCGGCACTGGCCAGTTGGCGGCCCAGCTGCTGGCGCGCACGCGCATGGCGATTGGCTGCACGCAGCGCGATCACCTGCATGCGCAGGCGCGAGGCCAGGCGTCCGGCCACCAGCGCGGCGGCCAGGAACAGGAACACAGTGATCACGCCCTGGCGCGCGCCGATGGCGAAGGTGAAGCGGGGTGCGATGAACAGGAAGTTGTAGGCGAGGAAACACAGGATCGCCGCCATCACCGCCACGCTGGCGCGCGTGCGCGCGGCCACCACTACCACCGCCACGATGAACACCATCGACAGGTCGGCCATGCCCACCCAGCGCTCGGCCAGCCACGCTACTGCGCAGGCAAGTGCGGTGGCGATCAGCGCCTGCGCCGGTTCGTAGCTGATGCCGCGCACCGGCGGCAGCAGGCCCTCGCGGCGCGAGCGCGCACGTGCCTGCGGGGTGCTGATGATGGTGATCTCGTAATGTGCGCCGCGCTGGATCAGCTGCTGGGTCAGGGTGCGGTTGAACATCCGCGCCAGCGGACGTTCTCGGGTCCGGCCCAGTACCAGGGTCGACACGCCGTTGTGCGCGGCATGGTCGAGCAGGGCATCGGCGATGCTCGATCCGTGCAGCAGTTCCGCGTCGCCACCCAGGCGCCGTGCCAGTGCGAAGGCAGCATCGATTTCGCGTCGGGTCGCGTCATCCTGGCGACGGCCCTGAACGGTCACCACCGTCCACGGCGCGTCGCGGCGTTCGGCGATGCGACGCGCCACCCGCACCAGGTACTCGCTCTGGCCGCCGCCATCAACGGCCACCAGCACGCCGCGACGCAGCGGCAGGTTGCTCTCGCCACGTGCAGCGCGTGCTTCGCGCAGGCTGCTGTCGACGCGGTCGGCCGCTTCCTGCATCGCCAGTTCGCGCAATGCGGTCAGGTTGGCCGGCGAGAAGAATGCCTGCAGCGCCTGCGTGGCCTGTTCGGGCACATAGACCTTGCCCTGCTGCAGGCGCGCGATCAGTTCGCGTGGCGGCAGGTCGACCAGCACGATGTCATGCAGGCGGTCGAGCACGCCGTCCGGCACGGTCTCGCTCACGCGCACGCCGGTGATGCGCATGACCACATCGTTGAGGCTTTCCAGATGCTGGATGTTGACCGTGGTCCAGACGTCGATGCCGGCATCCAGCAGCTCCATCACGTCCTGCCAGCGCCGCTCATGGCGGCTGCCCGGCGCATTGCGGTGGGCCAGTTCATCCACCAGCACCAGCGCAGGATGCCGTGTGAGCACGGCATCCAGATCCATCTCCTGCAGGATGTGGCCGTGATAGGCCACTGCCTTCAGCGGCAGCTGTGGCAGGCCCTCCAGCAGCGCCTGGGTATCGGCGCGGCCGTGGGTTTCCACCAGGCCCACCACCAGGTCGACACCGCGGCGCAGCTGTTCCTGTGCGCGGGTCAGCATGGTGTAGGTCTTGCCCACGCCCGGCGCCGCACCGAGGAACACGGTCAGCTTGCCGCCGGCTTCGCGTTGCAGGCCTTCGACCAGGGCATCGGCCTGGCGGGTACGCGCATCAGTCATGGGGGCCATTGTGCGCGCAGCCGGTGCAGGCCGGCATCACGGTGCCTTGGCCGCGTGGTCCAGCGCGAAGTTCAGCGTCACCACGTTCACCCGCGGCTGGCCGAACAGGCCCCACTGGCGACCTTCGGTATGCGCCTGCACCAGTGCCTGCACGCGTTCCACCGGCAGGCCACGGGCGCGCGCCACGCGTGCCACCTGCAGCTGCGCCGCGGCCGGCGACAGCTGCGGATCCAGGCCACCTGCGGACTGCGTGACCAGGTCTGCCGGTACCTGCTCCGGGGTGACGCCTTCGCGCGCGGCCACCGCAGCGGTGCTGGCGGCAACACGCTCGGCCAGGGCCGGATTGCTGCGCGCCATGTTGGAACCGGCCGCGGCCATCGGGTCGTAGTTGGCTGCCGACGGACGTGCCTGGAAGTAGCCGTCACCGGTGAACGGCTGCGACAACCATGCCGAGCCGCGTACCTGGCCGTTGCCATCGCGCAGCAGGCTGCCCTCGGCCTGGGTCGGGTAGGCCAGGCCGGCAAAACCGGTGGCGATACCGGCGTAGACCGCACCGGCCAGCAGCAGGGTGGCCAGGCCCAGGCCGATCGCCGGGCGCCAGCTGGCGCCGTCCTGCAGGCTGGCCACGCGGGCCTCGGCCTTCTGTTCGCGCGGAAGGGAAGATGAAGTGGAAGCAGTACGGTTCATGCGCCGAATACCAGGACAAGAAGAAGGTCGATCGCCTTGATCGCTGCGAACGGCAGCAGCACGCCGCCGAGGCCGTACACCAGCATGTTCCGGCGCAGCAGCGCCGTTGCAGTGGCCGGGCGGAAGCGCACGCCACGCAGGGCGAGCGGGATCAGGGCGGGAATCACCAGGGCGTTGAAGATCAGCGCTGCCAGCACCGCATTGCGCGGGCTCGACAGCTGCATCACGTTCAAGGCGGCCATGGTCGGCACGGCCGCGGCGAACAGCGCCGGCAGGATCGCGAAGTACTTGGAGACGTCGTTGGCCAGCGAGAATGTGGTCAGCGCGCCCCGGGTGATCAGCTGCTGCTTGCCTACTTCCACCACCGCCAGCAGCTTGGCCGGGTCCGAATCGAGGTCGACCATGTTGCCGGCCTCCTTCGCCGCCTGCGTACCGGAGTTCATCGCCAGACCGATGTCGGCCTGGGCCAGCGCCGGCGCGTCATTGGTGCCATCGCCGACCATCGCCACCAGGCGGCCACCGGCCTGCTCCTGGCGGATGCGTGCCAGCTTGTCTTCCGGGCGGGCCTCGGCGATGTAGTCGTCGACACCGGCTTCGGCAGCGATCGCGGCGGCGGTCAGCGGGTTGTCGCCGGTGATCATCACCGTGCGGATACCCATCGCCCGCAGCTGCGCGAACTTCTCGCGCATGCCGTGCTTGACCACGTCCGACAGCTCGATCACGCCCAGCACGTGGCGGCCCTCGGCCACCACCAGCGGGGTGGCACCGTTGCGTGCGACCTGCTCGACGCGCCCGGCCAGTTCCGCCGGCACGTTGCCGCCCAGCGCCTGCACGTGGGCACGGATCGCATCGGCGGCACCCTTGCGGATCTGCCGCCCATGTTCCAGGTCCACGCCGGACATGCGGGTCTGCGCACTGAACGCCAGGTACTCGGCGTGGTGCGGTTCGGCGGTAGCGCAGCCCTGTTCGCGCGCCAGGCGCACGATCGACTTGCCTTCCGGGGTCGGGTCGGCCAGCGAGGACAGCAGTGCGGCCTCGCGCAGCTGGCTGGCATCGATGCCGGCCAGCGGATGGAAGTGGCTGGCCTGACGGTCGCCGTAGGTGATGGTGCCGGTCTTGTCCAGCAGCAGCACGTCGACGTCGCCGGCCACCTCCACTGCCTTGCCCGACTTGGCCAGCACGTTGGCGGCCAGCGCACGGTTCATGCCGGCGATGCCGATGGCCGGCAGCAGGCCGCCGATGGTGGTCGGGATCAGGCACACCAGCAGCGCGATCAGCAGCAGCGGATCGACCTGCACGCCTACGGCCGCGCCGATCGCCGGCAGCGTCGCCACCACCACCAGGAAGGTCAGTGTCATCGCCGCCAGCAGCAGGGTCAGCGCGATCTCGTTGGGGGTCTTCTGGCGGTTGGCACCTTCCACCAGCGCGATCATCCGGTCCAGGAAGCTGTGGCCCGGCTCGGCGGTCACCCGCACGATGATCTGGTCGGACAGCACCTTGGTGCCGCCGATCACGCCGGAACGGTCGGTACCGGCCTCGCGCAGCACCGGTGCCGATTCGCCGGTCACCGCCGCTTCGTTGATGGTGGCCAGGCCCTGCACGATCTCGCCATCGGCCGGCACCAGCTCACCGGCACTGACGATCACGTGGTCGCCCGGGCGCAGCTCGGCGGCCGGCACCTGGGTTTCGGCGGCGCCTGGCTGCGGCGCCGCCAGCCGGCGTGCCACCAGGTCCTGGCGGGCACGCCGCAGCGAGGCGGCCTGGCCACGGCCACGCGCTTCCGCTACGGCTTCGGCGAAGTTGCCGAACAGCACGGTCACCAGCAGGATCGCGGTCACCGCCAGGCCGAAGCCCAGCGGCGCGTTGCCGGTCAGGGTGACGATCGCGGCGACGATCGTGCCGGCCATCACCACCGCCATCACGGGGCTGCGCACCAGATGCATCGGCGACAGCTTGAGAACCGCTTCGACCAGCGCACGGCGCAGGCCGGCGCCATCCAGCAGGGCAGGGCGCGCTGCATGGGTACTACGGGTTGAACTTGCTTGGGTACTCATCAGGGTGTCCTTAGTGCAGTCCCAGGCTCAGGTGGTCGGCGATCGGGCCGAGTACCAGCGCCGGCATGAACTGCAGCACGGTCAGGATGACGATCACCGAGACCAGGGTCAGGGCGAAGGTCGGGGTTTCGATCTGCAGGCTGCCGGCAGACTCCGGGGCCTGGCGCTTGGCAGCCAGCTGTGCGGCCACCACCAGCGGAATGATCAGCAGCGGGAAGCGGCCCAGCAGCAGTACCAGCGAGCAGCTCAGGTTCCACCACAGCGTGGCGTCGCCCAGCCCTTCGAAGCCCGAGCCGTTGTTGGCGTAGGCCGAGACGTACTCGTAGAAGACCTGGCTGATGCCATGGAAGCCGGGGTTGGAGGTGCCGGCCAGGCCGGGCACGGCCAGGGTGATCGCCGTGAACACCAGCAGGGTGATCGGCTGCAGCAGCACCAGCAGGGCCAGCAGGCGCACCTGTGGCGTCTCCAGCTTGCGGCCGAACAGTTCCGGCGTGCGCCCGGTCATCAACCCGGCCAGGAACACACCCAGCAGCAGATAGACGATGAACTGCTGCAGGCCACAGCCGATGCCGCCCCAGATCGCGCTGACCAGCATGTTGACCATCGCGATGCCACCGCTCAGCGGCGCCAGCGAATCGTGCATGCCGTTCACCGAGCCATTGGAGACCTGGGTAGTCACCGCCGCCCACAGCGCAGTGCCGTCGGCGCCGAAACGCACTTCCTTGCCTTCCATCAGCAGCGGGGTGGCGGCGCTGGCGCTATGGCCCTCGCTCCACATCATCGCGCCGGTGGACAGCAGCGACATGCCCAGCATGCAGCTGAACACCAGGGCGCCTAAGCGACGCCGGCCGGTGAACGCACCGATCATGAAGATCACCGCCATCGGCACCAGCAGGATGCCGACGATTTCCAGCGCGTTCGACAGCGGGGTCGGGTTCTCCAGCGGGAAGCTGCTGTTCGGGCCGTACCAGCCGCCGCCGTTGGCGCCCAGCTGCTTGGCTGCGACCATCGCCGCCACCGGGCCCAGCGGCAGCTTCTGTTCGGCCATGCCGGCGCTGGCGTCGATCGGCGTGGCCTGCGGCCCACCGGTCATCGTCGACGGCACGCCCTGGCTGGTCAGCAGCAGGGTCCACACCAGGCATAGCGGCAGCAGGAAGCGCACGCACAGGCGCACCACGTCCACGTAGTAGTTGCCCACCGCCACCTGGCGGTCATCGCCGGTACCCGTCGTCGCCGCCTGCGGCGCACGCGAGAACAACGCGCGCAGCGTCGCCACTGCCAGCGCCAGGCCCATCATCGGCGTCACCACCTGCAGGCCGGTGATGCCGGTCATCTGCGAGAGGTAGGACAGCTGCGCCTGGCCCGAATAGTGCTGCTGGTTGGTGTTGGTCAGGAACGAGATCATCGTGTGCAGCGCGGTGTCCCAGCGCATGTTCGGGATCTGGTCCGGATTCAGTGGCAGCCAGGCCTGGGTCATGAACACCGCCTGGGTCAGTACCGCGACCACCACGTTGCTCAGGACGAAGGCCAGCACGTAGCCGCGCCAGGACATCGAGCGCGACGGATCGACCCCGAACACCCTGTACAGCGGCTTCTCGATCCAGTGGAACAGCACGTCGACCTTCATCGGCGTGCCACGCATCACGCGGGCCAGGTACAGGCCCAGCGGCCACGCCAGCAGCAGGCTGGCGGCAATAATCACAAGCATCTCAGTCATGGCCGGCTCTGCTCAGAACGACTCGGGCCGCAGCACGACATAAAGAAGATAGGCGGCGGCGACCAGCACCAGCACGCCACACAACAACGACAGCCAGGGGGACATTGCAATAGCGTCCTGGTGGAACCCCTCCACCTCAGGCCGTCATCGTCGTCCTGCCCCCCATAAACGCACTACGCGCCGGACCGGGCCGACGCGTAAAGAGTGCATAAATTCCGTGGTCCAATCCGTAACCAGGCCCTGGGTAGCGCCGGGCCATGCCCGGCGACGGGAGCGTGGTCAGCCCGCCGGAGCCTGGCTCGCCGGCACCAGCCCCTTCAGCTCGCGATAGCGCTGCAGGGTGCTGTCGATCTCGGCCTTCAACGCCTGCTGCTGCTGCAGGAACCCGGCCTGCAGGCGTTGCTGCGACTGCAGCTGCACGTGCCGCTGGCGGATCGCCTCGGCCTGCTTGTCGGCCACCTTGCCACCGGCCAGTTCGCGGTCACCTGCGGCCGCCAGCAGCGCCACCAGCGACTCACGCAGGCTGGTGACGTTGTACTCGGCGGTCTTCAGGTTGTTGTCCAGCACTTCCTGGCGCTCGGCGAACACCCGGCGCAGGTCGTCCTCGCTGCCATAGGTGGTCAGCATCGCCTGCTCGGTGCGCTGGCGGGTCTGCGCGGCCATCAGGTCCAGCTGCTGCTGCGCCGCCTCCGTGCTGGCGGCGGCGCGCTCTTCGTCGGTCAACGCGCGCTGGACCTGCGCATTGCGCAGGCCGCTCTTCGCGTTGAACTCCTCGCGGGCATGGTTGACCGCGTCGGCCGGCAGCGAATCACTGCAGATCCGCTCCTTGCCCTCGTTCCAGCAGTACAGCTTCTTTTCCGTCTTGCCGCTGTCGCGCGACTGCGCCAGTACGGTGAACGGCACGGCCAGCAGCAGGCCGGCAAAGAGCACAGCAGGAACTCGGGACATGACCTTTCCCCTGGGTCGGTCAGCGGATCGAACGGACGCCGTACTGGGCCCGGTAGGCTTCCAGCGGCTGCCGGTAACCCACAAGTTCCGGGTTGCCGGAGGCGAAATCAAGCAGATCGGCCAGCGATGCCACGGCGATCACCGGAATGCCGGCTTCCTCGGCCACCGACTGCGCCGCCGAACGGCGATCGGTTTCCGAAGCGATCTCCTGGCGGTCCAGCGCCACCACGATGCCGGCCGGGGTGCCACCGGCGGCGCGGATGATGCCCAGCGCTTCACGGATCGCGGTGCCAGCGGTGATCACGTCGTCGACGATCAGCACGCGCTTGCCATTCATGTCGGCGCCGATCAGCTGGCCGCCTTCGCCATGGTCCTTGGCTTCCTTGCGGTTGAACGACAGCGGCAGGTCACGACCACGCTGGGCCAGTTCGCAGGCCATCGCGGTGGCCAGCGGAATGCCCTTGTAGGCCGGGCCGAACACCACGTCGTACTTGATCCCGGTGGCATCGATGGCATCGGCGTAGCAGGCGCCGAGCTGCGACAGCAGCGAACCGGAGTCGAAACGACCGGCGTTGAAGAAATAGGGGCTCAGCCGGCCGGACTTGAGGGTGAACTGGCCGAAGCGCAGGGCGTCGGCGGTCAGGGCCAGCTGCAGGAAACGGTGGCGGTGGTCGCTCATCAAAACTCGATTCATCTTCATTTGGAGCACAAATCCTAATCCAGCTGGGCGTTTCGCGCTCGTCCGGGGCCCTGTGAAGGGTGTCGCGGCCCGGCCTGGCGGACTGCGCAGCCCCGCGGGCAACCGGTATGCTTGCCCGGTTTCCCGCCGCAGGTCCCCCGCATGCGCATCATCAGTTTGAATGTGGTCGTGGCAATCACTAGAAATCACGAGCTGTCAAAAACTTGCTGAAAGTGGCTTGTTTTAGGGCATTCAGGTCGATTTCTGTATTCAGCAAGAATCACGAGCCGTCATAAGAGCGCACGAAATTGTTGGTACGGATGTTGGTATCATCTGCCCCACAATGCGTACAGGGACGGACGACGTTCGATGCCTCTTACAGACTTCAAAGTTCGCGGCGCCAAGCCCGCAGAGAAGCCCTATCGATTGAGCGATGGTGGTGGGCTCTTTCTCGAGATCAGGCCCAACGGATCGAAGCTTTGGCGCTATGCCTATCGCTTGGATTCCAAGCAGAAGTTGCTGGCCATTGGAAGCCTGCAGGATGTGAGCTTGGCAGATGCGCGCGCTGCCATGCGCCTGGCCAAGTCCCAGGTAAAGCTTGGGCAGGATCCGGTGCTGCAGCGGAAGATTGCCAAGGCGAGGAGCGAGGAAAGCGCTCTCAACACGGTGGCTGAAAATGCGGAGGACTGGTTCACCAGTGCAGAGAAGGGCTGGTCGGCCTCACACCGCGACCGGGCAAGGCGCTACCTAGACCAGCGGATCCTGCCAGACATTGGGAAGTGGCCGATCCGCGAGGTGACGCCTGCTGATGTGCTGAAGCTGCTGCGCAAAGCCGAGAAGGCCGGTCCCCACGTGGCCATCGTCACCCGACAGACGCTGTCGTCCGTGTTCGAGCATGCGATCGTCAACCTGCGCGCCGACGCAGATCCGACACACCCCGTACGCCGCGCGATCAAGAAGCCACCCGTGATGCACGCTGTGGCGCACTCCGCCGCGACAATGGGCAAGCTGCTGGCTGGCCTGGACACATACCCCGGGAACCGCGTGACGGCCATTGCGATCGAGTTGCTGGCGCTCACGTTCGTGCGCACCAAGGAGCTGCGGACCGCCAAGTGGGCGAACATTGACTGGGAAGCTGAGTCGCCGCTGTTGAAGATCGATGCCGGCGAGATGAAGAAGCGCCGCAAGCATTGGGTCCCTCTGGCCCCGCGCGCTGTCGCGCTCCTCCGTGAACTGCAAGAGATCACCGGCGCCGGCACCTATCTGTTCCCCAATCAGCGGGATCCGAAGAAGCCCATGTCACGCGAGGCGGTGAACATGGGCCTGAAGTACCTCGGTATGGATGAGATCTCTGGCCACGACTTCCGCGCGACCGCGTCGACCTGGTTGCACGAGGCCGGCTACCCGTCGGCCGTGGTGGACATGCAGCTTGCACATGCCAAGACCAACAAGACCGGCGCGGCCTACAACCACGCCGAGTTCCTGCCCGATCGGATCAAGATGATGGACCGATGGGCTGATCACCTGACGAAGCTGAAGCAGCGCCAGTCCCGGCTATCCAAGCCCTGATCACCGACTCCGGCCAACCTATGGCACGCGGCCCGAGTCGTTTGCAGGCGGGGAAGGTGCCATTGCGCATGCCGCGGCGGATCGAGGATTCGGACAGAGCAGTGATCTTTACCACTGCGGGCATTTTGAGGATGGGGTCGATCGTATCAGCGGCCATGTGGGCCTCCTTCCTTCGGTAGCCGGCCGTTGTTCCAACGGCCGTTTTCGTTATAGCGAATGTGCTGGTAGCGGCCGGTTAGCCGGTGGCGGCGCTCTGTCGGCCAGCTGAGCCAGTTGCGCGCCGTGATGCGCCAGATAAGGCGGTCAATCCAAGCCATTGGTCCAGCCCTCCACCTTCTTCCAGCGCGGATTGGTCAGGCCGTCGTGGTAGTCCCGTAGGTCGAGCATTCCCATCCCGGTGTCCACCGCGCGGAGCTGACCGGTGAGGCGGTCGGCCACCACCAGCACGCGCTCGATGGCGCCGTCCGTTTCCTCGCAGGTGAGCCTGTACCAGCCCGGTTCCGTCGGTGCCTGCTGCCTCCACGGCTGCGGAGACGAGAGGGCAAGCGGCGGTGCTGAAGCCGGTTGGGCGCCGGGCAGGGCCGGCAGCAGACCGTGGCGCGTGCCGACGATCTCGAACCCGGCATCGAAGCCGGGGCCAGCTTCAACGTCCACGATGGCGCCCTCCTGCTTGAGCAGCAGCTTCTCCAGCGCCTTGACTGCGGCTCGCACGTACTTGGGCACCGCTTCGGCCCGCTTGTAGCTGTCCACCAAGCGCGCCTTTGCCTCGGCGCTGGGCTCCGGCATCGGCCCGAGACTTCTGAGCGTTTCCACCATCTCCTGCGGCGTCTGGCCGACTTCGCCACGAACCCACGCCAACAGTCTGCGGAGGTGGTTGGCCTGGGCTTGGGTTAAGTTCGGCTTGAGTGGTTTGGCTGATCGCCCCCTCGCACGATTACCGGTCACACCCATGGCTCACCCCTTACGGCAAGCGCAGGGCGCGAAATTCTCGCCCACCGAGTGACCTCACCAGCGATCCCGTAGACCTCCCATTGCTCGTCGCTGCCAGTCCAGAAGGTGCCTATGCCGAACCCCTGCCAGCCTTCCTCCGACCCAACTCTCTTCGCGTGCGCGCTTCCAGCTGCCATTACTACGTGCACGACCACCGTCTCTTCGTCGTCGGGTAGGCCATCCGCAACTTCGACCCAATCCAAGCCGTCCATCAGGCCACCTCCCGGCGTTCTTCTAGCGTTTCAGCCCAGCCTGGGAAGAAGCTCAGCCCGCGTGCCTCTCGGATCCCTTCGTCGCAGTCCCAGCCGTCATAGCTGCCAAACGTCTCCGTGTAGGGCCGGCGCTTGAACCAACACCAGCGGCCATCGCTGTCCATCGCCCGGTAGTTGTAGCCGTTCGGGGCCTCGGCCCAACTGGGCGCCGGTGGGTTCGGGACATTGGTGCCGATGCCGTGCGCGCGCTCTGCCGCACGGATCGCCCAGGTGCCGTAGACCTCCGGCGTCCAGCCATCCTGCATGATCGGCAGCAGATCGGTCACGGTGGTAGCCGGCAGCGGCGCGCGCTGCAGTACAGCGATGGTCTGGGCCGCCCGTTCGAGCAGCTCGGCGCTGATCCGGTCGGTGGTCGTGCCACCAGGCAGGCGGAGTGTGGCAGCGGCGGACCGCAGTTCAGTGATCAGCTGCAGCGTCATTACGCACCTCCTTCGCGTGGCTGGCGTACTCGATCCAGAGCAGGGCGTCGGCCAGTTCTTCGATGCTCGAGGCAAACGACTCGCCAGGCATTGCGAGCCGGACATCATCCGGCCAAGTCTGGCCGTTGCCATCGCAAGCGCTCTCCGCCTCTTTGGCCTTCTGGACTTGCACCAGCGCGTGGAGTCCGAACGTGATCGCCCGGCGAATACAGCGCACACCCTTGGCGTCAATCAGGAAGTCTGGCTCCTGCTCCGCGTGAGTCATATCCAGTAGATCATCGAACATGCTCATGCTTCGGCTCCAGCGGCCCGATACAGGCCGGTCACAATGTCGAGTAGGAAATCCATCGTCACGACGGTGTCGTAGCCGAAGGAAACGTCCTTCCCATCGGCCTGCCGCATGCCCTGCCAGAGCAGTTCCTGCACGTGGTCGGTGAGCAGCCTTGCCTTGCTCAATGCCAGGTCGAGGTCACAGCCAGCGGCCACTACGAGCGGCGAGTTTGGAATTGCCACATCAGTAGTCTTCGGTGCTTCCACCGCGCCGCTCATCGGGCACCTCCCGCGTATCGCAGTGCTTTGTGCATTTCGAGGAGGTCAGCGAGAACGAACATGTCGTCGTCAGTGATCCTGTCGCTTTCCAGGTTGCTCAGTTGGCGCTGGACGTAGTCGAAGTAGATGCTGGCCTTCAGCTCGGAGTGAGCGGTGTCGATCCCGGCGCAGACCTTGAACAGCGGTGCATTGTTTTGCACCGGAATCACGCTGAACGCTTCTTCCTTGGTCACGGTCGTCTCAGACACGGCCGGCCTCCTTCTTCAGGGGGTGGACGCACACGCCTTTTTGGTTCTCCCGGACGTAGTCGAGCAAGGCTTCGGTTTCGTCCAGCAGGCTCTCAATTGCCAGCATCAGCCCATCCACGATGTGTTCACTCAGCTTGTCGTGAAGAACCGGCTCGTCCTCCGGGCAGGTGTCCCGGGCATCCTGACTTGCCGTGAAGTCGCGGCGCAGGACCGACAGGATTGCGACAGATGCCTTGGTGTTACGGTCGACCCTCACGAGCCTATTGGTCAGGAAATCGGAGAGCGGGTTGTCGCGCCACATGGAGGTGAGGTAGTGCTCACCGTCTGCGAGGCGTGGGGCTTCGGCAGGCGCTGCCGGGGGTACACTGTTCTTCGCCATGTTTGCTTCCTTGATCTGGTCGATTGCGGGGCGGCGTGGCTGACGGCTCGGGCGTTGACGCGCTCGGGCCGTCACTGTTTTGGTGCGGTGATTTCCAGATGGCGAGGCGCCTGGATGCCGATACGGGTTTTCCCGTCGCGCGCTGCGAGAACCACAAGGTGGATGCTGTCGCCGATGTGGATTTCACCTTCCTCGTATTGCTTGATCACGCGGCAACCCGGGATAGGGCGATCGCTGCTATGAATCTCTGTCAGGGATTTCCTACTCACTTTTCAGGTTTCCTTGGTTCTGGTTGACGTGAGAAACTGCAAAAGTCGGGCGAGATGCGTCACTCGCTGCAGTGACACAAAAAATGGCGTTGGGATGGTTCGCTGCGACAATCTCTGCGATTCGCAGGGGTACGACGATCAAGGCAGTGAGGGCGACAATCACCCAACCGACCCGGATCAGCGTAGAGCGATTCCGGTTCGATCCGTGGCCGTAACTGGCGTGAATGCAGCGGCAGTTGGACTTCATGCCGGCACCCTCGAGCCCGTTCCAAGGCGATAGCCGAATCCACCTCGCAAGCACCGGAGACGATGCTCAACCGGGAGTTGCAGGGGATCGATTTCAGGGAATGCGACCAGGACAGTCGCCTGGTCGGCATGATCTAGAAGGCTGAAACCTCGGTTCGGAAGGCGGCTCTCATAGCGCTTCCGAAGGGTGTTCAGTTGGCGCACCAGCCTGTGCTTATGGCGCCAGGCGTCCCTTGTTGCGTGCATCTCTGTGGCTCCCATCAACCGCGGGTTGCGGCGACAGGGCTAGATTAGGCATTGCTAATCGTGGATGCAATAGGGGTTGCTAATTTACTTTGACTAATTTTCTAACTGCGTTCAGGAATCCACATTAGGCGATCTGACGCGCGCTGTACTGGACCACCGCCTTGCCAGCGATGAACAAGTCATCTGGCGCCACGTAGGGCGGGAAGAGCGGGTTGGCGCTAACGATGTAAACGCCGTCGGACCGGCGCTGCAGCCCCTTGATCTGAGTCTCGCCGCCGATGTTGATCACGTAGATGGCATCGCCGTCGAAGTAGTCGACGGCGGTGTCGACCATTACCACGTCGCCGTTGTTGATGATCGGCGCCATCGACGGGCCTCGGCCAGTGATGAGCTTGAGCCGGCCTGGCTTCGGCAGATAGCCCAGGCGTTGCCGGATATCCCACTCGGCGTAATCCATGCTCCGAATCACTTCCGGGAATTCCTCATTCACGACTCCTGCGCCCATGCCTGCTGCTCCATCAAGTAGCTCGAGGCGAAGGTATCCGGGTGGTGTCTCACGGACGGAGAGCGGCGGCGCATCGGGAGCGTCGTCGATAGACCCTTCGCCCGTGGCAAGCCACAGGGCTGGAACCCCAAGGACGCG
Organism: Stenotrophomonas sp. INTA L402-1; assembly: GCF_059295135.1. Classification (NCBI taxonomy): domain Bacteria; kingdom Pseudomonadati; phylum Pseudomonadota; class Gammaproteobacteria; order Lysobacterales; family Lysobacteraceae; genus Stenotrophomonas; species Stenotrophomonas sp. INTA L402-1. Next base: position 59,875 of record NZ_JCAFWP010000012.1, read on the forward strand.
CGCAGCCTTCACCAAGGCATCCCCCCTGATCGACTGCGATTTCCCGCTCAGCCAGCCGCTCACACTTGGGGCGGAAACCCCAACGGCCTTAGCCAGTTCAAGTTGAGAGACGCCTGCGCGCGCCAGCGCGGTGCGAAGCCGGGTTGAGAGATCCATGGTTAGGTTCTGTGAATAGGATTAGGCAATGTTACGCACGAAGTCGTTGTAAAGTAAATTAGGAACTGCTAATTTCTTGGCCCATGACTACGACTTCCACCGTTTCTGCGATCAACGACCCCGTTCAGGCGTCGATGCTGATCGATTCCCTTGGGGGCACGAAGCGAGTCGCTGCCCTCTGCTCCGTGCGCGCCCCTTCCATTAGCCAGTGGCGCCGCCGAGGCATTCCCCGGCCGTGGGCGCTGTACTTCCAGGCGAGGTATCCGGACAGGTTCGACGCTGATGGCAATGTCATTTGCCGAGCCGAACTGCCGAAGGCCGACTAGAGCCACCCTGCTGAGGTCGAAGGAACGGCCCGGGCGCAGTGAAGGAAAGCGTTCATCCCAAGCGCGGTAGTGGCCGCTCGGGTGTCTGGCGCGAGAACCCAACGTCCAGATACGACGAAGCCCCCGCTGTCGGGCAGACAGTTGCGGAGGCTTCGTTCAGAGCGAGGCCACTATGCCACACGACACTGATCGGGGAAACCCGAACTCCGGCCCGCGCCACATCAGCGCGGTCATGAACGATGCCCTCAAGATGATCAAGGAGCGCCAGGCAAGGCCATTGGTCCGCCTGCAGGAGCGCCTCCCCGATGGACGCATCGCAGTCGAGATCTACGACCGCAGCCGGCCGGGCGACGAGCCTACCTACGATTTCTACTGCTCCGGCCCGCAGCAGGCGCTGGAGTGGATCCAGCAAATGTCCAGCAAGCGATGGATCACCGCTGAGCACCTCGGCGCTTTCGCGACGCTGATGCTCACGGCGTTCCCTGAAGTTTCCGGGGCGTCGGCATGAGCTTCGAGGCGATGGCCTGGGCAGTGAAATGGAAGCTGCCCGCTCAGCAGAAGCTGGTGCTGATTATGCTCGCGAATCGAACGAACGCGGATACAGGTCGCTGCGATCCGGCACACAAGAAGCTGGCCACCGACTGCGGCATGAGTGCGGACAGCATCAAGCGGGCTATCTCGGCACTAGAAGCCGCAGGCTTGCTCGGTGTAGTTCGGCGCACGCACGAGGGAGTGAATCTTCCAAACCAGTACGACCTGTATTTGGAGCGAGTGGGAATTGGAAAGGCTGGAGAGTGGGTGCCGGAAGTGCGGGGGGTGGGGGCTGACTGCTTCGAGGGGTCGGGGCACACAGCACCGAGGGTGGGGGCTGACAGCACTACAAACCAGGAATCAAACCAGGAAGGGGAAACAGGTTCGTCACCTGCCGGTGACGAAGACGCCATTGATGAAGCGGATGAGCAGGCAGATCTGCTAGGCGGCAAGGCCGCTGTTGGCTGCCCCCATGAAGCAATCATTGCGGCTTACCACAAGGAGTTGCCGAACTGTCCTGTCGTCCATGGCTGGAGTGACGCTCGCCAGAAGCATCTGCGCGCGCGCTGGAAGGCTGACCCGTCGCGCCAGACGCTCGAGTGGTGGCGTGGTCTGTTCAAGTGGATGCGGGACAGCGACTACCTCATGGGCAAGGTGAACAGCTTCCAGGTGTCATTGCCGTGGTTGATAAAGTCCGAGGAGAACCTGCTGAAGGTCGTCGAAGGCACTTACCACAACAACCGCAATGGGGGGCAAGGCTGATGCGCTTTGACCCCAATCTGCCGCCGCATAGCGTTGAGGCGGAGCAGGCTGTCCTGGGAGGCTTGATGCTGGCGCCGGAAGCCTGGCCGCTCGTGTCGGACACACTTTCCGCCGAGGACTTCTACCGTCACGATCACCAGCTGATCTTCGAGTCGATCCGCACGCTGGCGGAGAAGCAGCGCCCGTTCGACGCGGTCACCATCGGCGAGTGGTTTGAATCGCGCGGGAAGCTAGAGCTGGTGGGCGATGGCACGTACATAACGGAGCTGGCCAGCACGACGCCGTCGGCTGCAAACGTGGCTGCGTACGCCGAAATTGTGGTGCAGTACGCCGGGCGCCGCCGGTTGGCTGACGTCGGTCGCAAGGCGGTGGAGTCTGCTTGGCAGCAGGATGGCCGCGAATTCCCCGAGCTCCTGGCGGAGCTGACGCAGGACATTGCCGGCCTGCAGCCGGCCCAGCGCGGAGGGCTTCGGCTTGCAGGGGAGACCATGTACGGGTGGTACAAGCGTTGGGAGGACCGATATCACTCCGGTGGTGGCCTGACCGGGCTGGAAACCCCGTGGGCCGAATTCAACCGCGTAACGCACGGCCTTCAGCCGTCCACCGCCTACCTAGTCGCTGGCCGGCCGAGTATGGGCAAGAGCATCGCGGCGCTGAACGTAGCCGTCTACTGCGCGCTCAATGGGATAACTGTCGGGTTGTTCAGCCTCGAGATGAGCATCGACGACTGCCATGATCGAAACGTCGCGTCGGTTGGCCACATTCCTCACGAGTGGGTTGCCAGGCCAAGGCATTCCGGCGAGGACAGCGAGATCTACCAAAGCCGCATGACGCCGACCATCCGCGACCTTAAATCCGCGCCTTTGTACATCGATGACACCGCCTCCCTGAACGTGCGGCAGTTCGAGGCCCGCGCCCGGCGCATGCACCAGCGCAAGCCGCTGCAGCTACTGGTGATTGACCACATTCACGACTTCGACGTGGATCCGCGCATGGCCCGCTTCGAGTACGGGCGCATCCTACAGAAGGGCAAGGACCTAGCGAAGGAGTGGAAGATTCCGCTGGTGGCATTGGCTCAGCTGAATCGGAGCGTCACTGGGCGCACTGACAGACGCCCGACCCTTTCCGACCTGCGCGAGTCTGGAGAGCTCGAGCAAAAGGCCGACGTTGTCGTGCTGCTGCATCGCGAGGACTACTACGACACGCCCGAGCAGAAGACCCATCTGCAGGGCGTAGTGGAGATGCACTTTGCGAAGGGGCGCAATATCCGCGCCGGCGAGAGGATCAGCCTACAGAATCGCTTCGACCAGATGCGCATCGACAACTGGGACGGGCCGCTGCCGCGAAAGCCGGAGGCTGCAAACGATGACCAGCCGTCGCGCCGGACGAGCTATGGCCCGGGCCGCAGATCCTACGGGGGGATTGGTCGATGACCTTCATCCCGACAGGTTCCCAGGCGCTCAAGCATTTCGCCGACACCCTCGACCAGCAGGCGGAGAGATTGGACCGCCTCCTTTGGCGCGATCGCGGTCAGCGCTCAACCACTGCCGAGGCATACCGAACGTCGGCATCGCTTGCCCGGCAGCAGGCATCGCGGCTGGAGCAGATAGAGGCGCTGGCAGCTGCGCGTGCTGGGGGGCGGAAATGACCCTCTCGCTGAAGGAGCAGTTGAAGCACTGGGGCCATTACCAAGAGCATCGGTTCTGCGCTCCGCTTGCCCCGGAGGAGGCGTCAAGCAGGGACGAACACCCGCTTGCGCGCGCTCAGCAGTTCGCCCAGGGCACGAAGCGAGAGCGTCCGCCGTTGCTGCGTGACGGCCACGCCCGCCGAATGTTGCTGGGGGCCGGAGCTGGACGGGTTAATCGCAACGGGGCCGTGCTGCCCGTCGCGCCATGGGCGGTTGATCCGATCCCATGCGCTGAGACCCGCACCATGGTCTCCCGATCAGTCACCGCCGCCGTGATGGTCGGTTCGCCGGATGAGTACCGGTGGATCGACCGCGCGCTGTCCGACCTGTACCGGCAGAACATGGTGCGCGCGCTGGTGGTGCTGGAGGAGTTCACCGGGCGGGGTAGCCAGGCGCAGCGAGCGTCCGCCGTCGCCAAGAAGCTCGGGGCCGCGTTCACGAAGTGGCAGTACCGAAAGGAGCTGGACAAGGGCATGGCGTTCATGGAGGCGCGGCGCGCATGAGAAATCTGACATTGGCACAGGCCGCTCGCGATGCGGTGTATCTGTGCGTAGCCTGCGGCGCCGACGGGATCGTTCGAATTAGCGTCACCCGAAACCCCGAGGGCAGCATCCGCCGCCGGCCCAACCTGGTTGCGGCCCAATGGGGTTGGGTGGGTAGCGAATCGAGAGCAAATCTGCTCGTGCGCCGGCTCCGCCGCCAGTGGAGTGAACGCTACGTTCTCGGAGAGGGCTACCGCTTCGACTACGCCTTCGAGGGTTCTGCGTTCCGGGACGGGCTCAACCAAGCATTCCTCGACGTGGCTCGCGGTCCCGCCCGATGGGAGAAGCTCGGGCCGGTCGCGCTTCGGGTACTGCGGGCAACCGCTGCTGCTCGCTGACCCGCTCCAGTCGTAGAATGGCGCCCGCACCGCCAGGAGGGCGCCAGTGACCAACGACCAGCAGCTCGAGCAGATGAGGCGCCTTACCGGGGGAAATGGGTGGCGAACCGTCGTCGCCCGTGCACTGAAGGATAGGGCGCCTCAGTTCGACAAGGCGGCATTCGACACCTACTGGATAGAAGGTGGCCACCGGATACGAGAGCAGGTTGGGGATGATCACCAGCTGGCCGCGTTCCTCTGGCTGAGCCTGCCGCGCTACAAGGCAGAGGCAGGCGCTCGGTTGGAACTGTACAGGGGCGAGAATACCGATCGGCTCCGGCTCGGCCAGCTCGGGTTCGCATGGACGCCGGATAGGGAAACTGCAGAGATGTTTGCCAGCGGGTTGAATGCCTGCGGCAGCGGTGGGGTACTGCTACGCGCGGTGGTTGGGGCGGAAGTGATTGCCGGGCCTGGGGCGCACAGCATGTACCTGGGCGAGCACCAGTACACCGTGGACCCAACCGCGGGGTTTCCGCTTGAGCGGGTCGCGGAGTTCCCGCCGTTCGTGTGACGATTGAATTTCAGACCAACAGGAGTTCGACATGCCTGCCTCACCCCGCCCAATCGAAGACCACTGCGAGCAGTTGCCGGAGTCATGTCGGCAGCGCTGGGCTGAGTTGCTTGCGGAGCGCAGGACGGCTAGGCGCGAGGACGACAGGGAAGAAGCGGTGCGCCTCATGGGATTCGGCCTCGGTTTCGTGAAGGCGCTTTACCTGACCGGACAGATCAGCATCACCGCGCGGGACGATCTACAAGCGGCCCTGATATCGGCATAGCCATAGGGTAGGTTTGCTTCCATCACCTCTTGACCGTTGCCAACGAACTGGTACAGTTCTCGGCAAGGTGGGGAGAGTCCCATCCACGCGGCTCGCCAATCGGCGGGCCGTTCGCGTATCTGGCCCTTTATTTCGGTGATTCCCGGAGTTGAGAGGCGGACATACCGCCGTCAGCAACGCCAATTCCGAAACAAACAGGGCGACGCCCCGATGCCTGCAAGCACCGGAGCGCCGCCGCCGTACACGCGTTTCAGCCGCGTGCCATTGGCTCAAGCCCTGCCGCTCTCCGGAGAGCCAGTGAAGCTTGCTTAACTAATGTCGCAAGAGCTGAGATTTGAAAACCAAGACGCTGTTCCCATGGCCGGGCGGTAAGACACGCCTAGCAAAGCACCTACTGCCGCTGATCAATGAGCGGCCCCACACCTGCTACGTCGAAGCCTTCGCCGGAAGCGCGGCAATGCTGTTTGAGCGTGCGCCCGCCAAGGTTGAAGTACTCAACGACATGCACGGCGAGCTGGTCAGGCTCTACCGGGTGGTCGCGAATCACCTGGACGAGTTCGTGAGGCATTTCCGGTGGTCACTGACCAGCCGAGAAATGTATCGCTGGGCGCAGCTGCAGCACGTCGACACGCTGACCGATATCCAGCGCGCCGCGCGGTTCTACTACCTGCAGAAGCTCAGCTTCGGCGGCAAGGTAGAAGGCCAGACGCTGGGGGTTGGCCCGACGTCGACCAAGCGCATCAACCTGCTGCGACTGGAACAGGATCTGAGTGATGCCCACCTTCGGCTGCAGGGAGTGGTGATCGAGCAATTGGCTTGGCAGCGCTGCATCGAGAAGTACGATCGGCCGGAAACGCTGTTCCTCCTGGATCCTCCCTATTGGGAGACCACGGGCTATGGAAGCGAGTTCGGCATGGATCAATACGACCAGCTCGCCGAGGTCATGGCCCAGCTCAAAGGCCGGGCAATCCTGACCATCAACGACCATCCCGCCATGCGCGCGCTGTTCGATCGCTTCGACCGGGTCTCCGTCCCCATCCGCTACACGGTCGGCGGCGGCGCGGGCGTTGCGCGGAGCGAGCTGATCTACACAACCTAGCCGGCATTGGCTCCGGCTGGGATTACGCGCCCCGTCATATGCGGCGGGGTTGAATCTCTGCAGGAACCGAAATGACGCAGATCACACCCCAACAGGCTGGCGGCGTGAACGTCGCGGCCTTCCTCGACATGCTGGCCTGGTCCGAAGGTACGGACAACGGCAAGCAGGCCACCAAGGACCGCGGCTATGACGTGATCGTCGGCGGGCAGTTGTTCAAGAGCTACGCCGACCATCCGCGCGTGCTGGTGGATCTGCCGAAGCTGAAGATTCAGTCCACGGCAGCCGGCCGATACCAGCTGCTGCGCCGCTACTACGACGCGTACAAGAAGACGCTGGGCCTGAAGGACTTCGCGCCCTTGAGCCAGGACTTGATCGCGCTGCAGCAGATCCGGGAGCGCCGCGCGCTGCCGCTGATCCAGGCGGGCAAGATCCCGGAGGCCATCAAGGCGGTCAGAAACATCTGGGCGAGCCTGCCGGGTGCTGGTTACGGCCAACACGAACATGCGCTTGCCGACCTGTTGGCCGTGTACCGCCAGGCCGGCGGGACGGTGGCGCCATGATCGGGGTGGATGTGGATTGGCAAGCGATCGGCACGGCAATCGGCGGCCTGATGGTCGGCGCCGGCGGCGTTGCGCTCTGGTGGCGCAAGCAGTTCGTAGAGACAGCCAGGGAAGGGGCCGAGGTCAACGTGATCCAGTTGATGCGCGAGGAAGTGACCCGGCTGGGTGAGCGGGTTGGCCGCATGGAGGCCAGGGAGTTGCGGCTCATCCGCCACATTTACCGGCTTGAAGGGTTGATGCGCGCGGCCGGCCTCGAACCGCCGCCATTCGATCCGGACAGCGACACGATCAGGGCAGGAGGATCGGAGTGAACCGCTTAGTCATCGCAGGCGCCGCCTTCGTCCTGTGGTCCGGTGCCATGGTCGGAGTTGGCTGGGCCTGGCGCGATGATCGCGCTGAGGGCGCCGAAGCTCGTCAGCAGGCCAGTACCAGCTCCGCTCAGGTGCAGCAGGTCAACCAGACCCGTGCCACCGAGCAGGCCCAGGCTGAGACATTGGCCACCATTGGAGCAAAGCATGAAGAAGACCGAACTGCGGCCGCGACCGTCCCTGCTGCTGTTGTGGCTGACCTGCGCTCTGGGCGTCTCCAGCTGCGCGACGACCTCGCCACCTGCAGCACCAGCCTCCTGTCCCAAGCCGTCGCCGGCGCCGTCGAACGTGATGCGCACGCCGAACTACGAGCAGAGGTTGCGGGAGCTGCTGTTCAAATCGGCCGGGACGCCGACGACCACGTCCGCGCCAGCCAAGAAGTGATCGTGGCTGACCGGCAACCGGTGACGCCATGAACCGCCGGATGCTGGCCCTGGGCCGGTTGAAGGCCGGCGAGATGAACAAGACTGAGGCTGCGTATGCAGAGCGGCTGCGCGCGCTGCAGGCAGCTGGTGAGATCCAGTGGCACCGGTTCGAGGGCCTGAAGCTGCGCCTGGCAGACAACACGTTCTACACCCCGGACTTTGCCGTCATGGCCGCCGATGGCGTCATGGAGTGCCACGAGGTAAAGGGTCACTGGCAGGACGATGCCAGGGCCAAGATCAAGATCGCTGCGGCCATGTACCCGTTCCGCTTCATCGCGGTGAAGGTGAGGCCCAAGCGGGACGGCGGCGGCTGGGCAGTGGAGGGGTTCTGATGGCTGCGACAGTGCGCGCGGCAGTACGTATGCGGTGGTGGCTTCGTTGCTACCTCGCCGTAGTGATGTGGTTCACCCGGGCAACCGGGATCGAGCCGGACTGGGACCGGGTGGACCGTTGGATACGCCGAGGCCTGGTGCTGCAAACAACGAGGGTTACTGATGGACGTTGCACGGATTGAAGCGCTGGCCACTGAGCTGGCCACCGAGCAGGCTGCGCGCGTTGCTGCTGATGCCGCCTTGGTAGCGCGCATTGACGGTAGCGCTGACGCTCGCATCGATCGCCTGGTCGGGATCATTGAGCAGCAGGGCAAGCAGATCGCCGAGCTGGCAACGCACGTGGGGTTGCTGGTGCAGGCCGTGGCACAGCTGCTGGGTGAGGAAGCTGGCGCACCGGTGCAAGACGAAGGTCCCGGGCCTGAACGAGTCGACTTGGACGGGAAGCCCTACTGATGAGCGCTCGTGGGCTGGCAGGCAACCGGCAGGCCAAGCGCGCCATGCCGACGAACAGCCGAGCTTGGCGCGCGCTGCGGGAGACCATTCTGGTTCGGGACCTGTATCGATGCCAGGAGCAAGGCTGCGGTGTTCTCTGCAGCGGGCGAGGCCAAGCCCACGTCGACCACGTGGACGGTGACCCCAACAACAACGCCCCGGAGAACCTGCGGACGATGTGCATCAGCTGCCATAGCCGGAAGACGGCGCGCGAGGACGGCGGCTTTGGGAACGCCCAGCACGTGGTTGTGGGGTGCGACGCCGACGGGTGGCCGATCAAGTAGGCCAACAGCCACGGCGCGGAGTTATCCACAGAAAGCTGAATGAAAAGGGGAGGGGGGCTCAAAAGTTTGGGCCGATCGCCCGGCGATACGTGCGCCCCCCTTTCTTCGCGCATCCACAGTTGGAAAGACGACCCCCCGACCGGGGCAGAAAATGGCAAATCCAAGGACACCAGCCGCAAAAGCGGCAGTTTCTGGCGCAGCGGCCAAGAACCCAAAACGGCACAAAGACCGCAAGACGCCGAAAAAGGCCAAGGCGGTCGGGCCTCCCTACAAGGGGATGACCAAACCGCAGATCGCGGTATGGCGTGAGCAGGTCGAAAACATGCCGTGGCTGCATGCCGGCCACCGGTTGTTGCTGCGCCAGGTCTGCATCTTGGCGGCTCGGATGGAGACCGACCCCGAGATGGGGGTTTCGGCCCTTCAGGCGCTGGGATCCCTGCTTTCCAAGCTCGGCGCAACGCCGGTTGACGAGACAAAAGTGAATCATGGCGGCGAAGAGGACGAAGACCCGGACGACAAGCACTTCTAACTGCCGGACCGGCGAGTACCCGCTGGCGGTGGTTGAAGGGCGAATTGTGGCGGGCCCCCACGTGCGCAATGCCTGCCGGCGACACCTGAAAGACCTGGAGGACGGCCACGAGCGCGGCTTGTACTTCGACCGGGAAGCCGCCGACAAGAAGATCGCCTTCTTCGAAGAAGTGTTGCGTCTGAGCGAGGGCCAGTTCGAGGGCAAACCTTTCAAGCTGCACCCCAGCCAGGCATTCAAGATCGGCAGTCTGTTCGGCTGGAAGCAGGCGGACGGCACCCGGCGCTTCCGCCGCGCATACATCGAGGAGGGCAAGGGAAACGGCAAGTCGCCGATGGCTGGCGGAATCGCGCTCATCGGGCTCTGTGCCGATCAGGAGGCTGGCGCCCAGGTGTACGCGGTGGCCTCGCACAAGGATCAGGCCGGCATTCTGTTCCGGGACGCCGTCAAGATGGTGAAGGCGTCACCGGCGCTGAAGAAGCGGCTGGAGTTCTCGGGCGGTGAGGGCAAGGAATACAACATCGCCCACCACAAGTCGCAGAGCTACTTCCGGCCGGCGTCTCGTGACGTTGGCAAGACTGGATCGGGCTACCGGCCGCACTTCGTCCTGGCCGACGAAGTGCACGAGATGGCGGACGGCAAGATCATCGAAATGATGGAGAACGGCTTCAAGTTCCGCCGTTCCCCATTGCTGTTCATGATCACCAACTCGGGCAGCGACCGTAACAGCGTTGCCTGGGCAGAGCATGAGCATGCGGTCAAGGTGGCTGCTGGCCACCACGAGGCCGTGAACGATCCGACCTTCGTCGGAGACGTCATTGATGACCGTACGTTCTCGTTCGTGTGCGGGCTTGATGAGGGCGACGAGCCGCTCGAGGATCCGGCCTGCTGGGTGAAAGCAAACCCGATGCTGGGTATCACCATCACGGATGAATACCTGCAGGGCCGGGTCGACCTGGCCAAACAGATCCCGAGCAAACTCAACGAGATCCTGCGACTCAACTTCTGCATGTGGACCGACGCCGACCAGGCGTGGATGAGTCGCGAAATTGTCGAGCCTGCGATGCAGTCGTTCGACAGGGCGCAGCACCATGGCAAGCGCCTCCATCTCGGGCTGGACCTGTCGCAGAACCGCGACATTACGGCTCTTGGTGCGGTAGTGGAGACCGGATCGAAGGAGGTCCTGGTAGAGGTTGAGGGCAAGAAAACCCTGGTCAACAAGCCAACGTTTGATGCGTGGGTTGAGGCGTGGACGCCGGGAGATACGGTCAAGGCTCGCGAACTGCGCGACAAGCTTCCCTACAGCACGTGGATTGCAAAGGGTCACTTGCACGCCCCGAAGGGGCAGACGATCAGCTACCGGCACGTCGCGCAGACGGTGGCCGAGTACGACCGGGACTTCGAAGTTGTCCAAGTGGCTTACGACCGGTACGCGTTCCGACAGTTCGAAGAGGAAGTGAAAGAGCTGGGGCTTTCCGTCTCGTTCGTTGAGCACCCGCAGGGTGGCCTGAAGAAGGGCAAGCCCACGGAGGCTGCAGTAAAGGCAGCTGCCGCAGCCGGCAAGCCGCCGCCGGAAGGCCTCTGGATGCCCGGATCGCTCCGGTTGTTCGAAGAAGCCCTTCTGGAAGGACGCGTCCGCTTGCTCGGAAACCCTGTGCTGGTGTCCGCAATCATGTCGGCCGTCATCGAGAGCGACAAATGGGAGAACCGCTGGCTGTCCAAGGCGCGTTCAGTCAACAAGATCGACGCCGCGGTGGCGGTAGTGATGGCCTTCGGCTCCGCACATTCATCGGTCGCGCCCGCCTCTGTCTATGAGCAGCGGGGCATCCGATTCTTATAGGAAACGCAATGTCCAGGTTCAACGAAGAAGACCTTAAGTCGCTGGACCGGCTCTGGAATCCACCGCCGGCGGCGCCACCAAGTGCACGCGCTGAGGCCGGCCAGTTCGCGGGAATGAATGATCCGGCACTGCTGGAGTTCATTCGATCACAGGGCGGCCACGGTGGCGGTGGCTACCAGTTGCGCAACATGGCAGTGCTCCGCTGCCTGTCTCTGATCTGCGGGACCATCGGCATGCTGCCGCTGAACCTGGTTGAGTCGGGTGGGAAGAAGCGGATAGCCACCGAGCATCCCGCGCACCGCCTGCTGAAGATCAAGCCGAATCCATGGCAGACGCCGCTGGAGTTCAAGCGGCAGATGGAGCTGGCCCGGCAGCGGCACGGGGATGCCTACGCGCGGATCGTGTGGTCAGCAGGCCGGCCAATCCACCTTATCCCGTTGGATTCCCCAGCGGTGCGGGCGGAGCTGGGCGACGACTGGCGCATGCTCTACCGGTTCAACAGCAAGAAGCGTGGCGAGGTCATCCTCAAGCAGGAGGAAGTGCTGCACATCCGCGACCTATCCGTGGACGGCGTGACGAGCCTGTCCAGGATGAAGCTGGCAGATCGGGCTATTCGCCTGGCGCTGGATGCGGAACAGGCAGCAAGCCGGATCTTTGAGACCGGCAACATGGCCGGCGGCGCCATTGAGGTGCCAAATGCGCTCAGCGAAAAGGCCTACGAGCGCATGCGCACGTCTCTCGACACCGAGTATGCCGGCGCCGCCGCGGCACAGCGCTGGATGTTGCTGGAGGAGAACGCCAAGGCGAACAAGTTCGGCAGCACCGCCCAAGAGGCCCAGCACGTCGAGAACCGCAGCGCACAGGTGGAGGAGGTGGCCAGGCTTTACGGCGTCCCCCGACCGCTCCTGTTCCTAAGCGACACCAGCTGGGGCACTGGCATCGAGCAGCTGGGGATCTTCTTCCTGCAGTACACGATGTTGGAGCACTTCACCAACTGGGAGCAGGCGGTCGCGCGATCGCTGATCGACGAGCGGGACCTGGAGCGCTACCAGCCCAAGTTCAACGTGCGGGCGCTGATGCGCGGCACGCTCAAGGATCAGGCCGACTTCTTCAAGGCCGCCCTCGGTTCCGGCGGTACGGCGCCGTTCCACACGCAGAACGAGGTCCGCGACCTGCTGGATTATCCGGAATCGGACCAGCCCGGGGCCAATGACCTGATCAACCCCATGACACAGAAGGGAAAGAGCAATGAGCCTCCGGCAGCTGCCTGAAATCCGTGCCGAGCGACGGCTCGGCGCCGCCCAGTTCGACATGCGCCCCGACGCGCTCGAACGCTGGGAGCCCGAAGTACGCGCCGCCGGGAACGACGCGAACAGCATCTCGATCTATGACTCGATCGGCGAAAACTGGGAGGGCACTGGCGTCACCGCCAAACGGATCAGCGCCGCCCTACGCGCCATCGGCGAGAAAGACGTGGTGGTGAACATCAACTCGCCCGGCGGTGACTTCTTCGAAGGTGTCGCGATTTACAACCTGCTGCGCGAGCATCAGGGCAGGGTGACTGTCCAGGTCATGGGCCTGGCCGCGTCGGCGGCGTCGGTGATCGCGATGGCCGGCGACGAGATCCTGATGGGCGACGGATCGTTCCTGATGATCCACAACGCTTGGGCGGTGGCCATCGGCAATCGGCACGATATGGCCGACGCGGCAAGGCTGCTGGAGCCCTTCGACACGGCCATGGCCAAGGTCTACGCGGCCCGCTCGGGCGTCACCGAGGCCGAGGCGGCTCGGATGATGGACGAGGAGACCTGGATCGGCGCCGCCCAGGCGGTGGAAGACGGCTTTGCCGATGGTCTGCTCGATGGAGCTGCCGCCACCAAGGATGCCAAGCAGGCATCGGGTGGGCGCAAGGCTCTGGCTTTGGTCGAAGCGGCGATGGCCAAGGCCGGCCACTCTCGATCCATGCGACGCGACACCCTGAAATCGCTGTTCAACGGCAAGCCGAGCGCTGCCGGGTCCGCTACGCCGAGCGCTGGCGGCAACGAAACCTCGGCCCTGCTGCAGGGCCTTCTCGACAACATCAAAGCCTAAGAGGCCAACACATGACCAAGATGACCCACGGCCGCGTCCCGCGCGGCCTCGTTTCCGTGCACGCCGATGGCGGCAGCCAGCCTGACGTGAAGGCGCTGGTGGAGTCGCTGAACAAGGCATTCGCCGAGTTCAAGGCCGAGCACACCAAGCAGCTCGAAGAGATCAAGAAGGGCAGCGCCGACGCACTGCAGGCCCTGAAGGTCGACAACATCAACGCCGATATCACCCGGTTGCAAGCCGCGGTCGACCAGGCCAACACCCAGATGGCCGCGTTCCAGATGGGTGGCGGCAGCGCCGGCAGCGGCGTCGCCGATGCTGAGTACACCGATTCCTTCCGTGCCCACTTCCGAAAGGGTGAAGTGCAGGCGGCCCTGAACAAGGGCGCGGCCGATGAAGGTGGATACCTGGCCCCGGTCGAATGGGATCGTTCGATCACCGACCGACTGGTCATCGTGTCGGATATGCGGCAGTTGGCCAACGTGCAGCCCTGCTCCGGTGCGGGCCTGACCAAGCTCTACAACACCGGCGGCACTTCGTCGGGCTGGGTGGGCGAAGAAGATGCCCGCCCGGAGACCGCAACGGCGAAGCTGCGTCCGCTCAGCTTCGGCTGGGGCGAGATCTACGCCAATCCGGCGGCGACCCAGCAGCTGCTGGACGATGCCGAGATTGACCTGGAGGCATGGCTGGCCGGCGAGGTCGAGCTGGAGTTCGCCAAGCAGGAGGGCGATGCGTTCTTCTCCGGCAATGGCGTCAACAAGCCGTTCGGCATCCTGACCTACGTGGACGGTGGCGCCAACGCGGCCAAGCACCCGTTTGGTGCGATCAAGGTGGTGAACAGCGGCGTGGCGGCCGGCATCAACGGTGACAGCATCCTGGACCTGGTCTATGACCTGCCGTCGGCATTCACCGCGGGCGCCAAGTTCGCGCTGAACCGAAAGACCCAGGGTGTGGTGCGCAAGCTGAAGGATGCGCAGGGCAACTACCTGTGGCAGCCGTCGCTGGTGGCCGGCCAGCCGTCGACACTGGCCGGCTTTGCGGTGCAGGACGTGGCCGCGATCCCGGATGTGGCAGCAAACGCCATCGCCGCGCTGTTCGGCGACTTCAAGCAGACCTACACCGTGTACGACCGCAAGGGCGTGCGCGTGCTGCGCGACCCGTACACCAACAAGCCCTACGTGATGTTCTACACCACCAAGCGCGTGGGCGGCGGCGTGCACAACCCGGAGCCGATGCGCGCCCTCAAGATCGCGGCTTCGGCCTGATCACCCACCCGTCGGGCGGCCTCGCGCCGCCCGGCATCCACCCTGTGATCGAGGAGCCGTAATGGCAAAGTTCATCAAGCCCTTCCGTGGAGTGCCGGAAGGCGAGATCTATCCCGTCCAGTTCGTTGCCGGCGATGACTGCCCGCCCGAGCTGGAGGCCGGCGCACTCTCCGTCGGTGCGCTCAGCCTGATGGCAGACACACCGCCCCCGTTCCTTTTGGGACCCAGTGTTCAGAATGTTCATCCGACGAGCTTCGAGCTTCCTGATGGCTCTGTGCTGACGTTGAGTGACGTGATCGGCAAGGCGCACGAGGCCTCGGGGCTGTCGGTGGAGGACTGGAACGCGCTCGATAGCAACGCACGCGAGGCGCTGATCGCCGATACCGTCGACAAGCTGTCCAGCGAGGACGACAAGGGCCAAGTCGCTGCCGCAGACAAGCCAGCCTTGATTGCGCAGCTGGAAGCCGCAGCTATCCCGTTCGACAAGCGATGGGGCGCGGAGAAGCTGGCCGCTGCTCTGGCTGAAGGGAAGAAGGACTGATATGCCCATCGTCTCACTCGCACAAGCCCGCTCGCATGTGCGAGTTGAGGCCGATTATCCCGAGGAACAGTTGCAGGCCGCCATTGCCGGCGCGCAGGATGCAGCGCAGGCATACCTCAATCGGCGGATCTACAAGGACGCCGATGCCTTGGCTTTGGCAAGGAGCAGCTATCCAGCCGCAATGAAGGCCGCTGCACTTGCAAAAATCCAGGCGCAGGCAGACGCGATGTTCATTGAGGATGGGGACGAGCGCACTGCCGCGATACGGCTGGCAGATGTTGCCCATCGCGAGGCGACGGCAGAGGCGGAGGTCTGCATCCACGGCGTTGTTGCGAATCCCAGCATCTTCTCTGCCATCCTGCTGACGCTCGGTCACCTCTATGCGAACCGCACGGACGTGATTGTGGGCGCTCAGGCGGTAGAGCTTCCCAACGGCGCCAAGAGTCTTCTGCGTCCATACCGAAGGGTGATGATGCCATGACGCTTCTAGATGGCGACCTGCAGCACCGTATCCGCTTCGAGCGCAAGACAGACGCACGCGACCCACTGGGTGGCCCGGGTAAGCCGGTGTGGGTCGAGGTTGTGAGCGTGTGGGCCAAGACCACCAACAATCTAGCGGCAACGACGGAAGCGGTCGCCGCCGGTGCCGAACGCTACCGGGAGCAGGTTCGGTTCGATATCCGCCCCCGTGATGTTGATCCTCAGTGGCGGATCGTGTTCCGTGGCCGCACCTTCGATATCAAAAGCATCGCACCCAGCAACGACCGTAGCGAGATCGCGATCATTGCCGTAGCGGGGTTGATCAATGTCTGAGCAACTGTCAATTCAAAGGCTGGATGGCCTGCTGCGCTCGCTGCGGGAGGCCCCGAAGGCCATCCAAGGGAGGGCGGTCCAGGCCGGCATGCGCAAGGGCGGCAATGTCATCCGGGACGACGCCAGGCGCCGCGCACCGAAAGCATCGGGGTTCATGGCCTCGCAGATCGTCACGCGCCGGGCCAACGCAAAGGGCCGACAGCGCGCAGGTGTAGGCCAAGGCGGCGAGTACTTCACTGTAGGCGTCAAGAGCGGCCGTCGGCGCAAGTACGCCAACACCAAGCGCAATCAACAGCGTGGGAGGACCGGTAAGACCTACGTCGATCGAGGCTGGGCGTACTACTGGCGGTTCCTGGAGTTCGGCACCAAGAAGATGCGGGCCTCTCCATTCCTCACACCCGCCGGTGAGGCCAAGGGCCCAGAAGCGGCTCAGGTGGTCATCGATGAGACCTGGGCGGCGCTCGACAAGCAGCTGAAGAAGGATGGCTGGAGATGATGGTTCCCCTGATCCAATCCCTGCTGGAAGACGATGCGACCGTCCGGCAGGCCCTTGGCGACCCCGCCCGCCTTTTCCTGGGTAGCGCGCCCCAGGACACGCCGCTCCCCTACGCGACGTGGGAGGTGGTCAACGGCTTGCCAACCGCAATGCTGTCCGATCCGCCACCGGCCGATGGCTGGCGGGTCCGCATGACCGTATGGGGCGAGGTCCTCAGCCAAGCCAACGGCGTTGCCGTCGCCATCCGCGATGTGGTGGAGCGCGTGGGCAGCATCGAGTCGTACAACCCGACGCCCGACAGCGACGGCACGGATGCGATAGGCATTTCATTCGACGTGCGGCTCCTGCAGCTGCGCTGATCCACACAACGGCAGCCCACCGGCCCCGCAAGGGGCCTTTTTCATGCCCGGCGACGGGCACAACGCAAGGAAACCCCTATGGGACAGGTAATCAAGTCGAAGCACTCCCAGTTGTTCGTCGCCACCGGTGCGGCTGAGGTCACCAAGGTGACCCGACTCCGCTCGGTTGGCTTCCCCGATGGCCAGGCGTCGGAGATCGATATCTCCGACTACGACGACGACTGGGACCAGTTCGTCGCCGGGCGCAAGCAGACCGGCAGCACCAGCATCGAGATCATCTACGACAGCGAAGATCACGAGAAGCTGGAAGATCTCCACAAGACCGGCGCTGTCGTGAACTGGCTGGTGACCGCGCCGAAGTCGGAAACTGAAGGAGCGGCAAAGCCGGTCGCGGTCGCCGGGAAGATCACCCCGCCCACTGACGTGCTGTCCAAGCAGTTCGACGGCTTCGTCCAGAACTTCGCGGTGACCAGCCAGGACAACGACGTCTGGAAGGCCACGATCACCATCCGCGGCTCCGGCGCCGTGACCACGCACCGCCCGACGCCGTAAGGCTGCGGCAACGGCGCACACCCAGGCCCGCTCCGGCGGGCCATCTCTCTGACAGGGCGCGCGGATCCTCCGCGTGTTAGCCGTGCGCGGCCCGCGCGCCCTGTCGCCATTCAAGGAAACGGCCAATGAGCAAGACCAACGAAACCACCGATACCCAGCCGCAGCAGCCCGTGAGCCTCCTGCAGTCATTCACCGACCTGGGCATGTTCGCCTCCAAGGACGTGCACGCTGACGCGATCACCCTGCCGAACGGCGACAAGGCACAGTTCCACGTGCGCGAGCTGCCGGATGCGGAGTTCCGCAAGCTGTGGGGCGAGGGTGACCGCGCCAAGCTGATCGCGGCAACCATCTGCGATGAGGATGGCAAGCCGGTCATGAACGCGGCGCAGGCCGCCCAGCTCAAGCCGCTGGTGGCTGCGGAGCTGCAGCGCGTGGCCATGAAGCACTCCGGTTTCGGCGACGACGCCGCCCAGGCGCAGGCCGACGCGGGAAACGGCTAAGGCAGCGTGGCGAGGACTGGTTCTGGAAGGTCCTCGCCGGTCACCTGCACCGGCCGGTTTCGGAGTTGCGGGCCACCATGTCACGGCGCGAGTTCCTGGAATGGTGGGAGTTCCACAAGCGGAACCCCATCGACCCCGTGAGCCTGCACATCAAGCCCGCTGCCTTCGCCGCGTACATCACCGCCTCGCACAGCCAGGGCGGGACCAAGCGCTCCTTTCAGCACTACCTCGACGCCCTCGTGCCACGGTCCGATGAGGACGAGGCGCAGGACTGGTTCGACGGACTGGGATGACCATGACCGACACATTCGGGCGGTTCGCCGCCACGCCCATTGGCCCGGTACTCGCTGCGCGAGATGGCGGGCTCACCCTGGCCACCACCGGCGCCACCACGCTGGCCAGTCACGCGCGTTCCGACTTCAGCCTTGATGCCGGGACGGTGGGCGTGGAGTTTGCTGTATGGGGTGATGACGCCGTTGCAGCACTCGTAGGATTCGCCACCGGCCCGGCAGCGCTGAACAAGGCGCTGGGTGCAGACCTCGCCAGTATCGGCTGGGACCTCGCCGCCGGGCGGCTGCTGCAGGCAGGCGGTGCGATCGCAACGGGCCTTCCGACAGTGGCCCATGGCGACATTGTCGGGCTGCAGGTGGTGTTCTCGACCCCTCGCCAGCTGCGGCTCTATCTCAACGGCGCGCAGATCCTGGTGCGCGAGCTGCAATTGTCCGGTCCGCTGTTCTTCGCCGCTTCGCTGGGCGCTTCGAAGGCTGGCGGGCTCTGCCTGGCTGTCAATGCCGGGCAGTGGGGGCCGCGAAGCGAGGCGGCGGCCGCTGGCTGGCGGTTGCCCACTGCGTCCGTCAGTCCGACCCGGCTGGCCGACGTGGACTGGCTGTCCGCGCCCGGCGACAGCCCGGCCAATGCCCGTTACGAGGGGTTGGTGGCCGAGGGCGTCAGCCTGATTCAGGAGCTTGCGTTCTGGCCGTGGGGCGGTGATCCGGTGTCCCAGGCAGCGGCCGCCGAGTGCGTCGTGGTGGACGCGGAAGGCTTGCTGGACGGGATGGCGGGCACTGGTGCCTCTGGCAGTTCGGTGCAGATCCTGCTGGCACCCGAGAGCGGCATGCGGGCCGACGCGGTCCCAGCCTTCCGTTGCGCGATCGAGCAGATCGAGATCAACGACGATGGCACCAAGACGCTGCACCTGCGCGATGCGCACGACTACCTGGACGAGACGATCAACCGGGGCGTGTTCCTGCCGAATGTCGCGTCACTGGCGTGGAAGCCCCAGCCGGTGGTGATTGGCGCGGTGGCCAGCATCCCGGCCATGGGCGCCAATTCGGACGCAACATCGATGTTCGTCGCTGACAGCCGCGTCTACGTCAATGCGGTGATGGACCGCGGCGACCTGATGGAGATCAACACCTACAACGAGGCGCCGGACGGGCAACAGCTGCTGCTGAAGTCGCCACCGGTGACGCCGGTGGTGGTAGACGCCTCCAGCATCGGTGCGGGCATGATGCCGGCGCGGCTGGAGCAGGCGGTGGGTGATGTGATGGCCCGGTTGGGCCGAGCGGCGTGGTCGGCCAGCGACTGCGCGGTGATCGACCAAGCCACGGGCTACATGGGGATCGGCTACTACGCGGGCACAGCCATCACCGGCCGCGCGGCGCTGAATTCCCTCCTGCCCAGCTACGGCGCCGGCTGCTATCAGGATCCTGCTGGCGTGTTGCGCTTTGTCCGCGTGACCGCGCCCGAGACACATGCCGGTGCGTTCGCCTTCGACCTGTCGGAGGATGATCTGGCGGCTGATCTGATCATGGTGCCCGACGATGCGCCAAACCTGACCCGACGCATGGCCTACCGGCCCAACGGCCAGGCGCTGGGCGCATCGGACCTGGTCACCGACGTTGTCGACGTGCCCCAGTCCCGACGCGATGAACTGACCGGCCTCTACCGGGGGCAGGTGTATGGTGCGGGTCCGCTGCATGCCCACTACCAGCGGGCAGAGGCTGCCGACCCGGTCATCTCGTTGTTCTGGCACGCGGCCGATGCGCAGCAGGAGATTGAGCGCGTCCTGGCCATGTACCAGGTGCAGCGCCACTTCTACCAGCTCGCGGTCCGTGGTGATCAGGATCTGGCGCCACTGCCCGGGCAGATCGGCCGGCTTACCTACGGTCGATACGGCCTTGAGGACGGCAAGCCGGTGCTGGTGCGTCGGGTAGAACGCAACCCTGCCACGGGGGACGTGGTGCTGACGGTGTGGGGCTAAGCTCCCTCCCTGATCATGTCCTCCAGCTGGCTTGCCAGATAGGCAATGTCGACCGATGGGTTGTATAGCCCACTGGCCCACTGGGACGGTGGTGCGTTCGTCCGCAGCGAGAAGTTGGCGGATGCCTTCCTAACCGCTGGTTCGTAGAACGCGTCTTCCAGCCTGGTGAGCCGACGCTTGGAGCCATCGATCGTCCCTGTGGATGCGCGTTGCTTGAGGTGGGCTTTCAGCTCAATCAGGGGCTGCCGGTACTGATCGAGTTCATCCGCACTCAATGCTCGGTGGCGATCGCCTGCGTCAGCCAGTTCCTCAAACTCTGCATGCACTCGCTGCAGCTCGGCCAGCAAGCGCTGCGCCTCTTGGAGATTAAAAGTGTCCATTCAATTCGATCCTGAAAGCGGCCTCGTCCGTGTTGAAATCAGTGTGCGCGGAGGGGAGGCCGACGATCTCAACCGGCACTTGGCCTCCGGCGCGCTGCACACGCTGGAGTCTATTGCCGGATTGGATCAGGGACCTGTGAGACGACGGCTGATCGACTGCTTGGTGCGGCAGGTTCGGTCGCTGAAGCGAAACGAGGATGAAGTTCGCGCAGCGAAGAAGGCAGGGGCCCCGTGCTGATCGGATACGGCATGCCGGCCGTTGCGACGGTCACCCTCACGGGAGCCACGTGGCTCAGCGCGGATCAGGGCTCGGCACTCTTCGACGGCAAGCCCGGCAGGGCCTCGCGGATCCGGCGAACAAGCTCGCTGGCGATCACGATTACCCTGGCCGACGCTGTCGTCCCGGGGATCATCGCGGTTCTCGGCCTGAACATTCCGCCGGGCGTGCAGGTCAGCGCTGCCGGCGCGACCGGCACCACGGTGCGTCTGCCGGACGGCAGCGTCTGCGCCTGGTTGTTCCCGCAGGCCAGCACCCTGGTCTCGGTGGTGTCCGTGGAGATCGCCACCACCGCCACCAACGTGGACGTGGGCGAGATTGCGATCTTCCGGGCGGTGGACGTTGGTATCAGGGACGGCTGGGCCGTGGCCACTATCGACTCCAGCGTTCATGCCCGGACCAAGGGGGGCCAGGTCAACACGGTTCCCGGGGCGCTGTACCGCCGCCTGACCTGCACGCTGTCGGGCCGCTCCACGACGGTTGTGCGCGGCAACGGTCTCAGCGGCATGGATTGGGAGACGATCGGGGCCGCGCTCTCGGGCCGGCGGCGCTCCTGTGTCGTGCCCCAGTACCGGGATATGGTCACGAAGGCGTTTGATCCAGCACTGGCGGTGCGATCCGCGCTCTATGGCTTCCCGACCCAGCTGCCCAGTGCCGAGAACATCAGCCGACAGTACTTCTCTGGATACATGGAGTTTGAGGAAATCCCTGCGTAGCTGGCATGATCCCGACAAAATTCGGGAGGTTCTATGAAACATGCAATCAGGTTCGCGTTGGCACTGCTGCTATCGACGGTGGTGGGCTGCACGACCGCAAAGGACGACGGTGCGAAACAGGCCCTGCTGAACTGCATGAGTGCGATCCAGGCTGCATCAGCGGACCCGAGAAGCGCCAAGGTCCCCTTTGTGAAAGACATGGGATCGGCGGGCGAGCACTACTTCGCCTGGCCATTAGGATCGGGCCTGCTTCTCCCTACAACCGATGGTTCCGCGAAGCCTGCTTCTGCGTCCTGCATCACCAACGCAATGGGGATCGTGACAGCTTTGACCATCAACGGATCGGAGATCCCGATCCGCTGAAACTCCCCTCCATAAGCCTCAAAGCCCGCCATGTGCGGGCTTTTTTTTTGGAAGCGCGATGAGCCTTTACACCCTTACCGTTGACCTGCTGCTGAAGTCGGGCTCGTTCGAGCGCGACAGCGGAAAGGCCGCGCGCGTTGTTCAGCGCGATATGGCAGCTATTCAATCGTCCATGTCGGACGCGGCCAGGCGCGGAGCCGATGAGGTTGCGGCAGGATTCCGTCGCGTTGCGTTCGAAGCTGTGGGCCTTACCTCTGCCCTGGTGGCCGTCAAAGCCGCAGTTGGCAAGGCCGACGAATGGACGAACCTCAACAACCGGTTGCGCCTGGTCACTCAGGGGCAGGCGCAGTTTGCCGCGGCGCAGGCTGACGTGATCCGGATAGCCGGTGCTGCGCGACAGCCTCTGGGCGCCACCGCGGAGCTGTACCAGCGCATCGCCATGAATCAGGAGGCGCTCGGTCTGTCTGGTCGTGATCTGGCACGCGTTGTCGAGACGATCAGCAAGACGATGGTGATCAGCGGCACGTCCGCCGCTGGCGCAGATGCTGCGCTTGTGCAGCTGGGGCAGGCGTTTGCCTCGGGCACCCTTCGTGGTGAAGAGCTGAACTCGGTACTTGAGCAAGCGCCGGCCCTGGCCCAGGCCATCGCCAAGGGTCTGAACGTTCCAATCGGGAAGCTGCGTGAACTGGGTGCCGCGGGCAAGCTGTCGTCGGAACAAGTGATCAACGCCCTGCAGAGCCAGGCGGGGGCGGTGGACGACGCATTCGGCAAGATGGATTCTACCGTTGGGCAGGCAATGACGCTGTTCAACAACAACCTTCAGGTCATGATCGGCCGTGCCGACGAGGCGACCGGCGCATCCAAGTTGCTTGCAGCTGGCATCGGCGCCCTCGGCAGCAACCTGGAGGCGGTGGCGGTCGCTGGAGCTGCAGTCGCTTCCGGTCCTCTGCTGAAAGCCCTCCTGGCGAGGGTCGCTGCTGCCAACGCAGGAGTGGCGGCTGATCGGGCTGCAGCGGCGCAGAATTTGGCTGCTGCACAGCAGCTCGAGCTACGGACTCGCGCCGCGATGCTCGATGCTGAAGCGGAGGTACGCCGCTCGGCTGCAATCGGAGGTAGCGTATCGGTGAGCAGCAAGGCCGCCGCAGCGACTCTGGAGCACCGCCAGGCGACACTGCTGCTGGCTCAGGCGCAAACGCAGGCTGCAGCTGCCAATGCCGGATGGCTGGCGCGTGCTGGGTCCTCGACTCTCGCCATGCTGGGCGGTCCGGCAGGCATTGTCACGATGCTGGCTACCGCTGCAGCCGGCTGGTTGATCTTCCGGGACAACACCAAGGTCGCATCAGCTGCCCTGGTCGACTTCGGTGGTGCAGCTGACACCGCCATCGAGAAGTTCAAGACCCTCAACGCCCAGATGCAGGCCGGTGAAATTCTGCGCCTGCAGAAGGAGATCGATGAGAACTATCGGACCATCACAGGTTCGATCACTGAGATGGTGGCGGCGGCGACGAACTTCGCTACAGCGAGCCAGGCATCCGAGTTCATTCAAGAAACCCAACGGCTCGATGCTGCCTTCAAGGCTGGAAAGATTGGCGCCGATGAATTCTCCAGCGGATTGGAGGCAGCATGGCGGGCGATGATTGCTGGCTCGCCCGCTGCCGCTACGGTGGCCAAGAGCCTCACGGAAGAGACCGCCGCCGCTGCGACTGCTGGTCGAGAGGTCGATCGCAAGCGGGCGATCTTGGATGCGTTCACTGGCAGCAGCACTCAGGCGAAGGGTGCCACCGACGCGCTGTCGGGCTCGTTCAATGTCCTGGGCGACTCGGCCGGCGCTGCTGGGAAGCGGATCGCGTCGGCGATGCAGTCGCTGCCTGGCCAGCTGGCGCGCGTCGGCAAGAGCGCGGCAGAGGTGGCAAAGCTGGACGTGGGCGACTGGTTCAAGGAGGCCCAAGCCAGCGGCGTCGACTTCTCCAAGCGCGACGACCCGAAGGTCAAGCAGTACCTTGAACAGGGCGCCCAGTACATCCGGCTGCAGACCGAGCTGGCCGCGGCGCAGAAGAACTTCACCGAATCGCGCAAGGCTTCGTCGGCCGCAGAGCGTGCGGGAGCGAAGGACCGCAAAGCCGACGCGGAGGCAATCAAGCGCTACGGCGAGCAGGCGGCGATGGCTGCCGCGACCATGGCTGGCCCGCTGGCTGAGGCCACCGAGCGCCAGAAGCAGCTCGAGGACAAGCTGAAGGAAGCGCTCAAGGAAGGGCGCATCGAGCGTGCCGCGTACAACACGCTCGTGCTGGAGTCGCAGAAGGCGTTGGAGCAGTCCAGCGCTGAGATCAAGAAGGCCCTGGCCAGTCCAGAATCGCTGCTGGCGACTATGGACGCCGAGGTGGCCATGCTCGGCAAGGTCGGGCGTGCGCGAGAGCTGTCGCGCCGGCAGATGATGAACGAGCGCGACATGCGGCAGGAGCTGCAGAGGGCCGTGGAGGCGGCAGGCAGCAAGGAGGAGCTGGCCAGGAGGAAGGGCGTTGCCTCCTATGAGGCGTATGAGCAGTCCATGCTTGCTGCGGCTCGCGCCTCGGCCGATCTGTCGCTGCGGGTGGAAGAGGCTGCAGCGAACGTAGAAGCATGGGCCAACGTGCTGGTGTACGGCGTTGGCGATGCCGCCGATGCTATGGCCGACTTCGTTGCTGGCGGCATGCGCGACTTCGACAACCTGTGGGACGACCTGAAGGACGCCGCCAAGCGCGGCCTGCGCGATCTCGCTCGCGAGTTCCTGCAGCAGAAGCTGGTGATCCCGATTCAGACGCAGATCCTCAACGGGATGAGCGGTCAGGGCGGTGGGCTGAACCTGCAGAGCTTGATGGGGTTGTTCGGCGGCAACGGCTCGGCGGCGGGAGGTCAGAACCTGAGTACGGTGGCCGGCCTGCTCTCCAAGGGGCAGGGCCTGTTCGGCTTCGGTCGTTCGGCAGGTGCCGCGGCGGGAAGCCTGACAGGCTTCGGCGACGTGACCAGCATGGCCGGGATGACCGGTTCCAGCTTCTCGGGGCTGATCGGCGGCGGGAGCGCCGGCGCTGGTGCCGGTGCAGGAGCTGGTGCGGCCGGCTCGGCAGCTGCGGCGGTGCCGATCATCGGCTGGATCGTGGCCGGCATGATGAAGAACGCCCAGCTGTTCGATCAAGGCTGGAACATCGCCAATGGGGAGAGCTGGGCCGGCAAGATCGCCACCGCCGGGGCTGTCGGCTTGGCCGACAAGGGGTTCCGTGCCCTGGGCTTCAACGACAAGGTCGCGTCGATCCTGTCTGGCTCCAGCATCCACGCCAAGCTGTTCGGCCGACAGGCGCCCAAGGTCACAGGCCAAGGCATCACCGGCAGCTATGGCTTCGGCGGCTTCGACGGCCAGAGCTATGCGGATATCAAGGCCAAGGGCGGCCTGTTCCGCAGCGACAAGAAGTGGACGCAGTTCGGCGCACTAGATCCGGGCATCGATCGCACGTTCGATATGGCGGCGCGGCAGGTGCGTGGCGCGGCGACCGATCTGGCCAAGCAGTTGGGTGTGGACCTTACCCAGAAGCTCGGCAGCGTGCGAGTAGACCTGGGCAAGCTCCAGTTGTCGGCGGACTCCACCGAGGCCAAGGCGCAGCTGGAGGCTTACCTCGCCGATATGACCAATCGGTTGTATACCGAGGCGGTCAAGGCGGCGGGGTTCGGTGGCCAGCTCGACGGCTACTTCGAGTCGGCGGACGTGTTCACCGCGCTCAGTGCGTCGATCGCGCTGGCAGTGGGCAATGCCGATGAGCTGGGCCGAGCACTCAACGGGCTGGAAGTCGACAAGGTCAACAAGGCGGTCGACTACTTCCAGGACCTGGCCGGCGTCGCCGGCACGGACTTGGCCACCCAGGTGCAGAAGGTGACCGGGCTACTCGGCAACTACGCCAGCCTCATGGCCGACGTGAGCACCCAACTGCTGACGGCCAACCTGACGCAGTACCAGTCGCAGGCGTTGTCGATCGAGCGCACGTATCGCCAGCAGGTGAAGTCGGCCAATGACTACGCCAAGGCGCTGGGCTTGTCCGGCGCCCGTGCGGAGGACCTGGCCAAGATCGAGGCGCTGCGTGCCACCAACATGGGCAAGCTGCAGGCACAGATCGACAAGGACAAGAAGGCCATGCAGTACGGCCTGTCGATCAGTGATCTTTCGCCGCTGACGGACCAGGAGAAGCTGGGCGAGGCGATGAAGGAGCTGGAGCGGGCGGTATCCGGAGGCGACACCAGCGCTGCACAGGCGGCCGCTCAGGCCGCCCTGGGCTTTGGCCGGAACCTCTACGCCAGCGGGCAGGACTACAGCAGCCTATACGGCCGCGTGACTGGCCTCATCGATGGCATGAAGGTTGGTGACCTCAATCAGCAGGACGGCACCAGCATGGGGGCGCTGGCAGACGCCATCGAGGCGCTGCCGGATAACTTCAGCCGGGCCGTGTTCGACCTGGTCGTGAACAACGACGCTCAGACGCAAACCACTGCCGCAGTACAGCAGAGCAACGCTCTGCTCGCCGAGCAGAACCAGCTGCTCCGCCAACTCGTGTCTACCACTACCCAGGGCGTACGCAACGCCAGCAGTTCAGCGCTGCGCGAAGCACTCAACGCGAGGTAATCAGCAATGCAAGCAAGGAAACTCACGCTGGTGGAAATCGGCGTGGGCGGGCTGCCGTCCGCGTCTCCGGTGGCACCGCGCTTTTCCACGTGGTTTCCGGTGCCCTTCAAGGCGCCGGACGTGCCGCCGGCGAACGGGGTTACCCCCACGCCGGTGGCCGACGGCGTCGTGCTCGAATGGGACGCCGTCAATCTGGAGGGCGTGGTCTACGTCATCTCGCGCAGCGAGAGCCAGGATGGCCCGTGGACGGAGATCCACCGCACCACCGAGACGCGGTACGTCTACAGCGACGGCAGCGGCAAGACGTGGTGGTTCCAGATCACCCCGACCGTGCGCGGCAAGACAGGCACCGGAACCGTGGTGGGTGTTGTTCCGCCCACGACCTCCAAGGACCTGGCCGAGCAGCAGGCCAAGCTGGCGGCGGAGATCAGCGCCCGGATCCAAGCGATCGCAGACGAGGCGGCGGCACGCGCTGCCGGCCTGGCGCAGGCTGCACAGGACCTGGCCGCCGAGGCACTGCTGCGGCAGCAGGGCGTGACCGAGGCCCTGCAGGCGGTCAGTGCAGAGGCCCAGGCGCGAATCGATGCGCTCCTGAATGAGAAGCTGGAGCGCGAGGCGGCGATCAGCCATGAGCAGCAACTGCGGCAGAGCGCCGATGAATCGCTGGCGCGCGCAGTGTCAGAGGTTGCGGCCGGCAGCGGCACGCAGTTCGACAGCATCAAGCTCTGGCCGTTCAACCAGACCACCGAAGGGTGGACCGGCAACGGTGCCCCCACGCTTGTGGATGGCTGGCTGCGGCCCGCAAACCACGCCACGGCGCCGTGGGTACAGTCGCCGGTGGCGCTGGCCGTGGACGGAAGCGCATATCGTTTCGTGAAGCTGCGCGTGAAGCGCGTGGGCTCGCCGACGTGGAGCGGGTTCCTGCAGTGGATCACCGCCACCGACCAGGCGTGGAACACGCAGAAACGTGCGGCCATCTCGGAACCGGCGTGGGACGTGAATGGCGTGGCCACAGTCGACGTGCAGGACATTGCTTGGTGGCCGGCCACGGTTGATGCGATTCGCCTGCAGCTGGGGGCGGCGCAGACCGTCGCCAACTACTACCTGATCGACTACATCGCCGTCGGGCGTCCGCAGCCGGGCGCGTCGGTCGCGTTGGTGCAGGAGGAAACCCAAGCCCGGATCACGGCAGACGCGGCGGAGGCCACCCAGCGCACCGCACTGGCCGTGCAGGTGCGCGGGAACTACACCGGGACGGATCCGCTGCAGCTGACCGCTGGCCTGGCCTACGAGGAGCTGAAAGCCCGAGTGGCTGCGGACTCGGCGCAGGTGCAGCGCATCAGCACGATGGAAGCCCGCATGCCGGTCGGCACCGGTTCGCTTGCAACCGCGGCATCAGTGACGGCGCTGCAGGAGGCCACCGCGACCACGACGAGCGCGCTGGCGCAGTCGATCACGACGATCAACGCCACATTGCCCGCGATGATTTCGCAGGGCAGCAGCATGGTCCTCAATGGCTCATGGCAGTCCGGCAAGGACGTTGGCTGGACCTACGACCCGGGTGCCACCGGCACGAGCTGGCCGGCGACGGAGGGGCGTGCAGGAGGCATGTGTGTGCGCTTCGACCCGGGGACCATCCGGCAGAAGGCCGCGTACGCCAATGGCCGCACCACAATGCCGACGAGCCCGGGCAAGAAGTACCGTTATGGCTGCTGGTATCGCAGCAGCCCGGACTTCAACGGCACTTCCGGCAACAGCAAGATGCGATTGGCGAATCAGAACGGAGAGCTGATTGGCGGGGCGACGTTCTTCGTGGCTGACAAGGCCAGTTGGACGTACCTGAGCGCCGTTTACACGATCCCGGATAGCACTTCGATCACCGGGTTGCAGCTGAGCATCCTGGCCGACAACACCGCCGGCACGTTGTGGGTCGACGACGTTGCGCTGGAGGAAGTGACCGAACTTCTCGCGAACGCACAAGCGATTTCGGACCTCAGCACCAGCGTGACGCAGTTGGGCAATACGGTCACGTCGCAGGCTGGACAGCTGACGGCGCTTCGCAGCGACCTGACCGGCGTTTCCGGGAAGACCGATGCCAACACCGCGGCGCTCACGCAGCTGAGCTCGCGCACCACCGCGGTGGAGGGCAAGGTGGAGACGATGGGCACCAGCGTGACGAAGCTGGAAGGCCAGATCCAATCCGTCGGCGGCGACAACCTGCTGTGGAACAGCAGCATGGAAGATGCCCCGGTAGCCACCGCGGCCCCAACCGGGTGGAACCTGGAGCGTATCCGTAGCGACGTGGGCGGGACCTTCTCCTACGTCGATTCGCCGCTATCCGGTGGTGGCAAGGCTGTGCGCCTCGAATGGACGGCTATCAACGCCAAGGATTGGGTGGGCCTGAACCGAGCCGGCCCTGGCTCCAACTACGTGAAGGTGGATCCGAACACCGACTACACCTTGTCCTCTTGGGTGCGCGGCACGGCGGGAACGAAAGCCCAGATCTACGTCCAGTGGATGAACGCTTCGGGCGGAACAGTGCTGGGAACCGTGACCTTGCCGGAAGTGGTCATGACCAGTCAGTGGCAGCGGCTGATTCTGCCCGCTCGTTCCCGCGGTGACGCTGTGCTTGCTCGCGTGTACGTGGGGCGACAGTTCGCAGACCAGCCCGGCGCGTACGCCATCGAGATCGACAACGTGCAGTTCCAGCGTGGGTTGGTAGCCACTGAGTACCGCCCGAGCGGTCAGGAGGCGATCAACGTCACGACGCAGAACGTGTCCGCCGTTTCCGGCCTGACGACCCGCATGACCAACGCCGAGAACAAGGCGACGGCTCAGGCGGACCAGCTCACCGTTCTGTCCAGCACCCTCAATGCGTCGTTTAACCGTGGCGAGAACCTCAACGTCAATGCGATGTTCGACGGTGATATGGCGCCCTTCGTCAAGGGGAACACCAACCAGCAGAACGGCGATGTGACCTGGATCTATGGTGGTGGGCAGCAGGGCAGCGCAATCCAGATGGTGCACAAGGCCGGCGCAGCCGCTTCACCTTTCGTCTACGCAAACGGCGGTCGTTGGGTTCCACTGAAGACGGGGCGCAGTGGTCGCAAGCTGCGAACTGTGATCGTTGCCAAGGTGATGGCTGGTGATGCAACGCTGACCGCGCGCTGCCGGGTTCGCCATAGTGCCGGCGAGGGCAACAACGATCAGACCACGCCGAACCTCACGAGTGCCTGGCAGCGGTTCGTGCTGGAGCATCCCGTGGGGGACGACCGCACCGAGGCCATGAGCCAGGTGTGGATCACCAATCGTGGATCTGGTGACGCAACGGTCCTTGTCGATCGCATCGAGTTCTACGACGTGACCGACGAGCTGCTGATCAGCGCCAACGCATCGGCAACGGCCGGGCTCACCACGGCGGTGAACCAGCAGGGCACCAAGCTGGACGCGACTGCGCAGGACCTCACACAACTGAAGACGCAGGTTGGAGATGTCAACGCCACGGCCTTCAACCAGATGAAGACCCAGGTGCAGCAGGACGGGCAGAACATCGCCGCGAATGCTGAGGCGATCCGGGGTGTGCAGGCCAGCGTGGACGGTAAGGCGGACGCATCCATTGTCGAGACCATGCAGGTGAAGGTCGGCAACCTGGGCGCAGGTGCGAACCTGATTCCCAACAGCACGTTCCCGGGCTGGAGCGCCGCGGGCTGGACCGTCCCCAGTGGCTTCGCCATCGCCAATCACGCAGGGACCAACTACATACCATTCGGCTACCAGTCTGCCTATTGCGGCATGCGGCCTGCTACTGGGGCCGTGGGCGACCGTTACTGGACCAGCGCCGGGCCCATGCCCGTCACCCCAGGTAAGCGTTACGCGCTAGCGGTCCGGGCTAACCTGCACCGCTGTCGTGCCGCCTTCTACATTGAGTGGTACGACTCGGCGGGGGGTGTGATCGGGAACACGGCGGCGTCGGCCCCTTGGGTTAACCCGATTGGCGCGAACGGCCAGCACACGCCACTGCGCGTGGACCAGTACCCGCGAGGGTACGTCATGGCGGTGGCCCCGGCAGGCGCAGTCACCGCAAGGGTAGTCATGATGATTGAGCGCATCGCCGACGCAGTCCCGTCTCAGTATTTCTGGGTTTTCGACCCGATTTTCTGCGAGGTGCCTGCAGACGCGACGGAGGTTCCGGCATATCGGCCGGGCGGGCTGGAGGCATCGGCTCGCTGGGGTATCGACGTGACCGCAGACGGCAAGGTGGCGGGTATCGGGCTGGCAGCTACTGGGCAGTCGTCGTCGTTCGACGTTTACGCAGATGTGTTCCGTGTGTCTGCGCGTGCTGGTGGCCGACGCACCGAGTACAGCGATGGCCACTGGCGCGCTTATGACGAGGCTGGGCGTTTGCGGTCCAAATGGGGTTCTTGGGTCTAAATGGGATCTTGACGAAATGGATGGGCGACCTCCGGGTCGCCCGTTTTTTCTGGCATGAGGAGCAAGCTATGCCCGCAGGTTTTCAGGCATGGGATGAGAACGGGGTGTTGATCTGCGACCTGTCGACTGCGTTTGGACAGGTCCACAACATCCGTCAACTTCCGCAGTACCCCCCGGGGCAAGCGCCCGCTTCTGGACGCTTCACCGTGCCGTGGCCAGATCTGCCTGGCACGCGGTGGTACTTCTACAACCAACCGATCCTCAACGTCCGCACATCGAGGTTTGAGCCGTGGATACCACTGGCTCCGCGTATTTGGCTGGAGGGCAACGATATCTGCTGGGACTGGCCGATGTACGACCGTTGGACCCGGAACTACGACGGTGGGGACGGTCAGAACGTGCACCGCTACGCGATCCTGGGCGGCGGCTGGGTGTGCTGGGGGGTGCGCTGATGCCGGCGGGTATTCAGATCTATAACGACGCCGGCGCAATCCAGATCACCGACGAACAGGCGCACCTCTGCCTACGGCGCGCAGGCGTGGTTTCCGACGCTAACTTCACCGTACTCAACCCTGGCGCGGACTATCAGACAACGAAATTCGTGGTCATTGACCTTGGGCAACTCACGGCGCCAATGCTGTTCCTCCGGGCTGGCAATGACAGTAGTCGCTGTGCTGGCTACCTTGCCCAAGAGGCGAACGGGAACTGGTACGCCTACATTGGCGTGTGGTGGAATTTGCCGGTTGCGCAGATCAATTGGTGGGTGTTCGACTTGTGGGACCCGCCTCGCCCGAATGCGGGTCTGGAGGTGTATCAAGTCGATGGGCGCATTGCCTTTCACTGTGGCATGAGGCCCCTTCGTATCTTGGGGGCGCCAATGGTGCCTGGCGACCAGCCGCCCATGTCAATGAACGATCCGAACGCATGGTTCGACGGTGGAACCTATGGAGGCTCACCTGCAATGGGGGCCACTGTGCCGCGCAGCCAGCTCTATATCGGCGGGACAATTGCGGCTCCTACGTTCATCGGTGGCTATTTCAATGGCGGCCAGCTTCGCTTGAGCCAGGTGAACATCGATATCGGGGACAACTACAAGGTCGATCCAGCCGGCCTGTATAGGCAGAACTATGCCGTACCTGTGTTGGTTGCGGATATGGCCGGCTACCCGGAATGGATGTAGGCAATCACGCTGCCATAAGGCGTGCTGCGGCCAGACTTCGCCCATGTGCTACTCCGCCCAGATCACCGCCGCCTACCAGAAGCTGGTCAGGATGACCGGCGCCACGCTGTCGCTGCAGGAATTCGCCGCGCTCTATGCTCACGACCCGGGCAAGAAGCGGCCCAAGACCCCGAAGGCGATGGACGACGCCTTCCGCGCCGGCTCCAGCCCGGAGGAGCTGGCAGTGTGGGCTGAGGTGGAGCAGTGGAACCGGGCCGAGGCCGCGGTGCTTGAGCAGGAGCTGTTCGCCAACCGCAAGCGCCTGGCCGATGCCGAGCGGGCGCTGCAGGTGAAGGAGACCAAGAAGGCCCGGGAAGATGTGCGGATCGCCGGCAACAAGATCGATCGCGCCCTGGCCAAGCTGGCCGACCTGAAGCGTACCGACCCCAAGGACCGGGATAGCCGGATCTTCCCCGGCGTCTATGCCCCAGTGATCGTCTCGGAGGGCGGCAAACTGGTGATCAGGCCAATGCGCTACCAGTGCCGCCTGGTCGGGAAGCCGGCCAACTACGACCAGCGCTACCCGGGCACCTACAACGCCCGCCGCGACAGTCTGGAGAAGTTCTGGGCGCCGGCCTTCGGCCACACACATGGCCTTCTGGTGGTCGATACCTTCTACGAGAACGTGGAGGGGCCGGACGGCAAGAACCAGGTGGTGCAGTTCACGCCGCGCACCGGTGAACCGATGCTGGTGGCGTGCCTGTGGTCGCACTGGAAGGATCCGGCCGGCAAGGAGCCTGATCTGCTTTCGTTCGCCGCCATCACCGATGACCCGGAGCCCGAGGTGGCCGCCGCCGGCCACGACCGGACCATCATCAACATCAAACCCGAGCACGTGGATGCCTGGCTCAACCCGGATCCGGCAGACCTATCCGCGCTGTACCGGATCTTTGATGACAAGCGGCACCCGTTCTATGAGCACCGATTGGCAGCGTAGGTGACCGCCGGGTAGATCGGCGGTGTCCCCGTCAGCGAATGTAGCGCTTGCGCGAGCCGTTCGACCGAAGGCGGGCGGCCAGGTTGTTCGAGACCATCACTCTCGCTGCTTCCCGGAACATGTCTTGCCAGTCATTGAACGCGGTGCTAGTGCGGACCATGGAATCTAGCTGCTCCTGGCCAGAAGCAATGCTCAGGCCGTGTTCGTCGAGCATGTGTTGTAAAGAAGGAAAGCGGCTGTGGTGACGAATGAAGTCTGGGGACAAGGCTTCGAGACCGACGGGGATGGCATTCATGATTGCTTCCTCTGCGCCCCGCAGACCGTGGCGGTCAGCTTCAAGGTGCGGCGGGATTAGAACCGGCCTGCGTCCGAATGTCCAGATAAAAAACGTTATAAATCAGGAGCATAACAGTTATGTTCGGTCGGCGTTATTGAGTTGTTTGCCTTTTGTCTCAGTCAGTGCGACGTCCTGCCGTATCCTCCCGGCCATGCCGCTCCCCGCCGACTTCTACTGGACGACTAGGTTGGCCAGCCACCCGAATGACACCCCGACTGTGATCGCCTGCCATGGGGTGTGGGTGGTGGCCATGGCTGAACGGGTGAACGATGGCATCTGGATTGCCTCGCTGGACCGGCACCGGCACGGCCCGGGAGGACCGTTCCGCTGGTGCAGCAGCTACGCGCAGGGCCGGGCCGGCGCCGAACAATGGGTGGTCAGGCACGAGGCGAGGTTGCGCGAGGACGTGGCCTTGATCCGGGCCTGGCAGGAAAAGGTTCGGGGCAACCGGCTGGCCAAGGCCGACCAGGATCCGCCATTCGGATGGATGGG
Organism: Stenotrophomonas sp. INTA L402-1; assembly: GCF_059295135.1. Taxonomy (NCBI): domain Bacteria; kingdom Pseudomonadati; phylum Pseudomonadota; class Gammaproteobacteria; order Lysobacterales; family Lysobacteraceae; genus Stenotrophomonas; species Stenotrophomonas sp. INTA L402-1. The sequence goes on from NZ_JCAFWP010000012.1 coordinate 93,632, forward strand.
GTAGGCGCCACCTACCTTGGGTGGGTAATAGACGGACTTCCCGTCCTACACTGCCGGTCTTCGATGCTCATGGTTCGGTAGGCCTTGGGAACAGGTGGCTTGGCGGATGCACTCCGTCGATTACCCACCCGCCTGGCTTAACGTCCGTCTATTACCCACCGCCCGCCAAATCTCAAGCGGTGCGATTGGGCCGGAGCACGATCAAGGTTCTTTCACAGCCCAGGCGGCTTCATGAGAATTCCCGTGTTGCGCTCTCCGCGCTCGACTTCCTCTATTGCAGAGGACTTGCTGGATCATGGGATTGTGGTGGTTGACACAATGAGGACGCATGCCCAGCGCCTGGCCCACGAGCTGCGAGAGGAGCTTGGGATAGGACCCGTGGATTCCGAACGGGAGGATGCCGAGTTCCTGCTTCACCTGTCCTGTGACGTAGAGCCCCTGAACGACTATGGCTGGGTCGACTATTACGTCCACAGCGGGACCTGCCCGGTGGATGCCATGGACGCGAAGGAGCTGGTGCGTACAGCCGTTCTCCAGTGGGGCATGGCCAGGAAGCCCGATTACTTCGTCGCCCGGGTGGCCTCCGATCGGTAGCATTGGGGCACAGCCGGAAGTAGGCTTGCCGACGCAATGTGTTGGTACGCAGCGCCATGAATAGTTGGTACTGGTGTTGGTACGGAAGGCACTAAGCCAAATAGACCTCCTTTAAGAACAATAGGTTACTGTGACTTTTCGCATCATCAGTTTCAACGCCAATGGCATCCGCTCCGCAGCAACCAAGGGCTTCCTCGACTGGTTCCGGTCCCAGGACGCCGACGTCCTGTGCATCCAGGAGACCAAGGCCCAGGAAGACCAGCTGACCGACCCGATGTTCCGCCCGGACGGCCACCACTGCTTCTACCGTGACGCCATCACCAAGAAGGGCTACAGCGGCGTGGCGATCTACAGCAAGCGCGAGCCGGACCAGGTGATCACCTCGCTCGGCTGGGCCCCGTTCGACGACGAAGGCCGCTACATCGAGGCGCGCTACGGCAACCTCAGCGTGGTCTCCTTCTATATCCCGTCGGGCAGCTCGGGCGACCTGCGCCAGGGCTTCAAGTTCGAAGTGATGGAATGGCTGCGGCCGATCCTCGAGGAATGGGCGCGCAGCGGCCGCGACTACGTGCTGTGCGGCGACTGGAACATCGTGCGTTCGGCGCTGGACATCAAGAACTGGAAGTCCAACCAGAAGAACTCCGGCTGCCTGCCGGAAGAGCGCGACTGGCTCAATGCCCTGTGCGCCGACCATGGCCAGGCCACCGATGTCGCCGCCGGACGTGGCTGGGCCGATGCCTACCGCCTGCTCAACCCCACCGGCGAGGACTACACCTGGTGGAGCAACCGTGGCGCGGCCCGTGCCAACAATGTCGGTTGGCGCATCGACTACCAGTTCATCACCCCGGGCCTGCGTGACCGCCTGCGCAGCTGCTCGATCTACCGCGACGAGCGCTTCTCCGACCACGCGCCGTTCATCGTGGACTACGACCTGTGACCGAGGCGGCCACGCCGGTCAGCTACAAGGGCTGGGCAGGAATCAAGCGTGCCTTCGGTACCCCGTCGGCGCTGACCATGGCCATGCTTGGCTTCGGTAGCGGCCTGCCGTTCCTGCTGATCGCTTCGCAGACCCTGTCCACGCGCCTGCGCGACGTCGGCCTGGACCTGGGCAGCATCGGCCTGATCAGCCTGGCCAGCTTCTTCTACCTGCTCAAGTTCCTGTGGGCACCGTTGCTGGACCGCTATGCGTTCCCGTTGCTGGGCGGGCTTGGACGCCGCCGCTCATGGTTGCTGGTATCGCAGGTCGTTGTGCTGGTGGCCCTGGTTGCGTTGGCCTTCGTGCGGCCCGAGCAAGGGGTCTGGCCGTTGGTGATGTGGGTACTGGTGGCCTCCTTCGCCGGTGCCACCCAGGATTCCGCGGTCGATGCCTATCGCATCGAGATCGCGCCGCAGTCTGCGCAGGCCGCGCTGGCCGCAACCTATACGCTGGGTTACCGGATCGGCCTGATTCTGGCCGGCGCTGGTGCGCTGTACCTGGCTCAGTTCGAAGGTTGGATCGTCGCCTACCTGGCGATGGCCGCGCTGATGCTGCTGCCGATCGTCACCACCCTGCTGTGTGCCGAACCAGAGCGCCCGGCCACCGCGATGCAGCGCCGCATCGACATTGCCGAAGCCTTCGTCCAACCCATTTCCAGCTTCTTTACCCGCAATGGTGTGGCACTGGCGCTGGCGCTGCTCGCATTTGTCGGGTTCTTCAAGTTCCCCGATCAGGTCATTGGTGTGATGGCCGGTCCGTTCTATCTTGATTCGGGGTTTGACAAGGCCGACATCGCCACCGTCTCCAAGCTGTTCGGCGTGTGGATGGGAATCGGCGGTGCTTTCCTGGGCGGTATCGCAGTGGCCGCGTTCGGTTTCCGCCGCATGCTGCTGGTGGCCGCACTGGGCGTGGCGCTGTCCAACCTGGCCTTCCTGCTGATGGCGCACAACCCAGGCAAGCTGTGGGCATTCTATGCCGCGCTCAGTGCCGACAACCTGTTCCAGGGCTTTGCCGGCACCGTGCTGGTGGCCTTCATGTCGTCGCTGACCGACCGCAACTTCACCGCAACCCAGTACGCGCTGCTGGTCTCGCTGGCCAACCTGCCCGGCAAGTTCGTCGGCGGTGTCTCCGGCTACATCGTCGAAGCCACGTCCTACAGCACGTTCTTCATTCTCAGCTCGGTCACCGTGGTGCCGACCCTGCTGCTGCTGGCCTGGCTGTGGCCGCGCATCGCCGACCGCGGGCCACCGCCGGTCGCCTGATTGCCTGCCCGCCCGGTCTGCGGGATCATCGCCCCCGACGCGCCGAGGGGGCGGTGCCTTGCGAACGGGGAAGTGAGCATGGCCGACGTTGTGCTGCGGGACCTGGACCCGCTGCTGCTGGAACGTATCCGACGTGTCGCGGTTGCCCGCGGCTGGACCCACGAACAGACCTGCACCGCCTTGCTGGAGCAGGGCCTGTTCAGCAGTGAACTGGAGGTCCGCTCCGGCTTCGGCGATCCCGAAGTGGACGCGCTCTCCGATGCCATCGCCGCCCTGCAGGCCCTGCCCGCAGGGCAGGGCTTCGATTAACGCCCTTGTAGCGTCGAGCTATGCTCGACCGCCGTTCCCGGTAGATCCACGCCATGCGTGGATGACCACCTCACGCCAGGTGGATCGCCCCCAGGATCCGCGGCCCCGTCGCCCCGGTCACGCCCGGTAGGTTGCCGGCCAGCCCGTCCATCGTCCGCTGCGCCAGCCAGGCGAAGCCCATCGCTTCCACGTACTCCGGGTCCAGCCCATGCACCGCGCTGGACTCCACCTGCACCCCCGGCAGCCGTGCAGCCAGCCGCTTCATCAGCTGCCGGTTGCGCACCCCGCCGCCGCAGACCAGCAGGCGCCGGGTCTGTGGCTGCTGCGCCAGCAGCGCATCGGCCACCGTCGCCACAGTCAGCTCCAGCAGGGTGGCCTGCACATCGGCGGCAGCGTACTGGCCTTCGCCCATGTGGGCCTCGGCCCAGGCCAGGTGGAACTGTTCGCGGCCGGTGCTCTTCGGCGGCGGCAGCGCGAACCACGGCTCCGAACGCCAACCCGCCAGCAGGCTCTCGTCCACCGCGCCACTGGCGGCATACGCGCCGTCGGCATCAAAGGTGCGGCCGGTGTGGCGCTGGCACCAGGCATCCATCAGCGCGTTGGCCGGGCCGGTATCGAAGCCACGCACCGCGCCTTCGCGCGGGATCAGGGTCAGGTTGGCGATCCCGCCCAGGTTGAGCACGGCGCGGTCTTCATCAGCCGTGCCCAGCATGCCGAGGTGGAAGGCTGGCATCAGCGGCGCACCATGGCCTCCGGCTGCCACGTCGCGGCGGCGGAAATCACACACCGTGGTGATCCCGGTCAGTTCGGCGATGCGGTTGCCGTCGCCCAGCTGTACGGTGAAGGCGGGGTTGGCCAGCGGACGATGGCGCACGGTCTGGCCGTGCGAGCCGATCGCGCGGACCTGGCTGCGGTCCACACCGGCCTCGGCCAGCAGTTGATTGGCGGCTTCAGCGAAGCTGATCGCGATCCGCGCGTCCAGTTCGCCCAGCTCCTCCAGCGAGTCCAGCGGGCCCCCTTCGCCCAGTGCCACCAGCCGCGCCCGCAGCACCGGCTCCCAGCGGGCGGTCAGGCCATGCACGAAGCGGCAGCCAGCGCCGCTGGGGAACTGCACCAGCGCGGCATCGATGCCATCGGCGCTGGTGCCCGACATCAGGCCAAGGTACAGGGGGGCGTCAGCGTCGACAGTTGTGTTCATGGCAGGCATAAAAAAAGGACGCGGCAAGCTTGGGCTGCCGCGTCCTTCTTCGTCAACGCAGGGGCTCAGCCGCGCTTGCGGCCGGTTGCCTGTTTGTCCTTGGCGCTGGCAACCTCGGGGGCGGCCTCGTCGCGGCTGGTCGGTGCCGGGCTGGCGTCGGCGTAGATCAGCTTCTCCATGCCCTGGATGCGCGCCATCGCCGGTGCGGTCTGCGCGCGGAAGGCGACCAGCTCGGCGCCCTTCAGCGGCTCCGGCGGCGGCATGGTCACGGTCAGCGGGTTACGGTGCTCGCCGTTGACGCGGAATTCGTAGTGCAGGTGCGGACCGGTCGCCAGGCCGGTCGAGCCGACATAGCCGATCACCGTGCCCTGGGCCACACGCTGGCCGGTCTTGATGTTCGCAAAGCGCGACATGTGGCCGTACAGGGTGGTGTGGCCGCGGCCGTGGTCGAGGATCACCACGTTGCCGTAGCCGCGCTGCACCCCGGCGAACTGCACGCGGGCGTCGCCGGCGGCCATGATCGGGGTGCCGGTGCGCGCGGCGTAGTCCACGCCCTTGTGCATGCGCATCTTGCCCAGCACCGGGTGCTTGCGCGCGCCAAAGGTCGAGCTCAGCCGTGCGAACGGGATCGGCATGCGTATGAAGCTCTTCTTCAGCGAACGGCCGTTGATGTCGTAGTACTCGGACTTGCCGTTGCGGTCGAAGCGGAAGCCGGAATAGGTCTTGCCACCGGTGGTGAAGGTCGCCGCCAGGATCTTGCTGGTGTCCACCTTCTCGCCTTCGCGCCAGGTTTCATCCATCACCACGCTGAAGCGGTCGCCCGGCTGCAGGTCCTTCGAGAAGTCGATGTCGTACTTGAAGATGTCGTCGGTCATCGTCGCGATCGCCGACGGCGACAGCCCGGCGCGCCTGGCCGCGGCATACAGCGAGCTGGTGATCTCGCCGCTGGTGACCACCGTGCGTGTGGAGGTCTCGCGTTTGGTCACCTTCTCCTTGATGTCATCGCCGGCCAGGCTCAGTTCCACCCGGTTTTCGGCATCGCGGTCGAAGCGGATGCTGCGCAGGTCACCGGACAGCGGCATGTCGAAGGCGATCTCGGCACCCGGGCGCAGCTTGGTCAGCGCCTCACGCGCACCTGGGTGGTCCAGTACCCGGTGCAGGGTGGTGGCCGGAATGCCGGCCTTGTCGAACAGGTCGCTCAGGGTCTGGCCGCGCTGCACCCGCAGCACCTGCCAGCTGTCTCCGGGCACCTGCTGCTGGCGGGCCATGGTCAGCGGCGGCAACGGCAGCGCCAGGCTGGTGTGGCTGTCGGCGAAGGGCGCGTCGATGGTGTGCGAGAAACCCGGGACGATGGTCGCCACCAGGGCGCCGATGGTCGCGAACAGGCTGGCATGCATCCAATGACGGCGGGTCCAGCGCTCATTGAAGGCGGCGGGAAGATGTTGCCTGAGCTTCCGATGCAGGGCGTTGTCGTGCAGGACGTGGAGGCGTTCCTGGAAGCGCTGCTTGCGTGCGCGCCCTTGTTCGGAATTGTGCATCGGCGGTTTTTTCCTGGCAGCCCGGGAGCGCGGGCCTGATCGCCGGTTACCATAGACACCTGAGAAAACCGCGTCAAACCCTTGTGCCCATTGGCTTTTGTGAAGCCAATCGGGTTAACTTTGCTTTAACACCCCACACAAGAATCGGCGTTGCCGGGAGTAGTCACGTGTCCTCGATTGAAGAAGCCCTTGCCCTGATCGGCCGTGGTGCCGACGAGATCCTCAAGCTCGAGGATCTGCGTGCGCGCCTGCAGGAAGGCCGCCCGCTGCGGATCAAGGCCGGCTTCGACCCCACCGCGCCCGACCTGCACCTGGGCCATACGGTGCTGCTGAACAAGATGCGCCAGTTCCAGGACCTCGGCCACCAGGTCATTTTCCTGATCGGCGACTTCACCGGCATGATCGGCGACCCGTCCGGCAAGAGCCTGACCCGCAAGCCGCTCAGCAAGGACGACGTGCTGGCCAATGCCCGTACCTATGAAGAGCAGGTATTCAAGGTGCTGGACCGCAACCGTACCGAAGTCCGCTTCAACTCGGAGTGGTTCGGCAAGATGGGCGCCGCCGACATGATCCGCCTGGCCGGCCAGCACACCGTGGCGCGCATGCTCGAGCGCGACGACTTCGCCAAGCGCTATGCCGCCCAGCAGTCCATCGCCATCCACGAGTTCCTGTACCCGCTGGTGCAGGGCTACGACTCGGTGGCCTTGGAAGCGGACGTCGAGCTCGGCGGTACCGACCAGAAGTTCAACCTGCTGATGGGCCGTGGCCTGCAGGAACACCACGGCCAGAAGCCGCAGGTGGTGCTGACCATGCCGTTGCTGGAAGGCCTGGACGGCGTCAACAAGATGTCCAAGTCGCTGGGCAACTACATTGGTATCAGCGAACCGGCCATCGACATCGTCACCAAGACCATGAAGGTGGACGACACCCTGATGTGGCGCTGGATCGAGCTGCTGTCCTTCGACATCAGCCAGGCCGAAGCCGTACAGCTGCGCGAGCAGGTGGCCAATGGCGGCCTGAACCCGCGCGTGGTCAAGCTGCGCCTGGCACGTGAACTGGCGACCCGTTTCCACGACGCCGCGGCGGCCGAGCAGGCCATTGCCGGCTGGGAAGCGGCGGTGACCGGGCAGGGCGACATCACCCAGCTGCCGCTGCAGGACGTGGCGATCCCGGCCGAAGGCCTGCGTATCGCCGCACTGCTGACCGCGGCCGGCCTGACCCCGAGCAACTCCGAAGCCAACCGCAAGCTCAAGGAGCGCGCGGTGAAGGTGGACGGCGAAGTCGTGGAAGATGGCCAGCAGGTGCTGCAGCCGGGCTTCGAAGGCCTGCTGCAGGTCGGCAAGCGCACCTTCGCCCGCGTGCGCCTGGTCGCTGCCTGACACCAGGGAAGGGCCGGCGCAGCCGGCCCTTCCTTATGTAGAGTCGAAGGCAACGGCAGGAGCCGTTGCCAACGTCGCTTGCGACGGCCCGGAGGGGGCCGGGCAGGACGCCCGGCATAGCCATGCTCGACTACTGTTGTTCTTCGCAGGATCCATCCGGAGGCCGTGCTTCCAGCGCGATGGATGAACGGATGCAACATCCGTTAAAAAAAATCGCCACACCCCCTTCACAAATGATGCAAATGGGGACATACTTCTCCTCCCCCGTCGCAGGGGTCGCCACCAAGGGGCTTCAGCGACAACAGGGCGCCCACCACCGCCGAACGAGATGATCGAACGAAGGTGTTGACGGACTGAAAAAGTCTGGCATAATGGGCGGCTCGCTACGGAGGAAACTTCGCAGCACACGGAAACGGCGCTGAGGCCACTTCCCCGGATCTTTGAAAGTATGCGCAGGTATCTTGTGAAGGCGCCTGCAGGAAGGATGATTGTCCATCTTGCAGACGTTTGATCAAGCAACTATTAATCGCTTTAAAGCAAGCGATACGTTGCCAGAATCAATCATCTGCAGCTTTAAATTTTGATCTTCGGATCATGTCGTTTTAAGTGAAGAGTTTGATCCTGGCTCAGAGTGAACGCTGGCGGTAGGCCTAACAC